>JBARXI010000158.1:0-10296 GCA_049647275.1 Microcoleaceae cyanobacterium
CTTGTCAAAAGAATCGTTAAAAACATTGCTGAATCTTACTTGGGAGTAGGGAGTAGGGAGTTTGGTTATTAAGAATAAAGAATAAGATATCTTCCCTCTTGGCAAATGAATCGTTAAAAACATTGCTGAATCTTACTTGGGAGTAGGGAGTAGGGAGTTTGGTTATTAAGAATAAAGAATAAGATATCTTCCCTCTTGGCAAATGAATCGTTAAAAACATTACTGAATCTTACTTATTACTTGGGAGTTGGGAGTAGGGAGTTTGGTTATTAAGAATAAAGAATAAGAGATATTCCCTCTTGGCAAATGAATCGTTAAAAACATTACTGAATCTTACTTGGGAGTAGGAAGTAGGGAGTTTGGTTATTAAGAATAAGATATTTTGGCTGTTGGCAAATGAATCGTTAAAAGATAATTGCGACAAACAGGGAAAATGATAATGAATATCTCGAACACTTGCTCGTTGTTTGAGTGATTTTTTCTTGACAGGAAATACTATTATCCGATTTCACATCTCAAATGGAAATACTATAGTAAGTAGGTACACAAAATTAATTTCTCATTTATAAATGCCAAAACTCTTGCACAGCAAAGATTACCAACTATCGCTGTGTGCAAATATTTTTGTGTAAGCACTTATATAAGCACAATAGAAAATAAAGTAATTTTTTTTAAGTGTGTGGGTTTAATTATCCCTAAAATAGCCATAAAGATTTAACACGGTAAAAAAGTCTTGAAAACTAGCTTCTGGCTTCATTTTCAAATTTTTCATTTTTTTTGCGCAGCATTCGGTAGGAAACGTTTATTTATGTCTACCTACTTAGAGATTAGCAACTAGTTAACTACTCTAGAATAACCATTAAGCAGGGTCATTTCATTGTAGATTTTAGCAATGAATTTACTTACTTTCAGATAGGGAAAGATAAATTATCGGGAGCTCTCAATAAGGTATTTTCGTAAATACATAACATGGCACAGTTTAGAATGAAATAGCCCTGAATCATTAAGCACCCAAACAAAATTATTTACCTACTCCGATTCTATGTAATGCTCACAGCATAAGCATTTCATTTTTGCCAAATCTGTAATGAATTTTGTGTAGCTGCTTATGTAAAAAAACTGCAAAATCTCTATAAAAAAAATCATTAATATTGACAGAACTTAATTTATCTAATTTGATTAAACAAGTTAAGCTATTAATGAAATAAAAATCAAAGATTAAGGAAGAATACTCTTAACTTTTAACCCAGAATCATGTGGGAACGAAAGCGAAGTAGAAAGTAAACTGATTGTTAGTTATCTACTGCTGTAATTTGTATCACTCAATAAATATCCTTTTATTCTGGTCAATGCAAAAGAGATGGTATAGCAATCCTATTTAAGTCGTGAGTTTTTGGTGGTAGTAAGTGGTAGGTAGAATTCGCAAATAAATACACCGAAATTTCTCACCCCTGATTTTTGATTGCTAAGTAGTCATGCAAAATTAGTAACCTTGTCAATAGAGAAAACAACAAAGGCTGTAATAGCTTAGACTAAAAGAATACAGCGATTTATTATTACATTGAGAACTGTGTAATTAATTTTGCCTAAGCACTTATATATCACAATAATCGAAAATTAAGTAATTATTTTTAGAGATTAACAACTCGGTCAATACTAATAAATAACCACTAAGTAACAATGTAAAAATGCTAAAAAATCCCGAAAAAATAAAATCAATAATATTGACATAGCTTAACTTATCTGATTAAATAAGCTAAGCTATTAATGAAATAAAAAATTAAGGAATAATAACCTTGAATTTTAATCCAGAATTATGTCGGAACGAAAGCGAAGTAGAAAGCAAATTAATAGTTAGTTATCTACTGCCAAAGTTAGGATATAGTATTGAAAATTGGCATCAAGAAGTAACCTTTGGCAATATTCGTTTAGACTTTTTATCCTTTGCTACCCAGGTAATTCCTTTACGGTTAGATCGAGATTCCCCACTGAGTCTAGTCATGGAGGCAAAACATCCAAAACAAAACTTGGATCGGCATCTGCGAAAACTCAAGCGTTATTTGACAAGCATGAATGTCAGATATGGTTTACTAACTAATGCTAAGGAAATTAGGATTTATCAAAGGGTAGAAAATGATATTCAGTTAGTCTTTAATTGTTCGGGAAATCAAGTAGATGTCAAAATAGAGGAAATTAAAGCATTAATTGGTCGAAATAATCTGAATAAAAGACAAATTCCAGATACCGCAGAAATTACTAACGAACAGGTTAATCAAAATACCGTTGAATCGATTCCTGAGACATTAAATTCAGAAAAAGAAGTCAAGGAAAATGAAGCGAGCGCTAATCAAGTTCATTCCAGTGAAATTCTTAGTAATACATCTACAAATCAGACTAATTCAGTTTCCTTTCAAATGCAGTCTAATCAAATTGATAAAAGTAGAGAAAATTCTATTGAAGAAGTCGCTAATCAAGTTGATGGCAACAAAATTGTTAGCAAGACATCTACAAATCAGACTAACTTAGTCTCCTTTCAAAGACAGTCTAATCAAATTGATAAAAGTAGAGAAAATCTTATGAAAGTAATTGCAATTTATCATAATAAAGGCGGAGTAGGGAAAACAACAACAGTAGTTAACCTAGCTGCTGCCTTAAGTAAAAAAGGTTATCGAGTTCTCGTTATTGACCTAGATAGTCAGGCAAATACAACATTTGCTACAGGTCTAATTAAATTTGATGATGAAGAATTTGATGATATCAAAGACTCCTACATTTATAATGTTTTGAGATATGATGAATCTGATAGTATTCAAGAAGTAGCTAGAGTTTCTAGTTTTAATAATCCTGAAGTAGATGTAGTTCCATCTCATATAAATTTAATGCAAGCTGAAGCTGAGTTGAACAATCTTAGAAGCACTCAAACTGCACTAATAAAAAAACTAAAACTTGTAGAAGAAAAATACGATATTGTTATTATAGATACACCACCAGCTTTCAACTTATATGTATTTATTGCCCTAGTTTCAGCTAACTATTTAATTATTCCTTCAGACTTAAAACCATTTGCGAATCAAGGTCTATCCAATGTTAAAAATTATCTCCAAGATGTGAATAGTTTTAGGCAGATGATTAATCAGCCAGCTCTAGAAATACTAGGTGTACTCTCTTGCAAAATTTCGACTAATGCTCGTTTTAAACAATATACTTTGCCAAAACAGATCGAAGCAGTTTCAAAGCGTTATGGTCTTAATGTTATGGAAACAGTTATATTCCAAAGAGAAGAGCTTGCTAAATGTATTGATAAAACTCGCGAAGTTGGAGATTTGCAAATACCAGAACCTAGGTCTATATTTGACTATGCACCAGATTCCTCCTCTTGCCAAGAATTTGAGTCACTAGCAAACGAAGTATTAAACAAAATAGGATTAAAATAATGTTATTATCTCCAGAATTTGTACTTGTAAAAGAAATTACTTCTAATGTACCTCGTTCTGAATTTTTAGAGTCAGAATTAGAACAAGCTGCTCAGTTAATTTTAAAAGCTGAAGGCACCATTCAACCTTTAGTATTACGTACTGTTGGTTGGGAATCTTACGAAGTAGTTGATGGGCATTTTGAATATTATGCAGCAGTCAGAGCAAAAGAAATAAATCCTCGTGATGGGGAAAGAATAGGAGCATTTATCATTGAAGGTGATAAAGCAGAGGTGCTAGAAGCACAAGTGAAAATGCTCAGGAAAAAAAGTAATATTTCTCCTGTGTTTGAAGATTATACAATTAAACAAGAAGCCACAATAAATTTAAGTGATTTAGCCAAATTGCTTGACCAAAGATTGCAACCAATAACAACAAAGTTAGAACAGTTATCTACTTCATCTACTTCATCCACTCCCGAATTTGTAAATTCTAATTCTCAATCTCAAGGAAATAAAATCATAGAGGAAAAATTGGAGAATCTCGCCAGTAAAATTGAGCAGCTAGAAGCAAAAACAAATCTCATAGGAATTGAGAATATTCTTAACAAGCAATTAGAAGTTATACGTCAGGAAACCAGTAACTTATCTCAGCTCGAAGCATTATCTTTATTAACAAAAACTCAAACAGCTCTAAATAGACAACTAGAAGCTATAAAAAATGAATCTAATCAACTACAAAAAATCAATTTATTAACAGTAGAAACTGAAATAGAAATCAAACAAGCCTTCAAACGAGTTACAAAAACAACTGCAGGAGGAGCTGTTGCATGGGAGGCGATTAAACATTGGCGACAACCCAGTAAAAAACTGACTTGGGAAAATCTACAAGAGTCAAAAAGAAAAGGTAGTAAAGATAAAATACAAGGATTTTCAGATGGTGTCTACCAAAAGCTTAAAGCAATTGGCTATATACCTGATTAGTAAGTAGATAAACAAAATTATTTGTATATTTACTGCCATTAGACATATGGTGAAAAAGAATGTAGAAACTTGAGTAGGGAGCATGGAGTAGGGAGCATAGGAAAACTTGCTTTGGGTCAATAACAGAGGTTATTTGAACCCTAATTAAACGGACTGTATATAACCTCAAGACAAGGGTTGCTCAAATAGAAATATTTAATTTATACCAGATGTCTATTGTTATATTTCTTTTCCAGAGACATTTTAAGCCAATTTATTTTAGTAAAAAATGTACTAGTTATTTTGTGTTAGTACTTATCAAAAAAAATACTTGTTGATTATTTCGTAATCAGCTTAAATCTTAATGTCTACCCATCGCATCCTCACCCCCAATAACCTCTATGTCATCCCCAGCGAAAAAATGCTGACACTTTTCCCTTTGAGGACAAATATCACATAAATACTCCCGCTCCGTTGGTGGAGGTGGGTCTGGTTGAAATGGCTCCCACTTTAACCACTGTCGCATCTCCTGTAACTTAGCCGGAACTAAACTTTGCACCACATCCTCAAGCTCTTCCCAGGAATAATGATACTCTCTCAACTCAGGCAAAGCACAATAAACAATAGCATCAACAGTTACTTTTTTCCTTTGCTTGAGGAGAAAACTATAGAGGGCAATTTCTATTAACTTAGATGATATTTCTACAGATTTGTAAGTTTGATAATTAACTACAAACAAGCGACGAGACTCAAAGTCAAAAATTAAATTATCAACTTTTCCAGTTACTTTTTGGCTGCGACCATCTGGGATTTTAAAAACATAATCCAGCAGTATTTCTCCCGTAATTAATGTTCGACGAATTACAACACTTTCATTACAATAACGCCGATTTTTTACTATGGTTTCAGATATATTAAAAATCAGTCTAGTTAATACTTGCCAAATTTGATATAATGCTGTTACCAGAGTCAAATCTTTTGTAACTATTGTTTGTAAGTAAGGAAAAAAAATTAGCCGATAAAAAAGCTGTTCAATTTGATTCGCGATCGCATCTGTATCAAGCTGCTCAACTTTGCCTTCAAACAACATTTTAATCCGAGATTCTTGCTGAATAATATTCATCAACTTATTAACTAAGTTAATAAAAGCAATGTCTATTTCTGCGATATAATCTTTTGGTAAAAACAGATGATTACCGCCGAAACTTCGCTTCAAATACAATAAACGTGGGCACTCAAAAGCAAGTCTGACATCAGTAACACTTAATGGTGGAGATTGTAGTTGTGGTTTACTATTTATTGGCTTTGACATACTATCCTGATTTTCCAGGTTTTTTATTTAGCAATGAATGTAACTAAAATACGATATGCAGCAGCAAGAGCAACGGAATGTGACTTTTTGCTAGGGAACTGAATTAACTATAACTATCTATATATTATAGAACCTATTTTATATCCATATAATTACCATAGTTAAGTCTTCTAGCGCATCAATTTTGAGGAAAAATATGCGTATTTTGTGGAATTTTTCAGATCGATCTTCTTCCCTATTCCCTCTTCCTTCTTCCCTCTTCCTTCTTCCCTCTTATCTCCTGTCTCCTAACTAAAAAAACGCTCTTCATTGACAAAGATACGTTTAGGGGTTCTATAAAATCAGCCGATGAATTTGACTATTTTTTTGATTTTTCAATTAATTATTTTTCAGTACTATCGCTTAATTTCACCTAATTATCACTTTTCTATACATTAGATTCATTTCACCACAGAGAGCGATTAATTATTCTGTCATAAAAAATATCATTCAACTTCAAAATCTGCTTCATTTTACTACCATATTTGACATCACGACCACTCAAAAAAAATGCTGCTTATTAAGGCATAAAAAAGACTAATTGTTCCTCCAAGTTACCTGTGGTATCAATAACTTTTATTCTTTTGCTTCGGTCTAATTCTTGAATCAGCTTATCAATTTGTGACGGTTCAATATTCACAAATTTATCCTGTATATTGTCAATTATATTCCTGCGTCCCATAAAACTTTGTGTTGTAATTAAATCTAGTAAAAAATCCTTTACCTTTTCAAAATCTGCTTCATCTTGATTTTCTTGATTATCTGCTGGAATAACAATAGATAAATCTTGAAACAACTTACAGTCATTCAAAATTTTTAACTCATAAACTATCTCTTCTAGTTCCTGAAGACTAATAGTTTTACCATCAATCACTAATTCATTAGCCAGAGCTGCATTCACCAAACTATGATATGTAGCCAAATAGTGAATCGACTCTAAATTCGGCTGAATATGATAATTTTTAGACTTACCTTTAAAAATTTTTCTATAAATCTTATTTCCCACAAGTTTTCTATCTCCTAATCCAGCAGTTCTAATCAGATATAAACTTTGGCAAGATTTTTTCTCAACCACTGCCTGACAAGCATTCATAATATTATAAAAACTAGTCATACTAGGTTCTTCGCTCCATACAATACCTATTTGCCGAAGATTTTGTTGCTTATAGCCAAGAGAATAACTAGCATACTTTCCACTTAAAAGTTTAGTTTTAACATCCTGAAACTGCAAAGCCATTAATACCTCTTCCAACATCCGAATTAACTCTGGTTCAGCTAATTGCGTAATTTTATTAATTTTTTTCTGACTTTTTTGATACTTATCTTGCCAAATCAACTTAAAAGTAGCAATTTTTTTCTCTACTGTTAATTCTTCACCATTTTCTGGCTCATTAAAAATTTGTCTTTTATATCGGTCAAATTCCTTCCGTCCTAATTCTAATATATTGCGAGGCAAAGTTTTACCCCGAGGAAATTTCTGCTCTAATACTTCTTTTTCCAAAGGAAATATTGATAATGTCGGTTTAGGTTTTGCTTGAGAATGCAAAGGACTTAAACGAACAGCTAATAACGCTTCTCCCTGTTCCAAAGTAATCGGTTTGAGATGAAAATATCCAGCATTAACCCGGGCTTTATCTGCTGGTTGAATCAGTTCAGCATTTTGTTTCCAGGTGCTAGTAATAATACTGATAATTATCACAAAATTTTGTGGATAGTGAGTATGAATACTAGAATTAACATTAAACAATGCTTGTAAATCTAACGAGCCATCTAACAACCTAGGAATATTATCAAGATTGTCAAAACATAAAACAATAGGTTGAGATGCAGCAGAAATTATCCCTAGATTAGTAATAATTTTCTGGGCCGAATCTTCCGAGTCTATGCTATTTTTGATGCCCAAAGCTTTTAAATCATCCTCCTCTAAATCGTCCCCCCGCAACCATTCACAGGCAATGAGGCTATACTCTGGATTTAGCAAATGATAAAGTGCGCTGAAGAAATCATTAGGGTTATAAATACCAGAGGAATAAGTTGACTTGAGATTTCTAATAAATACCTTTCGCTCACCGATAATCTTTTTCAACCAACTACTATTTTTGAAAGCCAGTAAACCTTTTAGCCACAGTAGCAACTGAGAGTCTGTTTGACCATCCGGAACTTTCATCAAACTGTCAACTGTTTGGCGCAAAATATGACGCCAAATATAATCGCTATCGGGCCACGGATCGACATAGACAAAAAAGGCTCTAGTATTGAATAATTTTTTAATTCTCCCCAACAGATAACTTTTACCAGACCCAGAGTCACCAGTAAGCATCAAAGTGCGAGGATGATGCTCCTTGGCAACCTGCTTGAGAACTCCTTCTATATCAGTAATAATATTTTGATGAATAGAATCGACGTTTAGATTAGGGTTTTGTTGTTCCTGCCAAAAGTTAATCGTATAAAGAGTTACTGGATCGAAAGGGTTGATTTCTGTTTGAATAATCCGATCTATAGATTTCATGCCTAAACCTAGTGGTATTTTTTGGACAGCTTATACCAAGTTCAAAAAGTAACGCTACTCACCTTACCTGCTGACTACTGTACGGGCTATTCGCGAATTGCCCCTACGGCTACTGACTACTAATCACCTGAGTAGCTCAACGACATGAAATTGGTATTAGAAAATTACGATAGCAGATATATGGAAATTTAGTAGGGAATAATGAAAAACAAACGTCCGCCAATATCTTGAGGAATACCAGTTTCAACTTGTTCAGGGGTGTAGAATTTTACCTCCTGCAAAGAACTTAATTCTATCTGGTCATTTTGTTCGAGACGGTAGAGTGCTCGATCTAGTTCTTCGCGAGATAGGGGAGGTTGTAACTTTTGTCGTAGATGAAAAATAGGTAAATAGTTATCTGTACCTAGAGTTTTGTCTAGATCCCGAATTACAGCTAAAATCTCAGAGTCAGTGGGTTTGTTGTTAGACACCTTGAAAAACTCTTGTTTTTCTTGCCTAGGGGAAGAGGGGGATTGATATGTACGCATTAGTTGGAGATAATCACTGAGCATTTTTAGACTGATTTCTTTAGCATTGCTACGGGAGGAATATTCTTGGCACAAAAATTTCTTTCCTTGTTCGGTCAACCACACTTCTTTGATTTTTTGGTCAAAAGTTTTAATCAAACCCCGATCCAGCAAATCTTGAATTACAGCTTGTCTATAAGTAGAAGCTATACCAGTTTCCCCTGGAGAAATTACACCATTAGCACTTGCTTTAAGCACCTTCAATTCCTCATCAGTGAGAGATTGAGCAGCTTTTTTACCATTCAGAAGTGATTTGCCCTTTGCCTCTATATTAAATTTTGTAACCTCTGCTGTAAAATTTACAAATCCTCGATCGCGTAGTCTGTAACAAATCTCATCCCGCTCCGAAGTTTTTATCCCAACTTCCGGCTGAATTTTATTAATAGATACTATATAATTCTTGTACCCTAGTAATTTCAAAAGAAACTTTAACTCTTTAACATCCATGCGATCGTCTGCTCCTCACTTGCAAAAATAACCCATTCAATATTATTATTAATCAAATCCGTAAACCTTGACTAATTTGTGCAAAAAAGTTAAAAGATTAACTTAGGTAATCTATCAAGTTACGCGATCGCGCTTGAACATGGCCATAAACAACTTTTGCCATCGGCTAATTAAATTTAGATACAGTCAAGGGCGAGGGTTACTCCTAAAATTACAATAGTGATAAGGCAATGCCTAATCAAGTTTTAGAGGGTCGAGTGATAACTGCTTAGGATAGAGTAAGTGTTTGCTGAATTCACTAGCAGAAAATCAAGTTCTACAAAAAGTTATGATATTTGTAGTTCACAGTTAAAACAAAATATGCTACTCTAGCATATAGAAGAAATAGCAGTAGAATCTGGGTAAGAGAAAAATTGCAAAAGGCATGGCAAAAAACCAATCAGTTAAAATGTAACACCGGTGAGCTTACATATATATACAGATACCTAGCCTGAGAATTAATTCATAGTAATTACCCAGATCATCCAACCATAAGTCTGTTTGACAGCAAGCTCCTAGCTCACTAACTCCAGCCACCTAACTCTGTTTTATCAAACTGTGGTCAAATCTCGATCTTTCCTAGGCTATAACGGAAAATATTGAATTACCAAAAGTGATAAAAAAGGGGTAAATACAGAAAGCGAAAACTTCTCTAAAGTTCATCAAACTTTCTCATAACTATAGGTATAAAACTAAAATGAGTAAGTTTTTTTCAGTTATCTATCCATTGAGTCGCGATCGGTTACAATTAAGGTATGAAGCTAGTTGAACGTCATTTGATCGGTAAATCACATTATTTGTGGTCAGAAATTGACCAGAAGGCTTTTTTGTCAAAAAATCTGTTCAATTTAGCCAATTACCATTATCGTCAATATTTCTTTGAAAACAAAAAGAAACTCAGCTTTAATCAACTGTATCACAAGGTCTCTAAAAGTTACGATTATCAAGCTTTACCAACTAAAGTTAGCATTTCAATAATCAGAAGATTAGACTCAGCTTGGAGTAGTTA
>JBARXI010000159.1:0-2893 GCA_049647275.1 Microcoleaceae cyanobacterium
TAGCTCTCTGTCTAACTAGATGCGTGCTTACTGTATTTAATTATTCTTTTTAAAACCTTGATAGTTTCTGGATTTAATTCTCTAATAAACCTCATAATAATTATCTTTTTAAAGCCGATTTTTATGAATTATATTATTTTACTTGATATGTGTAATTAATTTTGTGTGACTACTTAGCAGAAGAAAATAAGTGAAACGAAGTACACAGAGTGTCATAAAATATGAAACATGACACAAAAGATGATTGAGGGTGACAAATCAATATCAGATTTACTGCTACTACTTGTCAGTTGGGTATCAGCTTTTTTGAATATATCCGAATTTCGCATTTCTCAGGTGGGAAATATTCCCTCTTTACTAACTATTATTCAGGAAAAGTCTGCTCTCAATCTTTTTGGTTTGTCCTGGATGCCTGAATAACTCTTTCTCCCAATTATTGAGGGGATACTATTTGTGATATTTTTAAATAAAAATGGTATAGCTAAAGCTGTAACGGCCGGCAATAGCTATAGATATTCTACTAACTCTACTATATTTATCTTTTCTGTGATGGGTTTAATACCCACGCGCTTCATAAGTAGTGCCAATGAATTTATGACTGCTATTTCAATAAGTGAAAAAGTTATTCTGTTTTAAGTCTACTATTAACTGAGGATAATAACCTTGATTAATCGTCAATAAACCAGATTTTTCTTGAACTAAACCTAAACTTTTTAAATGTTTTACCTGAGAGTTAATCACACTTTTTACATCTCCCAAAGTGAGAGCCAAACAATCAATACTAAGCTGTTGATGAAGTAATAATGAATAAAGTAGATAACGGTCATCAATAGTTATTTCAGGTAGTAATGGTAACTTTTCCAATTCTCTTTTAATCGGCATAGAAGATGCTACATCCTCATCCTCTTGTGGTTCGCAACCGAGGGAAAAAAACCATAACTCTTTAGCTACTTCGCTCAAACCAGCAGCAGTTTTTGCCAGCTTTTCAAAATACTCTTTTTCCTCATCTTCATCTTCTTCAATATACAGATTAATGCTAGTCGGCTTTAACCAGATTTTTAGGTCATTATCACTGAGAATTGGCAAACAAAAAGTTTGTTCAAAATTTGCCTGGATGTGATTAGTTTTATCCAAATATTCCCAGGCCCAAGTATGACAACCAATTATCCAAAATTTTTGTTTGTTTTCCAGCACTTTCTCTCCCAGCAAATTCATCGCATCTAATCCACCAATGCAGCGAAGAAAACAATTTGATAAGTTAGAAATTAAGTATAATTGTCGCTCCGAATGAGAATTTAAAGAAACTTCCTGTAATTTTGTCGCTAGTTGCTGCTGCCTTTCTTCGGGATTTATGGCAGGTGGCAAATATAAACAATGAAGAGGAATATTTTGGGGGATTTGCCATTGGTTGATAGCATCTTGAATAAATTGATGAATGGGGTCAACTGGACTCCCCAGAATTACTAAACTATTAGGAGCTAATGGGCTATTTAACCACTGATAAACTGCTGTTTCTATTGCATTTTGTACAGCTTCTATAATTATTTGAGGACTAGGAAGTTCGGATAAAGTAGCCCGCAGTTTTTCCTGAGTTTCTAAAGGCAATTCTTCCAAAGATATCTTAGTTTCAGCTAGTTCTTTTTGTTGAGAAGAAAACCAGTCTTTAATTTGCCTAACCCATAACACCATTTTAATTCCTAAGTAGAACCAATAAAAAAATAATAAAAGCGAGGAAGTAAAAGTCAGGAGCAAAAAGTTAGCAACTTATCGCTTTTCCTAAATTATCACTTTCGACACGCTTTTATCTATTTTATCAGATTAAACAGCCAATTAAAATTAACTTTTTGTAGGAACTACTACTTTGCGTAAGAAGGTAAGCTGCTCCTGAAACTCCATAGATTCTATAGTGGCTAACAAGTTTTGACCATTTTCTGGTAATTCATATTTATTAGGCATGGGGATAATCTCTTTCTGCTCCATTCCTTCTGCTAAACGATACCAGAATAAAAGCTTAGTTTTATCTGTTAAAGCAGCATATTCACGAGCGATGGTGAATTCTTCATCCTGTTTTTGTGCTAATAAATCCCGTTGTACTTGCAGTTGTTCGTCGTGAGACAAAGCTTTTACTTGGTCGTACAAACCGTTAGCAATTTCTATTCCTGCTGCCCCCGGTGCTGCTGGTGTAACTGAATCACCCATTTTAGTGTATACAAACCACAAAAAAGCTAGTTGGTTGTCAATTTCTAATTCTCTAAAAGTATTGAGAGACTGCTCTAAATTATCTTTTGATGCAGATGTCGCGGAACTCATATAATTATCCTCTGGTTTAGTATCTTGTTTTATCTTTTGAAATTACAGGTTAATTTTAAAACCTGTTGTTAATATAACTTAAAAGTTGAGTCAACTTGGCTCTATAAAAAGGTAGAGATTACAAGCAAAATCTAATTATAAATTCTTACATTAGGTACATACATAGATATAGCAATCCTATTTCAGTTAGAAATTTTTGGTGGTGGTAGGTGGTAGGTGTTAGGTATTAGGTGGTAGGTAGAAGACAAAATAAATACATCTAAATTTTTCACAAATCATTTAGGATTGCTATATTAAAATCAGGCAACTGTAATTTTTCTCGTATATTCCCGATTTCAACCCAACGACAGATGACGGTAGTCACTGAAGGACGCAGTTCCTCCGCGGGAAGCTAACTGTTAACCGAAATGACCTGCTTTTTCGGCTGCAATTAATCCTTCTATACCTAAATAAATCGTAACTGCCCAGGTAGGAAAGAAAGGAATATTCCCATGAGGGAAAAAATCTGGTAGTCTTCAACCATGAGTCCAGAAGAAAAAGAGCAAAAAATCAAGAGGCTAGAGATAGATGATCTGGCACTGCG
>JBARXI010000160.1:0-12000 GCA_049647275.1 Microcoleaceae cyanobacterium
CAGAGTTAGCTCTTGGAGCAACTCAAGACCAGTTAGGGGCAATTTTGGAAGCAATACCTGGTATTGTATCTTGGATTAGCTCAGATTTGCACTACCTAGGAGTGAATCAGCATTTAGCAGAAATGTACAATTTACCTGCAGATGCTTTCATCGGTCAAAATATTGGTTTTCTAAATGCCAGTCAAGAATTTAGCGAGTTTATGAGCCAGTTTTTTGTCAGTCCGGTTGAGGATGACTGTCAAGAAATTTCTGCTTTTGTTAATGGTACTCCTCGGAATTATTTGATTGTTGCCCAAAAATATGCAGCAGGGAAAGCTGCTTTTTCGATTGGTATTGATATTACCGACCGCAAGCTGGCAGAATCTGGATTACGACAAGCAGAAGAGAAATATCGCACTATATTTGAAAATGCCGTTGAAGGAATTTTCCAAACGACCCCTGATGGGTATTTCCTGAGTGCAAATCCAGCATTGGCTCGAACTTACGGCTATGACTCTCCAGAAGAGATGATGGCTAACCTCACCTGCTTACAACACCAACTTTACGGTAATCCTGAGCGTCGCACCCAATTTATTCAACTACTACAAGAGCTGGATGTTGTACTCAACTATGAGTCACAAGTATATCGTCGAGATGGCAGTCTAATCTGGATTTCTGAAAATGCCAGAGCTGTGCGGGATCGGGAGGGGAATTTAATTCGTTATGAGGGAACTGTTGAGGATATTACAGAGCGAAAACAAGCACAGGAAGCTTTGGAAAGAGCGAATCAGCAGTTAGAAAGTGAGGTTGAGGAGCGTACTGCTGCTTTCAAAGAATCAAATCGTCTGCTAATGATGGAGATTTCCGAACGCCAGCGCGTGGAGAATGCTTTGCGAAAGTCGGAAGCGGAACTGCGGGCTTTGTTTGAGGCGATGACAGATGTGATTACTGTCTTTGATGCCAAAGGGAGATATGTCAAAATATTGTCTACTAATTCTGAGGTGTTATATAGTCCTACTAATGAGTTGATTGGTAAGAGTGTTTACGAAGTATTGCCTCCTGAACAAGCTAACTTATTTATGATTAATATTCAACGGGTATTAAATACACATGAATCTGTTAATATAGAATATAGCTTACTCATAGGCAATAATCAGAACAATAGTAAAGATAGTAAAGGGTCTAATAATATGTGGGGAATTTCCTGTGAAGTTCCCAACTCCAACTCCCAATCTAGAATTCCTTATCCCCATTCTCCTATTCTTAATCCTAATGAAATTTGGTTTGCTGCCAATATTTCACCGTTACCAGATAATTGCGTAATTTGGGTGGCGCGTAATATTACAGAACGCAAACGGGTACTAGATGCGCTACAAAAAGCTGAGGAGAAATACCGTAGCATCTTTGAAAATACTGCAGAAGGTATATTTCAAACTACTCCTGATGGACGCTTTCTCAGTGCGAATCCCGCATTAGTGCGAATGTATGGTTATTCCTCAGAAATAGAATTGAAGGACAATATGACAGATATTGCCTGGCAATTATATGTTCAAGAAAATCGTCGTACTGAGTTTATTTCTGCCATAGAAAAACATGGTTATATATCAAATTTTGAATCAGAAATTTATCGTGCCGATGGTAGTGTGATTTGGACTTCTCAAAATGCTCGTGTTGTTCGCAATTTTGAGGGAGATATCCTTTACTATGAAGGTACTGTTCAAGATATCACAAAACGTAAATATGTAGAAACCGCTCTGCGGCTGGAGCAAGAAAAATCTGAGCGTTTATTGCTGAATATTTTGCCGATGAAAATTGCTGAAAGATTAAAGCAAAATCAACATCCAATTGCCAAGCGTTACGATAATGTCACGATTTTGTTTGCTGATATTGTTGATTTTACAGGTTTTTCAGCTCGGATATCTCCTAATGAACTAGTCGATATTCTCAATAAAATTTTCTCGGCTTTCGATCAACTGACTGAAGAGCATAGTTTGGAGAAAATTAAGACTATAGGAGACTCTTATATGGTAGTTGGTGGTTTACCAGCTGCTCGAGACGATCATGCCGAGGCGATCGCTAAAATGGCAATAGATATGCAGGAGGCGATCAGGAAATTCAAAAACGATCGAGGAGAACCATTTCAAATTCGGATCGGTATTAATACCGGAACTGTTGTAGCAGGGGTCATTGGTATTAAAAAGTTTATTTATGATTTGTGGGGTGATACAGTTAATATCACATCTCGGATGGAGTCAAGCGGAATTCCTGGTAGAATTCAAGTGACTGAAGCTACTTATAAACTTTTAAAAAATAAGTTTTTATTGGAACCTCGTGGGTATATTACAGTCAAAGGTAGAGGGGAGATGGTCACTTATTGGTTGACTGGCAAACTTTAGTTTTTAGGTGTTTTAGGTGTTTGAGTGTATGAGTATATTGTTTAACGAGAAAATATAACTTTCATAGAATCCCAGTAATCAAGGAAGTTGCGCAGAAGAACTCAAAGCAAAATCCAAAACCTGAACAAAATAAAATCTACATTTGTTGTTGTAATACAAAGTGGTGGTTTAATCCGTAAAATATTACGATATAAACCACCTTTACCAATAATTAATCCTAAATCTTTAGATACTTCGTGAATTTCAGATGCAAGCTCAGAGTTTGGTTCTTTTGTTTCCCGATTTTTAACTAAGTCAATATCAATCATTAATCCACAACCACGAACATCCCCAATAGATTCATATTTTTCTTGTAAATTATAAAGACCTTTGAGTAAATAATCTCCTACTAAAGAACAATTTTGTTGTAGATTTTCCCTTTCAATTGTCTCTAAAACTGCTTTACCTGCTGCACAAGAAACAGGATTTCCAGCAAATGTATTAAAGTGCATTTTTTGAGTAAATGCTTGGGCAATTTCAGGTGTTGTCACCACAGCAGCAAGAGGTACTCCATTACCAATACCTTTAGCTAAAGTAACAATATCAGGTTTAATATTGTGAAGTTCAAAACCCCAAAAACCTTTACCAGTTCGACAACAACTAGTTTGTACTTCATCAATAATTAATAATCCTTTTGCCTGATGAACATAATCGGATACTTTCTTTAAATAGCCATCTGGATAAACTATTGCTCCGCCCATTCCTTGAATAGATTCAGCAATAAAACCAGCAATTTTTCCACAGGTTGCATATTCAATTATATTCTTAATTTCATCAGCATATCGATCGGCAACATTACTTTCATTATTATTCCAAGGACCTCTATAAACATCGGCATTTAAAGCATGATGAATCCCAAAATTATGAGGTGTACAATATTTCCAAGTGCTTTGAGATGTTAATCCCATAGTATTGCCACTCATGCCATGATATCCATTGCGCAGGGTAATTATTTCAAAATTGTCAGTATAAATCCTCGCCATTAGCATTGCTAAATCATTAGCTTCTGAGCCAGAATTAACAAAATAAACCATTGATAAATCATCTGGCATTTTATCTACTAACATTTTGCTATATTCAGCAATTGTTGGATGTAGAGCAAGTGTGGTTAAATGTTGCAATTTTGCTGATTGTTCTTGTACAGCTTTCACAACATGAGGATGACAATGACCAACATTAATTGTTGCTATTCCTGCAAAGGCATCTAAATAACGTTTCCCTGTTTCATTAAAAACGTATTGCATAAAACCTTCCACAATCATAATGGGTTGTTGATAATAGGTAGCAACAACCGGATTTATATATTGTTTTCTTAAATCAATTACTTGTTGTTTTGAAAGACCAAGATATGGAGTAGGTTGATAATTATACGGTGGAATAGATGGTATGTTTTGTGTAGGTATTTTGTTAGTCATTATGAAAATATTGTGCTTAATTTTTTAAGTAGGTATAATATTTTCCTGGGTTGATATCTTTTTCTATAAACCCGGCTTTTTCTAACATCATCTTACAAATTTGATAACTGAGTAATTTAAGTTTCACTTTTTGTTGCGTTAATAACTTTTCATTTTCATAAAAAAGATAATTAAGAATAGCATAACGTTCATTTTTAATTAATTCAGTAGTGGCAATTTTTTTATGAACAATACCATTATCCAATTCTACTAAATTATCTCCATAAGCATTAGAGGCACTAATTATTAGTAGACCTCTTGCTTGAAGATGTTTAGCAACACAATTAAAGCCTTTCTGTATATCTTCAGAACTAAAAGGGATGAATCTAGAATCTAACTGCAAAAATCACTACTTGTACACCACTACCTATAATTTATAGTTCAGGAGCAATACAGGAATCACTGTACCAATAGCTCATAGGTCTGATCCAAAAATGTTTGGCATAACCTTCGCTAATTCCTTTACTGCTTTCTCTATACAGCAGAGAAGGGGAATTGTCAACCACATAAAATGTATGACCTCGATCGTCTTGATAGATAGGATTTCCTATTTTAGTTGCACGAGTACCTTGAATTGCTCTGCCAGTATCTGCTGCTGCATCAATAATCCAACCTGTAGATTTCATGGAATCAAGCATTTTAAAAGTAACAATCGGTGCATCTCCTTGAGCAATTTCCACTGTATTGATAAAAATATCATAATCTTGAAATTCTTGTCGCATTATATCGACATTACTCCGGCGACGCAATACAGGTTCAATCCCTTTACTCACCAAATATTTCAAGACCCCATAAGCCACATTTCCTGAGCCAAATACTGCTACTCGATCGTTCTGGGTAATCCCGCCTCGCAACATAATGGCTTGCATCATTGAGGCGTAACCTGCTAATATTTTATTTTCTTTTAAAAAATCTCTTGGAGTATTCAGAGTTTCTATTTTTCCTTGAGTAATACGGATAGAGATTTCATTTGTAATATCAAATAGCCGCAGATTTTTCGCTTCAGTACAGTATTCTCGAAAATGTGTTCCTGATGCACCAAAGGGATGAATCCAACCTACAAGAGTTTGATTCTCTCTAAAGTATTGATAATCTTCGGGTTGGGGAACTTTAATGCAGTAAATTACATCCGCCCAAGCAAATAGACTTTCGCGAGAATAACCAGCACCTTCTTCATAAGCTGCGTCGGGAATATCTAAACTTTCCCCATAACCTTCTTCCAATCTGCGTTCATCCTCTGGACTACAGTAGGATAAATGTTGCGGTAATAAACCGACTCTTTTTTCGTTAGGAAAACTGGGTTTAATGTAGGCAATTTTCATTTGATCTTCTCCCTTTATCTGTAAAGGCTTTTAGATTTAATCAGTAAGCCGTAGTTACCAACAACTGGATTTATATATTGTTTTCTTGTTAATTTTATTCCCGTCAATCATTCCTATAAATCCTGATGATGCAATATCGTTAGTATACGAAATTATCAGGACTTACGCAAAGGCACTAATTATAGTGGCTATATCTTGAATTGCACATAGTGGTACTGCGTAAGTCCTGTTATATCAAGTCACATTAATTAACCGTAATATAAGTATCTTCATCTAATAAAAACCCGGTTTATTATGGTTTGTGGCAGAAGAAAAAAACCGGGTTTGTGGCAGAAAATGTCAATATTGGATATCTAATAAAAACCCGGTTTATTATGGGTGTGGCAGAAGAAAAAAACCGGGTTTGTGGCAGAAAATGTCAATATTGGATATCTAATAAAAACCCGGTTTATTATGAGTGTGGGAGAAAATTTCAGTATTGGATATCTAATAAAAACCAGATTTATTATGGTTTGTGGGAGAAAATTTCAGTATTGGATATCTAATAAAAACCCGGTTTATTATGGGTGTGGGAGAAAATTTCAGTATGGGATATCTAATAAAAACCAGATTTATTATGGGTGTGGGAGAAAGAGCGATCGCTGCTTTTTGCTATTCAACTAAGAAAAGCTATATTTAAAACTGTACTTTACCAACTTTTTTTGGCCAAGATTTGCGCCACCTTCTTCACCATCGGGTCAATTTCAATAGTGAAATATTCCCCGATTTTCTTTTCTCCTAAATTAGTCAAATTCAAAGTTTCTGGATAAATATCAAAACATATTTTATCCCGATCGATATCTCTAATTATTAACAGCACCCCATCCAAACAAACCTGGTCTTTAATATCAAGATACTGAACCAAATCACTCTCCCAACTAATCTTAATTTTTACCACACCCCCCGGCAAATTATGCCGAGAAATTAACCGACAATATCCCGAAGACACACCATAAAAAAGAGGACCAGAAATTTCTTCTCCCAGACGAATAGACCTTTCTAGATTAACCTTTTTTTGCCCTTGATATTCTGGAGGAATTTTTGCCGAAGCCAAATAAAACTTAAGTATATAAAATGCTTCTGTACTCTCCTTATCTAAAATTGTTAGCGCCCGCCCATTCACAGAAATATTAGATTTTATTTCCACTTCAGCATAGAAATTTTTAGAGACATTCAGCATCAATTCACATCCAGTACCTTGTAACTGAACTTGAGAAAATTTCCCTGTTTGTTGAATAATTCCAGTAAACATTTAACTTCTAACATTTAAATTTTAAATTTTAAACTTTCACTTCTTTCACTTATAGCAGCAATAGACAGGTAGGTTAGGACATAGACTGATGATGCTCCTTAGACAGGGAAATGTTTTTCCCACTGTTCCCTGTTCCCTGTTCCCTGTTCCCTGTTCCCTGTTCCCTGTTCCCTGTTCCCTGTTCCCTGTTCCCTGCTATAATTTACCACTTTCCCCTAGCTCCCCAAGCTCCTCCAGAAAAACACCCACCAATAGCACCCAAACCAGCCCCAAAAATAGTTGAGAGTATTAAAGTCCAATCAGCATTAATTCTCATCACACTAATTAAATCTATCGACACAAACTGTGGTAAAATAACGCCCAAACTTCCCCCAATAATTACCCCCAAAAAACAACCCCAAATTCCACCTAAAAAAGCACCTCTACTACCCGATAATCTATTTGATAAAGGCAAAGTTGGAGCACCTAAAATCGGTCCGAAAACCGCACCGCCCATAATTCCACCCATCGCCCCAACACCAATCGCCGGAATCATACTACTTATTAATATAGATACCAGCTCTACCCAAGAATTACTATCCTCATTTATACTCCCCTGAAACACAAAAACTCCAGCCAAAATTGCCCCAGCAACTGTTCCCAAAAAAGCACCCCAAATACTACCTAAAAATAAACCCCGCCTCCCCCAAACTCGCCCAGGCACAGGCAACGCTAAAGGAGGTTTAAAAGCACTCCAAACACCACCCCAAATAGTACCTAAAAATCCTCCAAATAACACTGCTTGCCCAAATACTCCCAGGCGATTACTAATTCCATAGACACCACCACTGATGGCAGCAGCAATAAACCCTCCCCACAGTGCCCCCGTTAAGCCCAAACTGCCACTAGATGCTCCCACAGGGATAATATATTGCCAAGCCATGGCAAAAAAACCACCCCACAACATCCCCATAATTACTCCACCAAAAACTGCAGCACTACCTTTTATAATTCCCAATACTAGACCTGCCACTGCTGCTGCGCACAAGGCTCCCCAGAAGCTACCCCAAACAGCATCTTTGGCAATGCCAACAATACCATTTCCACCGCCAGGCAGGGGAATTATTGGTGATGAGGGCGGTTTAATTTTGGTAGAAATAGGGGTGAGCAACGGTTGATATTGCCCCATTTTCCGAGTGATAATAATCGGTTTTGGCGGTTTTGGTTTTCGTGGCTTGGTAGTTTTTTGTTGCCCTAATGATAATAGTTTCCGTTTTTTCGGTTGGGCTGGTTGCAAATGTTGTTGATTTCGTACTGCCTCCCTTGAGGGAAACGGGTCGCGCCCTTTTAACTGTTTGGCACGCTCGCACCAAGGGCAAGATTTTAAGTGATTCCCATATAAGTGCTGATGATTTTTCGGGCAAGGCACGAGACTATTCTCTGCTTCCCGTAATGCCAAAGCCCAGGTTGTGGGTTTTGGGCGCTCCGTAGGATGTTCATGCCCTTTTTCAAAACAATCAATCAACAACTGCTGCACCGTAGGATGCAAAATCTTCACATCTGGTGCAAGTAGCATCGGGCGATAGGGAACGCGTTTTTTACTGTAGGGAAAATGACCTGCTTTGATCCGCGCTTCAATGGTGGGAGGGTCGCCTCTACCTTGATAAACTCCTGCAAATGGGTGAGTGCCCTCCATCAATAATTGAAAAATCAACACCGCCATGCCAAATAGATCGTGTTCTGGTTGGCGGTCAACTCCCCGGAAACTCTGACCTTGTAATTCTGGTGGTGTAAATTCTGGTTTACCCACTGGGCAACGGTAAATTTCCAGGGTGTAGGGGTCGCGCACTTGAAATGAGTCAGTATCAACTAGGGTGACAAGGGCGGTATCTGTGACCAGAATATTGGACTCGTTAACATCCCCAATAGCATACCCGCTATTATGTAGAGCGTTGACTGCAGCGACTAGGTTACGAGCCGTGCGATGGAGATAACGATAGTTAAATAGCGGTTTTTGTTCTCGACGGTTTCTCGGGTTATAAAATATATGTATCGGCGAGGCACGAGAAACACGAGGCATGAGAAAGCCGATAATTTGCTGTTTGCTGTTGATAGTACGGAGTAAATCTACAGGCCACGCGATCGCCGAATGTTCGGCTGCCATGGGTGCATCTGGTGGGTGAGAGAACATCACAGTCAGTTTATCGGCATCTTCGTCTGAGGGTTTGTGGTAAATTTTGGCCACTAGCGACGAGTCTTGTCGCACAGGATAAATACGACCTTCGCCACCCCCACCGATGGAGTTTTGGGTGTCTAAGGTGATGATTTGTCCACTGAATTGACGTTGCAACTGCATGGGGAAAGGGCAAACTTCCTGAGATTGGTACTATTTAATAGGATACCTTTTTTTGTAGTGGACATTATGTATATTTTGCACAACTCAGATCAATTAGTAGCCAGGAGTTAGGATTCAGGAGTCAGAAGTCAGGAGTTAGGAAGAGTGGTATAAAATTCTCTGACTATGAGCGACACAACTAATACCGTTTCAGTAGACATAGGCGTGGAAAATAAATAAACCTTTTAATTAAATCGGCTAAGGAAAGAAAAAGTCACCATAAAAAATCCTTTTTCCTCAAAATATCTTACCTGTTGCCTGTTGCCTACTTCTGCAAAAAATCTATATCTTTTTCGCAGAGGTCTACTAAAGTCAGAAGTGATATTTTAGGGACTTGAAACTTGAATTTTACAGTAATTTCAGCTTATTATTTCACTTAATCAGTTACCAACTATTTGTGACATTTTTTAAGTGAATTGGTATAAATTTTCGGCGTTGCACAATTAGGAAATAATGCCATTAAAAATATCTACTTTTGGATTAAGGCGTTGCTGAATCAAGGGATAAAATTTTTTGGAGCAGGTAAATCTCATCTTTAATAGACATCTCCGATAATAAAAAATACAATCAATTATCGCACAGAAATTATCAATTGTTTCCCCCTACTCCTGTACGGGTGGTTTCCTCCGGAATGCTGTCGCAAACGCGAACCACCCCTACTCCCTCTTTTGGTGGAGATGTCTAATACTTCTAACTTCTTTTTTCTCCAAGCCTACAATTCATCCCACAAATATGCAACGCTAGAATAAATCTTTCCTCAATACATGATGGTTTAAAATCAACTATCATTCTTTCAATGTGCAACGCCAAATTTTCAATCCCCAATTTAGCACCGAGGCACTATCCTCAGCTTACTTGCCCTTGTACACCAGCCTCACAGTTTGTCACAACGTAACTATGGGAGAACAAAGAAACCGGGTTTGTGGGAGAATATTTAACTATTGTCGGATATCTAAGACAAACCCGGTTTCTTATGTGGATGATTACATTTTTACTACTTCAGCTTGAATATTTTCTGTTAATGGTAATATTGAACTAGCCTTGACTGCACGGAACATCCCAAATCGACAAAGACCATTTCCAAATGCCAGACGCATTAGTAGCAGGGTGGGTACTTCTCGTATAGACTTAATTATCCCTGATAAACCAAAACGAATCATCCCTTGAGGTCTAACTACACCTTGCCAGATAGAATCTAGCCAAGAAGGAAGAGTTTCCTGTGTCCAATCTGCTGTTACTACTTCCCCTTCCACTAATCCAGTTTCTGCTATGAGTTCCGAAAAACCCTCAATACTAGAAAAAGCCGGATGAGACCACTGCTCTAATAATTGGCGCATTATAGGTTTCTCCCAAAAATTAAGTGGTTTTTGGCGATCGTCTCGCTGATTCCAGTCAGCTACAACCAATATTCCACCAGGCTTTAATACCCGCATCATTTCTTGTGCATATTTAGCTTTATCTGGCATATGAGGCCCCGCTTCAATTGACCAAACTACATCGAAACTATTATCTGGGAAAGAAAGTGCCAGAGCATCATCTACCTGAAATTTAGCGTTAACTCCTTCAGGGGTTAATTCCTGGGCACGTTGGACTTGTTTTGGGCTAATGGTAATCCCTGTAACATCAAATCCATAATCTTTTGCTAAAATACGGCTGCTGCCACCAATTCCACAACCTACATCTAAAACAGTAGTACCGCGAGGTAGTTGATCCAGCCCTCCCCATTTCACCATTTCATGCACAAAGTCATACTTGGCAGTCAAAAAATCTTTCTTCTGTGGTGGCGAGCCATAATGACCTAAGTGAATGTGTTCGCCCCAGTAAAATTCTAGGATACCGTCTTCAGTCCATTCATCGTAGGAATTAGCCACCGTCTCAGACGACTCATAACTGCGAGGAGTGATGAGATAAAGCGCAATTCCTACCACTAATAATATAACGATAAATCCTAGCACATAATATAAGTACATTGATGAGACCTTAGTATTTGTTTACAATTTTATATAATACTGAATTAACTGTTAAACTGCATGGAGATGAGGACAAACTCCTTAAAATTGGTACTTTGTTTAGGATAGCTTGTTTGTCAAATGTACAATTACAGTATTTCCAAAAATGTCTGGAGTACTGATAAATGCCAGAGTAGTAGTGTGCGTTCCATCCTAAAAATTTGATTTGGATATTGATGATATATTGGGAACGCACCACCTTTTACTTTGTCTTCGGTGCGTTACGCTATCGCTTTATCTGTCGCGGAGCGTTTTGCTGCGCAACATGTAAAGCGGAACTTTACGCTATCGCTAACACAGCCTACCTTCTTCGGTGCGTTACGCTATCGCTAACACACCCTACCTTCTACTACCTTCTACTAAACAGGTATACACAATTAATTACACATTTTCTAAGCCTGAAAAGCTTTGATGGCAATGGTTGCAGACAATTAAACTAGGCAATCTCTTGTGTGTAGCTGCTTACAAGTTTTCTGATTCCAAATATAAGCTCCAATACCAACTATTAAATTAGCCCAACAAGCAGCAGCAAAAATACCATTTATCCCAAATAACCAACTTCCCAAATATGCCAAAGGTACATACAAAAATAACATTCTTGTCATCGTCATAACTACAGACGGCAAAGGTTTCCCCAGAGCATTAAAAGTAGCACTAGAAATCAAAATAATTCCAGCAGCACCATAACTAATAGGCACTATCAACAAATACTTAGCAGCAATTTCTACAACTGCTGGGTTTCGATCAAACCAAGAAGCAACCCAACTCCCACCTAAACCAAGAGCGATCGCCAGCATAACTCCCCAAAGCAGAGAAAACTGAAACCCAAAACGCAAACCGAAATTTACGCGATCGTACTGTTTCGCCCCCCAGTTTTGTCCTACAAATGGGCCGAAACTAGCAGATAAAGCCATTGGGGCAATAAGAGAAAACGATTCTACTTTAGAAGCAATACCAAAACCTGCCACTGCTTCAATGCCAAAACTAGCCATCAAACTAGTAATAAAAGTAATCGAAATCGGTGTAATCATATTTGTACCTGTAGCAGGTATCCCAATATAAAGGATATTTTGCCAATTTCTCAGTAGTAGCTTCAGACTAGGCAAATTCCAACAAATCATATGTTCGCGGTAGTG
>JBARXI010000161.1:0-14053 GCA_049647275.1 Microcoleaceae cyanobacterium
GCTGCTGGTTTATGGTTTGAGCGACATTTATCACCAGAAGAAGCAAGAAATAAGAAGATAATTTGAACTATAGCAATCCTATTTTAACTGGTGAATTTTTGATGTTTGTATGGTAGCTGGTAGCTAGTAAACTAAAACCCATTCAAAATAGCTTTCTTTGTTCAAATTAGCTAAATCTCTCCCAATCGCTTTTATGTTGACTATTGCCTAGTCTCAATAATTAATTTAAAACCATAACAGCTTAGGTAGAATTCCAAAATAAATATACCAAAAATAATCACAACTAATTTAGGGCTACTATATACATTTAGAAGTTGAGTTGCAGAACTTTTTTTAATTAACCAAACCATACACGCTCAAATCAAAAGACCGCTTACATAGCATTCAGGGTCATTTCACTCTAGATTTTAGCAATAGACATCTCCAAAATAGAAAATAAGATCAAATTAAAAAACTCAATTACAGACAATTAAGTACAAATGAATCAATTTTTACAATATATTTATAATTACCCAAAGTCAACAAAGAGAATCATTGGTATGACTAATGAACAGTTAACAAAATTCAGAGAAAATGCTCAAAAAATAGAATGAGAAAAAAGAGTGGCAAAAGCCCAAAGAAAAAAAGGATTAATCAAATCAGGTGGAGGTAGAAAAAAACTTTTAGCAGTATCCGCAGAAATTATATTAACTTGATATTATTTACATCATATACCAACATTTCAAGTATTAGGGGTAATTTGTGGAGTTAGATCCTCAACGGTAAATAATATTTTTCACGCTTTGGATAGACATTTTGAGGGAATTATCTCCAGCTTATTAGAAGAATTTTCCGAAAAATCCCATGAATACTTATGGATAAAAGAATCTTTAAAAGAGATAGAATTGATTGTTGATAGCACAGAAAAGAATAGAGAAAGAGCAATAAATGATAAATGATGAAAAACAGAAAAAATATTACTCAGGCAAGGAGAAATCTCATACATTGAAAAATCAAATAATAACCACAGAAAATGCGAGTGCAAAATTGCGCCTTCCCACGGCGAATATAAGAAGCACTCAAGACAGGGAGAGAAATAGTAGATGTAATTGTAGGACAAAGAGGTCCAGAAAGTGATGTAAACTTACTTATAAAACAACAAAAAAACTTGGATAAATCACAAAAATTTTAGGTGGATAAAGCCGAGCAAGGGGCAGAGAGAACTACCACACCTAAAAAGAAACAAAGAAATCAAAAATTGTCACAAGAATTAAAAGAAGAGAACAGGAAAAAAGCTAAAAAGCGAGTGCAAAATTGCGCCGTCGCAGGGCGAAGGTAAGAAGCATTCAAGAAAAAGAATATTTGTCTTACATCTAATTAGATTGATAAAAATATTTAGAGTAGCCAGAGAAAGATTTAGGTTAAAAGAAAAAAATTATCAAAAAGTCCGGCTAACAATATGTGGAATAGTTAGATTAAGAATCGGAGCATTAATATTAGTTTTAATCCTAAATAATCAATAAAAAAAATGTGAAAAAATCTATAACAAAAACGCTTATTATTAACAATAAGTGGCTCAAATACTAATAAATACGTCAAATCAAGCATGCCTGCTTGACAATTATAAAGACAATTTAGTCAAGTGATAGAAAGACTTTGGCAATGTTTGGAGATGTCTAATGAATTTACTTACTTTCAGATAGGGAAAGATAAATTGTCTAAAGCTCGAAATAACCTATTTTCGTAATTTCATAACATGGCACAGTTTAGAATGAAATAGCCCTGCATAGCATTACCTTAATTAGTTAGAACAATAAACCTGTGTGGAAAGGGAACTTCTTAATAGAGAACAGAAGGATATCCTAACCTTAATGGGTAGTGCTATAAAGGAAATATTAAATCCAGAATAACCCGATACAGCTAAAGTAGTAAAAGTAGTATAATAGGTAGAATAGATTTTTTACAAAATTCTGAATTGAGCGGGAATTAAGCAATTGTCCTCAAGCACTATTTTAGCTGAAACAGTCCTGCAGAGTGCATTTAGTTCCGCGACATAATATACAGCGCTAGGATAATACAATATTGATAAATATTTCCTACAAATACTTCCGGTGTCGCTAGGAGTCAGGAGTTAGTCCTCATAAGTCAGAAGGAATAGTCTTTCAGTATTTCTTTCGGTAAACCTCTGTTTTTAATCAAACAGACATAACTAACAACAATCTTTCCATCACTCAAATTATTTATAACACTCTTTTTTTAAAATTGGTATAACGCACCATCCCATAGTAAAGGTGCTTTTCAGTTTAGGAGTATGTGTAATTATTTTTGTGTACTTAACTTAGTATTTTTAACCTCTTAGCTATTTCATCCAATTAAAAAACAGGATAATTAAAATGAGATTTTCTAACCCTTTTAGTCAAGATAATTTATTAACCAAACAAAATCATAATTATGAAGAACTAAGTCTACCTATTAATCAAACAAAACCTCTGAAAAAGCAGATGCCAACTTGGCGGTTTATTTTGCCACTAACTTTGCAGTTAGCATTAATTTTTTCAGTTCCGGCTCAAGCTATTTATACTATGATTACTGGTAAAACTGTAGTTTTGCAAACTGCCCCTGTAGACCCTTATGATTTTTTGCGGGGCTATTATCAAGTTTTGAGTTATGATATTTCCAGCAAAGATAATTTGAACAAACTTCCGGGTTGGAATCAATTTGAGTTAGAAACTTCTGGAAGATTTGCCAGGGAAACTCATACTAATATTTATGTAATTTTAGCTGCACCTGAAACTCAGGAAAATTTAGATATACCAAAAGTTTGGAAACCTGTAGGTGTGAGTGAAAAAATGCCAGAAAATTTGCCAGACGAGCGGATAGCTATTAAAGGTAAATTTGATGGATCGAGAGTTACATATGACTTGGAAACTTATTATATGCCAGAAGATAGACGGGAAGAAATTAATCAAGATATTTTACAAGTACAACGTACTCTTAACTCAGAAGCTGAAATACCTTTTGTTGTAGAAGTAAAAGTTAATTCTCAAGGTAAAGCTGTACCTTTGAGTTTATGGGTAGGCGATCGGAACTACAACTTTTAACTATAGTCGTTTTCGGAGTCATGCGGTAGGCAAATTTTTCTTTTTTTCCCTCTTCCCTAAAACCTATAATTTTCTACCTCATGCTTCTTGGGAAATGCTATGAAAAAAATATAGAACTAAATTTTCTCTCATTATTAAGTGCTGGAAAAAAAAGAATTGTGTACTTTTGATAGTAGGGAGTACCGAAGCATGGAAAAAAATCTAAGTAAATATTCAACAATTAATAATTAACAATTACTTCTCCTGAAAACGGATAAATTTACTAAAAAGTTTTTTTTGATTTTCTCTTGGTCGATTGGATATGGCGTTTGCGCTTCGCAAAACTACGTTTTACATGTTGCGGAGCAAAACGCGGAGCGTCCCGGAGGGAAAGGAGACCTCCCCATCCCACCCTACGGTTAGCTTTCTTTACAGAATGCTATCGCAAACGCTTTACATCTTGCGTAGCAAAACGACCGCTTTTCTCCTTGATGCGACTCTTGCTTTAAACCTTCATTATTTGGTAAATATACAAATAAATTTGTCTACCTACTTATTAATATTTATGCAAAGATACTATCTATATATAATAGATAAGTAGATGGACAGAAATAAATATAATATACTTTGTCATTGCGAGAAATGTTTGCTCTGCAAATGTCGTTCCGAACTCACTTTGGATATTTTACATTTAATTACACCTACCTACTGATACAGCAGATTCTATCTAAATGTAGCACAGTAGTTCAGAGTCTAAATAATCAAAGTTTATTTAAGAAAATACTCAGAGCTTAAAAGACTATTTTACCAAATGCTATTACTGTACTTCATAAACCACCGAATACGCTGTATAAGTAGGTGAGCTTAAATAAGTGTCAAATAGAAAAGTAGTTGAAAAAGAGATAATGCTATCTGCAAGCCAGCCTAAAAATTCAGTTAATAGCAGCACAATAACAAGAACTATCAAGGTTGAAGAGTGACAAAAAAATTCCCTTGCTTCACGAGAACAAGAGCCGAAATATTATGTTTAAATACAAGAGGATGGAAAGTTAAAAAAATTGCCAATTGGGTCAAATTATCACAAAATACAATTAGGAAAAAAATTTATCTATAAATTATTCAAGGTAGAGAAGGATTGTGGGATGCTCCCAGAAGTGGACGAAAAAGAACGTGGAAAGAAAAGGATATAAAATATCTTGAACAAATCTCAGAACGAGAAGAAAGAACATATAGCAGTCCTATTTTAGCCCTTGTAAAAATATCTCACAAAAAGGAAACAAAAAACAGGCAACAGCTCCGGAAAGCAACAGAGTCTCAGATTTTTTATCTGTGTTTTGATGTATGACAAATGATTTAGGATTGCTATATCAGAGTAAACAGTTATCGAATATTTGAGAAAAAGAATGAAACCTCCAATTAACCCCAGGAAGAATCCGCCAGATTCTCAAAAAAAGGGCGGGAAATGGAAAGAAACAAAAGTAAGTACAATAATTCATCCATCGCCTCAAGAAAAAGAAGCCAAAAAAGTAGATTTTAAAATGCTGCGCTGTGCCGAAAAAAGTGGGAATAGCGGACTAAAATACTTAGATGAAGCAAGATTTAGTCTCTGGAGTCCAGTCAGTTATAGTTATATAGTTGTAGTTATATAAAAGTCGGAAAACAGAAAGTAATACCATAGAGCAAAAAACGGAAAACAACTAAATATATTAGGGATATATGAACCAAATAGAAGTTTTAATTATCCCTTGTCAATCGGCAGCTAAAAAAAGGAAAATTTAGTAAAAATTTGGGATAAAGAAGCAGATGAAGCTGAAAAATACCGAAAACAAAAAAGAAAAGATACACTAATTGTTCGGGTTCATTACTCAATACATATAAGTGGTTTAATTAAAGGCAAACAGAAAGAATGGGAACAGAAAGGATTATATTTGTTTTTTCTACCAACTTATACTCCAGAACTAAATTGGTCGTCGTGCAGCCGTAATGGTGAGGATATATATTTTTTAATTTCTCCCCACACTCCCCACACTCCCCACACTCCCCACACTTCCTTTACCAAATAATTAATAATTAAACAATTCAGGTTTAAAGCCGACCCTTTTAAGGGGATAAAATCAAAAAATTTCCTTAAGTGTCAGTCCCCTTCTTTTAAGAAAGGGTAATTATTAATTATTCATTGTTAATTGTTAATTGCTGAACATTACGGCTGCACCACCACCCTAAATTTAATCGAAGGGGAATGGCATCAAATAACAACTGATAAAATTGCCGGCAGAATGTTTGAAGATGAATATGATTTAGCCCTCGGCAGTTAAACAAAGTATTTATCAAAATAGTTATACTAAAAAATCTCAATTAAAGCCATATAAATTTTACTCTAATTGCTTAAATCTAGAGATACAAAATGATTTATATTTTTAACGTTTATTTAGGGCAACCTACTTAGTGAATCAAAACTATAATCTTATATATAGCAATCCTAAATCATTTGTAAAATTCCTGGAGTTGTTAAAAACTTCCTCCTTCTGCCTCCTGCCTTAAAGTAACCGATTTCTTTCACGAATCATTTCACATTGCTATATAGCGATTCTCCTATTAATGAGATACAGTATTTTTCACCTTTTCTGGGATTCCCTAAAAATCTAGCTAAAATATCTCTAAATCAAATAAGATTGCTAGATATAGCTTTGAAAACTCAAAAACACCTAATTCCTGATGATTATTCATATAAAATTAGTAAGATTTTCACACTAATGCCAGCAAAATATGGCACTTGACAAAAACATGATTTTCATGTATTAAGGGTAAGCTGATACTTCTAAAATTAACCTGAACTAGGAGACTTTTTGGAGTAAATAAGCAATGGGGCAAACACAAAGCAACACAAAGCAAAACAATGCTGTTAAAAGCTGTGAATTGCATCTAAAATCTAATATACCTGTAGTTTTAATATCGACAATTTCTTATTTTTAATCGCTTATGAGCAGAATTATTGTGATTACTTCTGGTAAAGGTGGAGTAGGAAAAACTACCTGTACAGCTAACCTTGGCATGGCGTTGGCTCAAAAAGGTCGCCGAGTAGTTGTAATTGATGCTGATTTTGGTCTGAGAAATTTGGACTTATTGTTGGGTTTAGAAAATAGAATAGTCTATACAGCAGTAGAAGTGTTGGCAGGAGAATGTCGTCTCGAACAAGCAATAGTTAGGGATAAGCGACAACCTCGTTTAGCACTTTTGCCCGCTGCTCAAAACCGCATGAAGGAAGTAGTTACTCCTCAACAAATGCAGGAATTGGTAAATATGTTACAGCCAAAATATGACTATATTATCATCGACTCTCCTGCGGGGATTGAACAAGGTTTCCAAAACGCGATCGCCCCAGCCCAAGAGGGTATAATTGTTACAACCCCAGAAATATCTGCTGTCCGTGACGCTGACAGAGTAATTGGCCTATTAGAAGCCCATAATGTCAAGCGTATCCATCTCATAGTTAACCGGATTAGACCCCAGATGGTACAAGCAGATGAAATGATGTCAGTACAAGACGTAGAGGAAATACTTGCTATTCCACTGATGGGAATTATACCAGATGATGAAAAAGTAATTGTATCTACGAACCGAGGGGAACCTTTAGTATTATCAGAAAACCCTTCTCTGGCAGGAGTAGAATTTACTAATATTGCCCGTCGTTTAGATGGTGAAAAAGTCGATTTTGTAGATTTAAATCCCCCACCAGAAAACTTTTTTACTCGATTGCGTAAATTCTTGTCATATAAAATTCTTTAATTTAATTGATGTATTAAATTTTGAAGTTAATCTGGAAAATCCTGTCTCAAACCACTTATATCATGTGCGGTTGAATACTTTTAATAAATCAACGGTAATAGGGAATAAAAAGGAGGGAAGAAGTAAGAGGAGGAGCGAGTTTTTTTTGTTACTAAATTATCCGAATATGATATTAATCACAATTTAACAACCATGTAAATATTGAGTTAAAAATAAGCTAATGCTAAACGAATTAATAGAAAAACTTTTTTCTAAGAATAATCCTAAAAGTCGTGACGAAGTTAAACGTCGTCTAAAACTGGTCATAGCTCACGACCGTGCCGATCTGAATCCAGAAATAATTGAAGCAATGCGAAGAGAAATCATGGAAGTAGTATCTCGCTATGTAGAAATAGATCCTAATGATTCAGAATTTTTGTTAGAAAATAATCAAAGAGCTACAGCTTTAGTGGCCAATTTACCAATTAGACGTATTAAAGCCAAAATAGATAGTAGCGAAAGTTGATAGAATCTGACTGACCTTACCCAGATGCGACAACGTGGGATTCTTCGAGTTGAAATATTGAATAGGCTGTTTATAGGACCGGTGATGCCAGACCCCGATATATTTCTATTTCTTGGATAAACCTTAACTCGATCAAAACTTACGCATTTTTGGTTTCTAAACACTACATATCTAAGACGTTATAGTTTTAATTCACTACATATAGTGTCTTGGCCTAGGTCCTGTTTATAAAAACCAGATATTATTTCATATCTTACATATCTTATTTCAGATATGTAAGATATTGACAAAAATCAAATTATGTGATATAAAAAACTATAAAAATATCTAATTAAGTAATACAAATTACAGTAGTCCTGCATAATAATGGTCGGGATATATATTTTTTAATTTCTCCCACACTCCCCATCTCCTCACACTCCCCATCTCCTCACATTCCCCACACTCTCTTTACCATTACGGCTGCACCACCACCAAAATCACTACTTACCCCCCAACAATTCAAGACAACTCGTGAGCAAAATAATTAATATCGCCCTTGATGAGCGCTTCAGTGATAATCTAAAAAATGACATATTAATCTCAAAACCTAAACCTTTCCGACCAAGTTCGGATAGCTCAAAAAACAAATAGATATAATGGTAAGCACCGCAGAAAAAACAAACGTAGGACACATTACCCAAATCATTGGTCCAGTTGTAGATGCCAAGTTCCCCAGTGGCAGTCTCCCAGAAATTTACAACGCCATAAAAATAGAAGGCAAAAACGAAGCCGGACAAGAGGTTTCCGTTACCTGTGAAGTGCAGCAACTCTTAGGAGATAACCAAGTACGAGCTGTGGCCATGAGTGCTACTGACGGCTTAGTGCGCGGTATGGAAGTCGTCGATACACGCAATGCAATTAGTGTACCTGTAGGAACAGCAACTCTAGGTAGAATCTTTAACGTCATCGGGGAACCAGTAGACGAACTAGGCCCAGTGGCCACAGAGGAGAAATCTCCTATTCACCGTGATGCCCCTAAATTTACAGAGTTAGAAACCAAACCTTCAGTTTTTGAAACAGGTATCAAAGTTGTAGACCTTCTAGCTCCCTATCGTCGTGGTGGAAAAATTGGTCTATTTGGTGGTGCGGGTGTAGGTAAAACCGTAATCATCATGGAATTAATTAACAACATTGCCAAAGCCCACGGTGGAGTATCGGTATTTGGTGGTGTGGGAGAACGGACTCGTGAAGGTAATGACCTTTACAATGAAATGATTGAGTCTGGTGTGATTAATCGAGACAACCTCAGCGAATCTAAAGTTGCCTTGGTTTACGGTCAGATGAACGAACCACCTGGAGCTAGAATGCGTGTCGGTCTGTCAGCTTTGACAATGGCAGAATATTTCCGGGATGTGAGTAAGCAAGACGTGCTACTTTTCATCGACAATATCTTCCGATTTGTACAAGCGGGATCTGAAGTATCTGCGCTCTTGGGAAGAATGCCATCTGCGGTGGGATATCAGCCTACCCTCGGTACAGAGATGGGTGAACTGCAAGAACGTATTACATCCACAAAAGAAGGTTCAATTACTTCTATTCAAGCAGTATATGTCCCTGCAGATGACTTGACTGATCCAGCACCTGCTACTACCTTTGCTCACCTAGACGCAACTACAGTATTATCAAGGGGTTTAGCTTCTAAAGGTATTTATCCAGCAGTTGACCCCCTAGATTCTACATCTACTATGTTACAACCAGGCATCGTTGGTGAAGATCACTATAACGTTGCTCGAACTGTACAATCTACACTACAACGCTATAAAGAACTCCAGGATATTATCGCGATTCTAGGTTTAGATGAATTATCAGAAGACGATCGCTTAGTTGTAGCTCGTGCTCGTAAAGTTGAGCGCTTCTTATCACAGCCATTCTTTGTAGCTGAAGTGTTTACAGGTTCTCCCGGTCAATATGTGAAGCTAGAAGATACCATGAAAGGCTTCAAAATGATTTTATCTGGAGAACTTGATGACCTACCAGAACAAGCTTTTTACATGGTAGGTGGAATCGACCAAGTAATAGCTAAAGCTGAAAAAATGAAAGCAGAAGTATAGTCTTACCGAAAAGCGACGTTGAAGGCCCCCGTGTTTTAACCGGGGGATGAAAACAAGGGAGTCGTTTAGACTAGACAACTTTAGTTGTCCTGTGCTATTACTATCAACAAAAAGTAAGCAGAACGCTAGGCATTGGCCTTAGCCGACTGTGTAGGGGCACTTTGACTTGTCCGACATCAGAATATATCTTTGGTCAGCTAAGAATAGACGAAGCAACACGGATTTATCTTGTTGCGTAGTATCTACGCTTGTTTCCCCGTGACTTGAGTCCGGGGAGTAGTCAATTGCCCTGTTAATCCTTAGTTAGCTTATACATTTTGACAGTTGGCTTTTTGGTTATCGATGCTTAAATCAAAAGTCAACTGCCAACTCATAGCTAAAAATTAACAAAGAAAACCAATAATATATCCTTGACAAATGACCAAGGAATAAGGTTTCAAGCCTCCCCTTGGCTTTGCCACGGGCTATCGCCCTACAAGGGGATAACAAAGAAAATCCCCTATTTTCTTGCCTCCGGCTTCAGGCGGAGGAACTGATAACTGATAACTGATAACTGATAACTGATAACTGATATGACATTAACTGTGCGTGTAATAGCTCCCGACAAAACAGTTTGGGACTCAGAAGCTGAAGAAGTAATCCTACCCAGTACAACAGGTCAATTAGGAATTTTAGGTGGACACGCTCCGCTCTTGACAGCTATTGATACAGGAGTAATGCGAGTTCGTCCTCAGAAAGATTGGGTAGCGATCGCCCTCATGGGTGGTTTTGCTCAAGTAGAAGAAGATGAAGTCACAATCTTAGTCAATGGTGCTGAAAAGGGAGGCACTATTGATAAAGAATCAGCTCGTTCAGCCTATAGTGATGCAGAATCACGTTTACAGAAAGCTGAAAATGGTGAGAATCTTCAGGAAAAGATGCAAGCCAAACAAGGCTTGAAGAGAGCTAGAGCTCGCTTACAAGCTGCTGGTGGAATAGTCAGCTAAACTTCTACTTCTTTGAGCAGGGACTGCATCTTTTCCCATGTTAGTCCTTGCTTAAGATAACGAGGTGCTTCTCGATTGTATGGACTAGCCACCAAGTCTATACTCTTAATTTTAGCAGCTTCAGTTAAAACAGGCACATCTGGATCGAAAGCAGTAGGACCCATGAGAGAGCTTGAAAAACCCTTAAAAATAGCTATTTCATCTTGTTTTCCTTCAACTTCAACCTTAACTATTAATACTTCATTAGGTCGTTTAATCGTGTACTGTTCCAAACGATTAGCTATACTGTTCATTCTTCAAATATTCAAAACAACAGACTTTAATTAACTATTTAATTAACTTTTTAATTACTAGCTACCAGTAGCCGATCGCCCTTGTTTTTGTAACTTGACTAAAACAAAATAGGTGATGAAAATAACATAAAGTATCAACCAGGCAAATCCCAAAAAACCCATAAATTCTTGAGGCCAATCAGGGTGAAAAATCTGTTTAAATAACCATGGCGGATCTAACCAAACATTACAAAAAGGATCGTTCAATAACTCATTACGAGGTTTAAAAGCACAGACTGTAAACGGAATTTGAACTACTGTGCCGATAAAATTATAGATAGTCGCAGCCCAACGCCAAGATGTGAAACTAGCCTTGAGAGGAGAATTTCGTAGTTCTTGGATTTCTTCATTCAAATCTACCCAAAACCACAAAGCCAAAGGAATTAAAAATCTTGCCATTAATGATGTTAAAAAGGCAATCGGTACAGCAGCAATCATTAAATAAACTGTGATTGCCAATAAACTTGATACCCGCCAATATATCATCAATAAGTGTTGAATTGCTTCAGATTTCTTGAAAAAGGCCCAAATCAAAAGTACCAGCGGCAGTACGACCGTAAATAATACCGCTAACCTATAGTCCATCCAGACCCAAACCTCAAGTCCAGATGTAATGGCTAAGGGTAAAAAATTAAACATAATTGATGATTTATAAAAACTTAACTATATGATATAGTTTGATTTATGGTAAGCAACTGATTCAAATTAGTTGAGTATTTCAGTTGCTTACCAACGTCACAGACTGCAATTTAATGTAGTCAGGTAAAGCTGATTCTTCTAGTTATCATATACTCGGCACTCAGCAGCGTCGGGATTATCCTCACAATAATTTTCAAAAGAAGACTGAGGCTGTTTTTGCTTTTGATGAGCAGCTTCAGCTTGGAGTTCCTCAACAGCATCCCAAGCTGCTGCACATTCCTTAGAATCTGCACCAGAAGAATCACAGGCGTTACGAGCTTGGTTGCGCTCTTGTTCAATTTGTTGTTCGATGTTATTTGTCATAATGTTCTTAATTCTCAGTTACTACCTACAGATTTTAGGAGATAAACTCCTGAATGACTCAAAAATAGTCTAGGGATTGAAAAATAAGTATTGTACCTTACTATCAAGAAAGAAACAAGATTAAAGTATGCCTCTTTCACAGTTATATATGTTGTCAGAGAGTCTTAAGCACATTGATCTCGATTTTTTAAGATTTGAAGCTCGATCACTAAAATATCAGACTGGACATATAATTGTTTGATTTGATAGACAACACTTTATATATTTTAACATAGAATAGACTGGATTAAAAATTAAAAACTGCTCTAAAGACTATACTTTTGGGATTAAGTAACAAACATTATTCAATAATATTGAATATAACATCTGGTAATATCCCTAAAAACAGTTGAATAGTATAATTATAATTGTAGATAAAAAAAAATTAAAACTACACTCATTCTCAAACCTAATCCAGAAATATTTTTTACCTCAGAGTTATTAATCTCAGCACTATCAAATATATAAATAGTTATCCTTCGGTAAGATACCAAATTTTCCAAATTTTCTGGTAGGACGAGTTAAACAAGTATCACAAAAATAAATTAACTACACTAGTTACTAGTTAACCATATATTTTGCCCTCGTCAGAAACAAACACCAAGCAATTTTAGTATTAATTTTATAGATAGCTTCTAAGTCCTCATAATCCAAACTATACTGAAATATTAGTATTCACAATATATTAAAAAGGAGCAGACAAAAATGCGGTGGGCAAATTATCTATCAACCCTTCCCTCATTAGAAGCAGCAGTCAAAGAAGTTATAGAAAAAAGCCTAGAATCACTACAAACAAAACCAGATTTAGGACTAGTATTTATCTCATCAGCCTTCACCAGCGAATACCCACGACTGATGCCACTGCTCAAAGAACAACTACCAGAAACAGTCTTAATCGGCTGTGGTGGGGGTGGTATCGTCGGCATGAATCAGCAAGGAGAAGCACAAGAACTAGAGCAACAACCTGGAATCAGCCTCAGCTTGGCACATCTGCCAGAAGTGCAAGTAAAAGCCTTTCATATATCAGCAGAACAACTACCAGACTTAGACAGTTCTCCAGATAGCTGGTGCAATCTCATAGGAATACCAACTACAGATCAACCTCAATTTATTATACTAGCCGACCCATTTTCATCAAAAATTAACGACTTGTTACAAGGACTAGATTACGCTTATCCAAATTCGCCAAAAGTTGGAGGATTAGCTGGCAGTGGCCCAACAGGGACAACTACAGGATTATTTTGTCAAGATCGGTTGTACCAAGAAGGAACTGTGGGAGTCACCCTCTCCGGGAAAATTATTCTAGAAACAATAGTAGCCCAAGGCTGTCGCCCCATTGGTAAACCTTACCGAGTCACAGAAGGAGAACGTAATATAATCCTAAAACTAGAAGAATTAGTCACTTCTGAGCAAATAGGTAATTCTGGTATTAGACAATCTCCATTAGAAGCCCTGCAAGATTTAATACAAAGTCTGAGCGAAGAAGACAGAAAACTAGCCCAAAACTCTCTTTTCGTCGGTATAGTCAGAAATGAATTTAAGCAAAATCTAGAACAAGGAGATTTCTTAATCCGTAACTTAATCGGAGTAGACCCCAAAGCAGGGGCGATCGCTATTGGCGATCGAGTTAGGCCAGGCCAGAGGATTCAATTTCATTTGCGAGATTCCCGCACTTCCGCAGAAGATTTAGAAATGTTACTAGAACGTTATCAAAGAGAAGTTGCTTTTGAGCCTACCTCTACGAGCAATGCGACTGCCTTGATGTTCTCTTGTTTGGGACGTGGAGAAGGACTATATAGTCAGCCTAACTTTGATTCTAGGTTATTTAGTCGGTACTTGAATATTCCCATAAGTGGCTTTTTTTGTAATGGTGAAATTGGCCCTGTGGGTGGAGGTACATTTTTACATGGCTATACTTCTGTCTTTGGTATTTGTCGTCAGCCCGATTGAAGAAGCAAGAAGGAATCTCAACCGCTCAACTAAACTTACTCAAACTTACTCAAAAACCTGAAAGCTTAGTCAAACGCAAGTGGCTCGACCACTACAGGGTTAAACGGCAAACCCTTTATTCCTTGGTCAAAGACATCAGGAATTACTTTTTTTATTATATTAAATGACCCATTTACATCAGCATTTAATAATTTATTTTCTCTGGTTTTATACAACCCTCTTGTTACTCTTTTTCTACTAAATTTCGGTTCTCTTGGTGCGCATTCCCTCACAGGAGTCAGCTACCAGGTGCGTCTATCGC
>JBARXI010000162.1:0-6357 GCA_049647275.1 Microcoleaceae cyanobacterium
ACAGAAATATCCGATTCTCCTTGGAATTCTCAACATAAATTAGTTCATATTGGCATTCAAGGCAAAGATATAGTTACAGAAAATTTACCTTCTAGTAACTTAGTATTTCTGTTAGATGTTTCTGGCTCGATGAATACCCCTAATAAACTACCATTAATCAAATCAGCTTTTCAGTTATTAGTTGATGAACTAACAGAAAAAGATACTGTATCAATAGTAGTTTATGCTGGAGCAGCAGGAGTAGTTTTACCACCAACAAAAGGCAACGAAAAAGATCAAATTATCGCAGCAATTAATAACTTAGAAGCTGGAGGGTCAACGGCAGGAGGCGAAGGAATTAAACTTGCTTATGATTTGGCAAAACGGTTTTATCAATCCTCCGGAAATAACCGAGTTATTATCGCCACAGATGGAGATTTTAATGTGGGAGTTTCCAGCGATGCTGAATTAGTCCGAACGATCGAAAATTATCGAGATGAAAGTATTTTTCTGACAGTGCTTGGCTTTGGCACAGGAAATTTAAAAGATGCAAAAATGGAACAATTAGCTGATAAAGGTAATGGCAATTATGCTTATATTGATAATCTTTTGGAAGCTAAAAAAGTGCTAGTGACAGAGATGGGAGGAACTCTACTAACTATTGCTAAAGATGTCAAAATTCAAGTGGAATTTAATCCGGCAAAAATACAAGCTTATCGTTTGATTGGTTATGAAAATCGACTGTTACGTTCCCAAGATTTTAATGATGATACAAAAGATGCTGGAGAATTGGGGGCAGGACATTCGGTTACAGCACTTTATGAAATTATTCCAGTAGGGATAGAAAGTAATGTCAAATTGCCTGAAGTTGATGAGTTGAGATATCAGGATAATCAAGTTGAGCCAGAAGCTTATAATACTGATGAATTAATGTTGGTGAAGTTGCGCTATAAGGAACCGAAGGGTACAAATTCTCAGTTAATTAAACAGCCAGTTGTTGATAAAGGTGTGAAATTTGAAAATGCTTCCAATGATTTTAAATTTTCGGCTGCGGTGGCTGAATATGGAATGATTTTGCGAGAGTCTGAATATAAAGGAGATGCTAGTTTAGATGAAGTTTTGAACTTAGCAAATCAGTCAAAAGGTGTTGATTTAGAAGGTTATCGGGGCGAGTTTATTAATATGGTTGAAAGTAGTCATAAATTGATGGAGAAAAAGTAAATCTAGGAGTTAAGTAGAGCGCGGTAAATTTTGTGCGTTATGTATCAAATTGTAAACTGGCTAAAAAGTCACTCAGATCAGTTACTTGAGGGATTTTGTGCCTAAATATGTAACGTCTTTTTTTTAGCTTGCTCTACTTAGGAGTTATAACTGATTCATAAACTCAATATCAAATGAGCTTCTATTCCCTAATTATTGTCATTGCAAATGGAGCGTCAGCGTAATTAAACAATCTCTAACTTTGAGATTACACGCCTACGTAATAATCCGCAAATGCTCCACTTCATTGCCTCGATCAAAATCACTTTTTAGCCTTTAGTCTTTCTTGTGCTTCCTAGCATTAAACTACATATTAGATAATTTCTTGGATGGAATCTTCCACTAAATTTCATAATAATCTCTGAAGGAGCGAACATTGATATGCCTTTTGTCTTATTATTCTTTTGAAGAAACTATCTTTATTGAAGCTTACATCACTCTTCCGGCTCAATGCCCATTGCTCTTAATTTTTCTGCTAATTTTTCAGCTCTTTGACGCTCTTTTTCAACTTTTTGACGTTCTTGTGTCAATAATAATTCTGTTGTTTCTAATCGTTCTGTACTTGTTGTTAACAAATTACCTTCACTATCCCACTAATGGAACCAAGACAGTTCTACATTTTGATGCCTGCCAGACCAAATACCTAACTCTACTCCTAATGCTGAAATAAGATAATGACCCCGCTCATTTGCCTCTATTAATTTATACTTAATTCCTACCAATTTATATACTTCTACTCCTGGTTTTTTAACTTCATAAATAGCAGAAAAAACTGGTCGAATTATCTGCTCATAAACCCAGAATTTACCAGGTTTTTGTGTGGATTCATTTGCACCTCGAATTAGAGGTGTTTTATCTCGTTCTTCCGAACCATCTCCCGATACAAATTCTATAACAATTAACGGTGGAATAAATTCTTGCCACAACACATAGGAACGACGAACTTCACCATTAAATTTTGGTGGAACATTAGGAACATAATACCAATCTGGAGATACAGCACCTCGTTCTAAAGGTTCTATAATTCGCCAATAAATTCCTGAATCTTGACCAATACAATATTGTTGGTCTGGATGAATATTTTCTAGTATAGGTTGAATAAAATCTGTTAATAAAATACTTTGAGGATGCTCCTGAAAATTATTAACAAAAGTGCCGTCTGATTCTGGTAATTGAGTATGGTCTGGTAGAGATATTTTGATATTTGGCGGATTGGTACTAATATTCATTTTATTAGTTAATGATTAACTTTAATTGGTAATCATTAGACTACAACTTTGGTAATATTTTGGTCATTCCGGCGCAAAATTTGGGAAATTTTATATATATTGTCCTTCCTGCCTTCTGCGCCCTGGCCCCTTCTAAGGTCTATGACTGCGACGAACTTCTGTAATTTGGTCTGCCATCTCCAAAATTGGTTCTGGCATATTTGGCCCTGTCAAAATTACATCTACATGACTAGGACGCTTTTCCAGAAAATCTAACACCTCATTCTCAGGAATTAAACCAAAATCAATTGCTACGCTTAATTCATCAAGTACTACCAGGGAATATTTTCCTTCATTTACAACCGTTTGAGTATACTTCCACAAATCCAGCAGCGAACTTTTTTGAATTTCATCTAGCTCAGGAGTATCAATACAACGAGGAATACAACAACGCACCCAATCCAAATTTTGTCCTAGTCGCACCGGATGCTCATGTCCCTGTTTTATTCCCCCTTTTAGGAACTGTACAATCAATACTGAAGTCCCCTGGCCAGCTATTCTCAATGCCTGAGCCATCACATCGGTAAAAAAATTACGGTGGCTAGTAGTGAATACTTGTATCAGACCGGGAACAGTATACGGTGAGTCACTGGGAATGTTGAGAGAAGGGGTTTGTAATTGTGCAACCATAGAAAAATAAATTTTTGAAAGTATATTTTGAGGACAAATACTGTTTTTGCCAGCTTCATTAGCTAGACTTGAGCTTCTTACTGGGAAAAGCTCATTTTACAATATATAGTGCTTTTTTTTATTATAGTACAAATTATACGCTATATATGTGTCCATTTTTGTGACTGGCGAAAATACAATTTGGCCGAAAAATTGGGTTTAAAGCCCAATCCTGAAGGACGGCTTTTTCAATAAACTTATTTAAAAATAGTTATTTTATCTGCATATAGAATAGTCAAGTACAGAATTTTTGGTGTGCTGTGAGACTGATAATTTTAGGTGGCCCAGGCGCGGGGAAAGGAACTCAAGCCCAATGGTTGTGTAACTATCTGCAAATTCCTTTGATTTCCATTGGCGATCTTCTGCGTTCGGCGATCGCGACTCAAGCAAAATTAGGCCAACTAGCACAACTCTATGTAGAAAAAGGGGAGCTAGTGCCAGATGAGACTATGATAGAATTTGTCCGTCAACGGCTTTTACAGTCTGATGTTAGTAATGGTTGGCTAATTGATGGTTATCCGAGAACTGCTTTTCAAGCAGAAGAACTAGATTTTTTACTGGATGATTTGGGGCAAAAGCTGGATGGGGCAATTTATTTGAATGTATCTCAGGAAGTCTTAATTAGTCGATGTATAGAGCGATCGCGTGCTGATGATGGCCCAGAGATTGTGAAGCGTCGGATTGAGTTATTTTATGAACGTACTATTCCAATTTTGGAATATTATGAGTATCGTCGAAGATTACTTACTATTGATGGAGAGCAACCAGCAACCGAAGTTCGAGAGCAAATATTACAACAACTTAATTCTCAGTAGTTTATTAATTAATCAAATAATTATTTATGTCTTGGCAACGCCCCGATAGTAGACAACCAAACCAACTGCGCCCAATTAGTTTTGAATTAGATTACACTAAATTTGCTACGAGTTCCGTTTTAACAAAATGTGGTGAGACAAAGGTGCTTTGCACTGTCACCATTCAACCAGGAGTACCAAAATTTTTAGCCGATACAGGCCAAGGCTGGTTAACTGCAGAATATAGAATGTTACCTGGTGCGACTCCCCAACGTCAACAACGAGAATTGATGAAACTTTCTGGTCGGACTCAAGAAATTCAAAGGTTAATCGGGCGTAGTTTGAGAGCGTGTCTAGATATGAAGGTATTGGGAGAACGCACCATAATTGTAGATGCTGATGTTTTACAAGCAGATGCGGGTACTCGCACTACTTCTATTACTGGGGGGTTTGTGGCTGTTGCGAATGCTATGGGCAAGTTGATGGAGCGGGGAGAGTTGGAGCGATCGCCTATTTTGCATCAGGTTGCTGCTGTGTCGGTGGGGTTGTTGCAGGGGGAGGCATTTTTAGATTTGAATTACACTGAAGATGTGGCTGCAGATATTGATTTTAATGTTGTGATGAATGATAAACCTGCTCTGATTGAAGTTCAAGGAAGTGCAGAAGCTGGTAGTTTTAGTCGTAACCAGCTTAATCAAATTTTGGATTTGGCAGAAGCTGGAATTAATGAATTATTTGAAGCACAACGTCAAGTTATTTAGTAGACATCTCCAAAATAAAAAATTAGGTAAAATTATCACGATTGATTATATAAATGCTATCCATAATGATTCAGATATTAGAAGACATTAATAATCATCCAAAAAAACAAACATAATTATTGGTAAAAGTATTGAAAGGTGGGAAGGCTTTAATTAGAGTCGTGGGTTTAGTAGCGATCGCCTCAACTTTAGAAATGATTACTCAGGATAAAATTAAGTTAGGAATTACTGAATAGGAGGATTTTTCTGGAGCGGTTGCTTATAGTGGAATTATGAATACTATTAATCAAGTTAGTTAGGTTATTGGTGATGGTAAAGAAAGGAAATTAGAGGCGAAATTAAATCTTTTCGGAATGTTCAAAGGTAGTCAGGATAGAAAGCAAGTTTGGCAAAGATTGGCAAATAAATTGTCTAGTTAAAATAATTAAAGAAGCATCAGAAGAAAAAGCAGGAAGCAAGTTGGGAAACCTCCCCTAAGTCATTGGTTTTGACATCTCAATTTTCCGGCTTTGAATTTTTCATCTTGTCTGAATACTAAAGAGTAAAATTTGGCATCGAGATAAAAATCTCGGCCACTCAGTCATTAAAAATATTACTTGATGGAGTTATGTTTGAGTGTAATTAGATCGAGTCTGAATAATCGCGCGATTGATAAAATTAAAGAATTGAAAGTAGAGGATAAATATCTTTTAAACTCTCTAATTTTTTCCTTTGACGCTTCTGTTGCCTCCTGAGTCTGAGACTCTTCCAAAATTATGTATAACTAACCGAACATGATATTAGTTGATATATACTGAAATTAGATAAAAGTAAGAAATTATAGGTAAGTTATGAGAGAACCTAATTTAGTAGCGCAAGCTAGACAGGGAGATATAAAAGCGCTCGCTGACCTTCTCAATCAAGAATTACTTCCTCAAGGAGTTACTGCTAAAACAACTCTTACAAGAGGAATACTCAAAATAGTGTTAGAGTCAGCCGAAGTTTTAGAACAAAAAACTATGGTGGCTTTTATCTACAGTGAAATTACTAAATTAGAAATTGAAATTTTCCCAGAATTCCAAGTATGTAGTTTACAGAAAAATGCTCATAAATTTACTTGGAAACAGGAATTTAATCTGGAAGCCTCAACAGACTTAATAAATATCATAAATCCCGATTTTCCCGAAACACCAGAAATATATAATATTAATAAAAATCAGAAAAAGATTGAGGCAAGATATCTATATTTAGATTTAGAAGTAGATAGAGATGGCAAGATATATCAAATGGGATTATCCTCCCAAAATATCAATTTAAATATCGATCGAGACAACTTAAATTCTGCTTATCAACAGCTTGCCAACTTCAAGCAAACAGGTTTATCAATTTGCGGTCACAATTTCCGACGCTTTGATTACCCCCATTTACTCAAAGCAAATCCAGAATTTGATAATTGGCTAATTATTGACACATTAGAATTAGCAATTTTAGCTTTTCCTCTAGAGGAGACGCACAAATTAAATAAAAAATATAAACAGAGCGACTATGCTATTAATAATCCTCTCGAAGATGCTATAGCTACCAGAGAATTATTAGAAGATATTATCGCCGAACTAAAACAAAAACCGACTATACTTCAGCAAATAT
>JBARXI010000163.1:0-4886 GCA_049647275.1 Microcoleaceae cyanobacterium
TTCAGCAAATATATAGTTGGCTACTTACTTGCGGAAGTGAACCAGCAGATAAAGCCTATCAGCAACTATTTAAAATTTTAGAATTTCCAAATATAGAAGCACCAGACATAGAAAATATTCCTGAAACAGCAACAGCAGGATTTGCCAAAACTTATCTAAAACAATTCTGGTTAAATGCAGCCACAAAAAATTTTAATAGTCGTCTTTGTCAAGCTGCTATTATTGCCTGGAATTACGAAAATAATATTGCCAATTCCAATTATGAATTTTCTGGATGGCTAACCCATCTGCCCGAATTTCAACATATATTTGATAATCTGCGTGTTGTGCCTAATTATGATAATTATCTACAAAGATTTGGGATAGAAAAATTTAGAAGTAAACAACAAGAGGCAATAAACGCCATACTCAGAGGTCAAAGACCATTAGTTTTGATGGCAACAGGCGGGGGAAAATCTCTTTGTTATCAACTATCAGCTTTAATACTTTCAGAAACAAAAAATGCTTTAACAGTAGTAGTATCTCCTCTACAAGCACTCATGGCAGACCAGGTAAATGATTTAGAAAAACAAGGTTTAGACTTTGCTACTTATATTAATAGTAATTTATCAATTCCAGAACGAGCATTGCGTTTACAGCAACTTAAAGAAGGGAAAAAAGGATTAATTTATTTAAGTCCAGAACAATTAAGATCGCCAAGTATTAGAACACTTTTACAAAATAAACTTCCTGCATTTTGGGTAATTGATGAAGCTCATTGTATTAGTGAGTGGGGGCATAATTTTAGACCAGACTATCGTTATCTTCCAAAATTTATTCAAGAGCTTTATCAAAACTATCCAATGCCTTTACTAGCTTTAACGACTGCCACCGCAACAGTCAAAGTTCAAGAAGACATAAAAAAATTATTTGCCAAACATAATCTTAGTCTTGGTTGCTGTATTAAGGAACTCAGTATCCGCCAAAACTTAGAGTACAAAGTTATTTCAGTAAACGGTAATAAAGAGCAAATTTTGATTCAGGAAGTCAAAAACTATCTGCAACAAGAAGGCAGCATTTTAGTCTATACATCTACTCGCAAAAAAGCTTATGAATTAGCAAATTTATTAAATCAAAATCATTTAAAGGCAAAGTATTATCACGGTAAATTATCAAAAGTAGAAAAAGTAGAAGTATTAGAAGAATTTAAAGCAGGTAACTTAAACATAGTTGTAGCCACCTCTGCTTTTGGAATGGGAATTAACCGCCAAGATGTTAGAGCTGTAATTCATCATACAATTAGCTCTAACTTAGAAAGTTATATACAAGAAACAGGTAGAGCAGGAAGAGATGGAAAACCAGCTACCTGTATTCTTTTCTTTGACGAACAAGATGCCGAGACTATATTTTATTTACAAAGTCAGATGCAACTAACAGAAGCAGATTTAAGAAAAGTATTTATTTCTGCTAGAAGTATTCGCGATCGCCTCCACGGAAACTCGTCAGAAGATTGGTTTTGGGCAACAACTAATGAAATATATCAGACAGGAGATATTGATGGAGAATTTGCCAGTGCTTCTGAATATCGAGATATCAAAATTAAAGTTGCCTTACAATATTTAGAAAATTTTGGTTTATTAGAAAGAGCAGAAAATATCTCAGCATATATCCAATTTAAACTCATAGAAAATAATTCAAAAACATCCGAGAAAAACTTTGAGAAATATGCCAGAGAGAAAAAAATTTCCCCAACTCAAATCAAACAATTTCAAAAGCTCGTTCAAGCAATGCACTTCCTAAAAGACCATCAGACTGAGGAAAATGAACTTATTTCCCTAGACCACTTGAGCGATGAATCTGGAATTACTCCCAAAGAATTAACTCGTCGCATTCAAGAACTACAAAAAGCCAAAATTTGTTCTGCAAAAATTCCCCTTTCTTTCCTAATAACAAAATCTGTAAAAGGTGATGCTATGAGTAATTTTCATAAAATTATAAATTGGCAAGAAAAACTACTAGATGCTCTACTTACAATTCAGGGAGAACGACAAACAATTCAGATAAACTTACGCAGTTTAGCATCTTACCTCGACCCTCACCGCAGTCAAAAAATCCGCGCCAGTTACTTAATAGATATTTTAGAGGGTTGGAAATCTACTGGTTGGATTAACCTAATTAAAATCGCCAAAGATTTTGTCAGAATTCAAAACTCAGATAAATTAGATAAAGTTGTCGAAAACTTAGAAAATCACCAAAATTCAGCCAAAGCCACTTTAGAAGTTTTATATGAAAAATTGTCAGATAAAAAAGGTACTAGACTCTATTTAGAATATGAACTAGACCAACTGCTTCAAACTTTAAATCAAAAAATACATCCCTTCACTAAATCCATTGACGAATTATCAAATATATTACTTTGGTTACATCAGCGAAAACTATTGAGATTAACAGAAGGAGTCAATCTATTTCATCAAGCACTTAAAATTAAACTCAGCAAAGGTACACGAGAAACCCGTATTACTAAAAGATATGAAAATATTAAAAATTACTATGAAGAACAAAATCGCCGTACCCATATAATGATTCAGTATGGCAAAATCGAAGACTCACAAACTAGACAAAAATTAGTAGAAAATTACTTTAATTTATCAGACCAAGAATTTAACCACCTTTACTCTAATCTCACGCGAGAAAAGACTAAACTGCCAGTCATTCCTGACGACTATCAACGCATCATTGGAGATTTAAATCCCATTCAAAAACAAATAGTTTTAGCCGAACATCCAGCCTTATTAGTAATAGCTGGTCCTGGTTCTGGCAAAACTCGAACTATTGTCCGTAGAATCGCTTATTTAGTAAAAGTTAAACGAGTCGATCCTAATCAAATTCTAGTACTAGCTTATAATCGAAATGCAGTTAGAGAACTACGATTAAGATTGCAAGAACTTGTTGGAGAAATTGCCTCTCGACTGCGAGTATATACTTTTCATGGATTGGCACTAGCAATTTTAGGTTGTACCTTCGGACAAGAAATACCCTCAACTGATACGGAATTTAAAAACTTGCTAGAAGAAGCTTGTTATTTAATTGCCGAGGGAGATGAATTAAATGATAATGACAGTCAAACTCGTCGCCTTCAACTATTAGGTAATGTTGATTATATATTTGTCGATGAATATCAAGATGTTGCCGAAGAAGAATACCGTTTAATTCAATTAATTTCTGGACTTGGAGATTCCGGAGATGAGTCTCGTTCGGTACAAATTAATCTGTGTGTTATTGGAGATGATGACCAAAATTTATATGAATTTAGAGGTACAAATCCTAAATATATCAAACAGTTTGAAAGTGAGTATAAAGCTCAGAGATTTCTCCTCACAGAAAATTATCGTTCTACTGAAACTATTATTAATGCTGCTAATCATTTAATCAGTCATAATCTTAACCGCTGTAAGCAGAAAATTGAAGAACAGGTTAGGATTAATTCAGCACGTCAAAATTTAACGGGAATTTCTGTAAATGCTTATATATTCGATAATATTTCATCTCAAGCAGTCTGGGTAACCAAAACAATTAATTCATGGATTTGTCAAGAAATCTCACTTCAAGATATTGCCGTATTAGCTCGTAACTGGGATAATCTAAGTCCGATACGTTTATTGTTAGAAACAAAGAAAGTTCCTACTTATACTCTGAAGTCAGGAGATATAAAATTAGTCAGAAATCAGATAACTTGTCAATTAATTGATAGCTTAAAATCGCAACAAAATTTAGTTTTATCTCCTCAAGAATCTGTAAAAGATTTGTTTCTTCGTAGATTTACAAATTGGCATCGGAGCATGACAGAACCCACTGTAAAAAAAATATTTAGGATTGCTGAAGACTTAGACTTAGAGCGGAGATATAATTGTGGTGAACTAGCATTACCAATAACTGCTATTGAAATTGTTTTGGCTTTATTGGAATTCGATAAATCTCAGGTATTTCTAAAAGAAGATGCTGTTTTAGTTACCAGTTGTCACGGTGCAAAAGGCTTAGAATTTCGGAAAGTTATCTTATTAACAGATGATTTTATTATTGCCCCTACAGAAATTGAATCAGAGCGTCGTCTTTTTTATGTTGCTATGACTAGAGCTAAAGAAGAACTAATTTTCTGCTCAACTAATCAAAGTTCATTTGTAGAAGAAACAGATATTAATAGTCAGATAATTCCTGTTGATGCTACCGAACATATCCCACAAAAAATGTTTTATGTAGATTTAACTCCCAAACACTTACATATCGGTCATTCCCCTACTTTAAAACAACAGGAAATTATCAAAAATTTACATGAGGGAGCATTACTGCAAATGAAGGTTAACAACTATGGTAATAGTTGGGCAATTTTCACAGAAGAAGGTGTTGAAATTGGTAATTTATCAAAAAAAGGAGTTACAGAATTAGTTAACAAAGGAATTGAAATTAAACAATATGAATTTCTCCCCGGTGAAGTAACAGTCAAAAGCATTTTTTCTCATCAGAAGAGAGATGATATGACAGGGGAAATACAAGAAAGCTGGTTTGTCGTAATTCCTCAGATTCGTGTTTGTCGGTCAGTCGGAATTTAAAAGCGATCGCCCCATCCGACCAAAATACCTCCAGAAATTTCTACAGCTCAAACATCAGATCAGATATAGCACTATAGTTTTTCACAAGAAGATTTTTCGATAATCTGACCATTTAAAAATTCCAACCCACCATCCCATCCGACCAAAATACCTCCAGAAATTTCTACAGCTCAAACATCAGATCAGATATAGCACTATAGTTTTTCACAAGAAGATTTTTCGATAATCTGACCATTCAAAAATTCCAACCCACCATCCCATCCGACCAAAATCCCTCCAGAAATTTCTACAGCTCAAACC
>JBARXI010000164.1:0-4445 GCA_049647275.1 Microcoleaceae cyanobacterium
ACCAACGTAAAGAAACACATCATAGTGAAATTGAGTTGTTTCATTCCAAAAATTCCCACGACGCAGCTTAGTTTCTACTCTTTCAATAGCAGGAATATGGGATTTCAAAGCGTGAAAAAATTCTGGATCGATAACGAGTTCGTCTTCATTCCGGACTCGTTTTTCCACAATATTTTTCACCTGCTCTGTGGATGTTGATAAAGCTGACTGTTTCAGTTGAGCATCCCCATGATAAGCTTCCAGCAGTGCATAGCTCTGAACGTCACCGATGTAAAGGCAGCCACCTGGTTGTAATGCTTGAACTGAGTTTTCTACAACTTTCAGCAGATATTTATAATCTGGAAAGTATTGGGCAACAGAATGAATAATTACCGTATCAAATGAGGCTGGCTCAATATCCTGAAACTCATCTGCAGCTTGGCAAGCAAGAGTAACTTGAGGCAAACTATATTGGGAAGTTTGCAACTGTTTTTCTAATGCTTGTAGAGCTAAAGCAGCATAGTCTGTTCCTAAATAATAGCTGCATTGTGGTGCAATTTCTAATATAATTTGACCTGTACCACAGCCAATTTCCATGACTCGTTTTGGTTTGAGACTGACAATTCTTTCTACAGTTTGCTTGAGCCATTCTTGCACCTGTTCGGCAAAGTCATCTCGGTCGGTTAACTGTTGTAGAATTGCCGCATCGCTCAACAGTTCTAATTGCGGAGATTCTTCCTTAATAGCACGCTCTAAACCAGATTCGTAGAGCAAATCCCATTTTTGCTGCCAGACTTCAACCGATTGACCATTAGAGGCAGATTCTTGTTCGGTCTCGGATTCGACCGAGGTTTCTGGAACAAAATAACCGACTAAGGTTTTCTCATCTGGAATATCCTCTCGGACAACAACAACCGCTTCTTTGACGGCTGAATTTTGTGCCATCGTAGCTTCAATTTCGCCCAACTCTATCCGAAACCCTCGCACCTTGACTTGATTGTCAATTCGTTGTAGATATTCCAGGTTGCCGTCTGGTTGATAGCGAGCCAAATCTCCTGTTTTATAAAGTCTCGCCTGAGAATCTTGGCTAAATGGATCGGGAATAAACCGCTCCGCAGTTAAATCTGGACGATTTAAATAACCCCGAACGACTCCTGCTCCACCAATATACATTTCCCCAGGAACTCCTACAGGTACTCGCTGCTGATGAGCATCTAATAGATATATCTGAGTATTAGCAATAGGTTGCCCGATGAGAATTTTCTCTGCTGGTTTCTTGATTTCGTAGCAGGTAGACCAGATTGTTGTTTCTGTCGGACCATACATATTCCACATCTTGGGAACGCGGTTTAGCAGTTCTTGGGCTAAACTAGGTGGTAAAGCTTCTCCCCCAGAGAGAATTTTCAGGTTTTGAGAGCCTTGCCATCCGGCTGCTACTAACAGTCGCCAAGTTGCCGGAGTTGCTTGCATGGCGGTTGCTTTTGAATGGTTGAGAGTTTTTATTAGGTCTTCTCCATTCATCGCTGCTTGACGGCTAATCAAAACAGTGGTTGCACCAACAGTTAGGGGTAAGAGCAGTTCGAGTACGGCAATATCAAAGGATAGGGTTGTCACCGAGAGCAAAATATCGTCTTGAGTTAATCCTGGTTTTTCTTGCATACTGTGCAAGAAATTGACGACGGTTTTGTGGGGAACTTGCACTCCTTTGGGTTGACCTGTGGAGCCTGATGTATATATGAGGTAGGCTAGGTTGTCTGGGGTGATTTGAGTTGCTAGTTTGCTTGTTTCAGTTTGAGCTATTGCTTCAGAGTCTCGGTCTAAGCAAACTACTGGAGTGTCTTCGGGAGATAACTGGTCTAGGAAGGGATAGTTGGTAATTAATACTGAAACTTGCGCATCCCCTAACATGAAAGCTAAACGTTCTTTTGGATAGTTAGGGTCTAGTGGTACATAAGCTCCTCCTGCTTTGAGAACTGCTAATAAAGCGACGAGCATTTCTGGCGATCGCTCTAGACAAATTGCTACAAGTTCTTCTGATTTTACTCCTAAGTTTCGGAGATAATGAGCGAGTCGATCTGCTTGTTGGTCGAGTTCTCGGTAAGTTAGTTTTTGTGATTCAAAGACTACAGCAATTCCGTCTGGGGTTCGTTCTACTTGTTCTTCAAATAACTGATGAATAAATTTATCTTGGGGATAAGTTACTTGAGTTTGATTCCATTGCGCCATCAACCGTTGTTCGGTTTCAGATATAATTGGTAATTTGGCAATGGATTCATCTGGATTAGCAACAATACCTCTTAAAAGTGTTTCCAATTCTGCCATCCGACTGCGAATCGTATCTGCCTCAAATAGATTGGTATTGTACTGACATTCCAGAGTCATTTTACCCGCGAATTCTGTCGCATTCACGAACAACTCAAAGTTTTCAAATGAGCGAGGATTAGAAAAGAACTCAACTTCCAAACCATCAAATGGCAGACTACTACTATCTAAAGCTTGGTCGATGTTAAAAGTGACCGGAACTAGAGGAATGCGACTAGAATCTCTTGGCATCGCCAACTTTTTCACCAAACTACCAAAGGTAAATTGCTGGTTATCCAGAGCATCAAGCACAGTAGCTCGTCGCGATCGCAAATAGTCACTGAAGCTTTGTTGAGGATTAATTTGGCTGCGCAGGGGTAATAAATTTACACAGTGTCCGACTAAATTATAATGTCCTGAAGCAGCTTGTCCGGCAGCAGAAATTCCTACAACCACATCTTCTTGACCAGTTAAACGAGAAGTAAACACCTCAAAACCAGCCAAAATCGTAGTCATAAAACTACAACCCATATCTTTGCCTAACTGTTTGAGACTGGTAACTAAATCCTGTGATAGTTCCCAGTCTTCCCTAGCGGAATCAAAAGTTCTCAACGGTGGACGAGGGCGATCGGTGGGAAAATCTAAGATTGGAACTGATGACGAGAATTGCTTTAACCAATATTCTTTAGTTTCCCTAGTTTCTTGACTGTTTGCTTCTTGTGCTTGCTCTATAGCATATTCACTAAAACCTTCTACTTCTTCTAAGTCTGGCAAAATTCCTTGTCGCAAAGCGCCATAAAGTTTACCTAAATCTGGCATCAAGACTGCCCAAGACCAACCATCACAAATGATATGATGGGCTGTCAATATTACCAGATGTTCTTGAAGCTGTAGTTTGATAATTTGCACTCGAAACAGGGGGCCGTGTTCTAAATCGAATGGTTGTTCTACAGCTTGCTGACGGAACTGAGCTACTTGAGAATCTCGTTCCTCTTGTTTAAGATTAGACAAATCAACCAAAGGAATGTCAATTTCTAAAGAAGCAGCAATACACAAAGCACTACCGTCAGGACTAAAAGTTGTTCTTAGTGCTTCGTGACGCTGAACTAATTCTTGCAGCGCTGACTTGAATGTTTCGATATCGAGTTTACCTCGAAGTTTGAGAGACTGGGATTCGTTGTAAGCACAATTTGCCTCATCTCCCATTTGTACAGAAGCCCAAATTTCTGTTTGAGATTCTGTTGGGGGAGCAGTCAACAATAATTCGCCGTCAGCAAACGGGTCGAAATCGACTGCAGTAGTTGCAGATTGTAGATTTGTTGATATTGAATTCATAAAATACACCCAACTAAATTAATATGTTTTTTTGACTAGTAATAGCAAATCCTGTTATTATTAGTCACTTGCCTAAATCGCTAATTCCTTTTTAGGTAAAGACTTTCTTGCTTTTTGAAGCGGATTCGATTTCTATAGCAATCATAAGTTATGTTTCAATAATTAATAGTTACATTTTTTCAAAAGTAGAGATTTGATGATTTTTCTTTTCTTTATCCTTAAAGTCAAAAGCTTTAAAGCTTATAGCGATTTTCATTAAAATAGACTACAGTAATTCTTTTTATAATCTTCTTAAATTTTAGCCAAATCTATTTTTTTACTCTAGGCTACCTTTGTACAAAGTGCTATATTTTTCTGTAAATAATTATTACATTACAGAGGGTTAACCGCTATAAATATATTTTTTGGCAAAGGTGGTTGATTTTAATTTATTACGCATAGGCATCTCTACAAAATTATAGGTTAGTGCTGCTGCAAAAATTACTAAACAGAAACAAATGCTTAAGATTATCCATGACTCATTTAGGGTAAAATTACTAGCAAAATCAATATCAAAAGTTTCTTTCCAGATTTGCTTAATTAACTCTTGAATAAACCAATGAACCATGTAAATAGAGTAGGAAATTGCTCCTAGGTCAACCATTATATTTGAACTTAAGATTTTTGCTACAACTCTATTGTTGATAGATGCAGACAAAATCAGTAAGCAAAAAATGGGGATAATTAAAACATCATTCCAATTATAATGCATGACCATAAAAACACCTATTAAGGAAATGATAAAAATCCAATCCCGCTTCAAGTGTCTTCTATTAATTTTACTATTATAG
>JBARXI010000165.1:0-4317 GCA_049647275.1 Microcoleaceae cyanobacterium
GCTTTACGGTTTAATCCTGTTAATGCCCTGAGCAACCTGTCTTGTTTTAAGGCTCGTTCAATATTTAGCATTTTCCTGGCCAATTTAGTCTTGAATCATTTTACCTTATTTCCCAACAACTCTAATGTCTTCGGGTCAGTATGACGACTTAAATCTTGAGCTTTCCTAATATCTCCAGTTGCCTCTAATGCTGCCGTTATTGCACTATGCCGTATCCTATGAGGCGACATGGGTTTATCAATTCCCACCTGAACAGACAACCGACGAATAAAATAATATAAAATAATTCAGCTTTGACGACGGAACAAACAGCAATTTTATCTGATTCTAGCCTATGAAAATAATTATTAAATTGAGAATTTCTGTTTTTTAGATAGAAAATGCAAACATTTTTATCTAGTAAATAAATTAAAGAATCATTGCTCATTTAAAGCACCAATTAAATCATGATCTATCTCATCATAAATCCCTAGATTATCAGTTGGAAAATCTAGCTCCGCACAACTTCCAGCTAAATTCAATAATCCCGAACTATGAAGGGGAATATTTGCCACGAGAAAAGCTTTTAAATCTACATTATTATTCAAATTCAACACCTCCTTAAACTCATCAAAATTAATCAACCCTTCTAGAAAAGCTTCTAGAATTAACTTATCAATAATTTTTTGAGATAGATCGCCCCATTTACTCTGAATTTTTTCCGTTACCTTCTCTGGTAAATTAATTGTGACTTGCATAATTTCTGAATCTCCTAACTCTACAGTTTGATTTTTACCTGAAACTAAATTACCGTTCGCCCGAATAAACCTATATAAAACATTAATTTACCTGTTGATTTAACCAGTTTTCCAAGTCTACTATAGTTGCTAAATCAAAAATTTCTTCTCCTAAAATATCTAATTTTTCCAGGGATAACTGCTCTATCTGAGTTTGAACTTCTGGAGTTATTTCTCCAAACTTTCTACGAATTTGACGTAAGATTTGTTTCACTACGCCAATTCCAATTCCTTCTTCCCGTCCAATTCCAATTCCTTCCCTTCTCGCTAAACTAATTTGTCCTTTATTGTCTCTAATCAACATTTCCTGTTTCTCTAATTCCTCTAATTCTTCATTGTTTAAATTCGCCTTATTCGCTATATTTAACGCTGCTTCTATTTCTGATACTTCTCCTAATGAAGAGGGTATTACTTCTAAATTTGGTGCTGATTTAATAAAATATATCCATTTATCAATGAGGGTTTCTAATTCTGATAATTCTTTGTTAAATTTCGGTAATTCTAAAAACATTAAAGTTAATTCATCTTGATAATTAAACAATTCTGTCTCTTCTTTAAATTTAAACTTAGTAATCATTTTCTCCGTTTTTTCATTTTCAAATAAAACAAAATCGGTAATTGTTAAAGCGATAAAAGGTTTCAACATCAGATAACCTTGCCCTACATCTAATTGATTTCCATAAGCTTTGGCTAAGTTATAAATTACTCGTTTTTCAAAACCTTCTACATTCAATACTTGCATTTCAATAATGACCGTAGAACCATTATCCAAAACTGCTTTAACATCTAAATAAGTCTCCTTAATAGTGTTAGTAACTCCAGGATTATAAGGGTTAATTATTTTAAGGGATTGAATAATATTTTGATTATTATAAACTATAGCATTGAGAAAACTTATGAGTATATTTTGACTATGAATAGAACCAAAGATTTTTTTAAAGGCAAAGTCGGTTTTGGGGCTGATAAATTTCATTTTATATACTTTCCTGAATTAAAACAACATATTATCTAACATTTCCGACAATTCCGGTTGAGGATTTCTCCGATTATCATCATATATTCCCAACACCTGAATATTCTTATGACGAGACAACTTCTGCACTGCCCGAAAATTACCATTAGTCGCATCCAATAAAGCTGTAATACTACTATGTCTAATTCTATGAGGTGAAATTACCTTTTTTATCCCGGCTTTCTCTGCCAATCTTCTCACTAATTTATAAACATAATTATCATTAATTCTCTTCCCCTGAGAAGCTCTATCCAAAGCAATAAATAAAGCATCATGTTCGGTGGGAATTGTCAACCTAATCTTTAACCATTTATCCAATAATTTTACAGTCAAAGCAGATAAACCAATTTTCTCTTTTTGTTGCCTACCTTTACCCATAATATACAACTCATAATTATCCAAATCAATATCTTTAATATCCAACTTAATTGCTTCACCACGCCTCAAAGCATTACTCCACAATAACTGAATCAACGCCCGATCGCGCACCCCACTGGGAGAACTTAAATCTATCTGACTGACAAGCTCCTGAAACTGCTGAGGTTTCACCCCCGTTGTATCCCGATACTTATGGTCTGCTCCCTTAACTTTCAAAGCAGAATTACTCAACTCAAAATCACACCTACCAATATCCGCAGCAAACTTCACCAAAGAACGCAGCGCCTCTATCCGACGAGCGATAGTCGCCGGAGCTAAATCCCTAGACTCCATATCATGCTTAAACTTCAACACCAAATGAGTCGCTTGATGCTTACCCAGACTCAAAAATAACTGAATATTTTCCGCAGACGCCTCCAACTCATAAAACCTAAAGAATAATTTGATATCATAAGCATAAGCACGGCGCGTAGAAGGCGATCGCTTATTTTTAAGTAACTCTACCAGAATTTCGTCACTCGATGTGGCCAAATTCTCCGATGCGTCGGCCAAAACTAGGTCAAATTTGGACAATTTTTCACTCATGGGGACGTAAACAATTATTATCATTCCCATAGTACACTTTGTTATACTCAGTCGCTAGCTCTGACAGTTATTGTTATTATTTGGTAAATTGTGTTTTTGAAAAAAAATTACTGATAATTTGTAGGGAAAGAGTGGAAGGGCCTGAACGTCTATATGGAGTTTTTCGCCCCTAATTACCTATTATCGTAAGCGATTATCCAGGCCAAAAAAAGTTGTTCTTTGTGCGAAGCTCGAAAATTATTACTGAGGAAAAATTTTTCAAAAACATCTTGAAAATCTCGGCCTCTTGGTTGCGGGCGACCCGATTCGATTTACTTTTAGTTTTGCGATCACTCCGCGTTGCGTTACTATGTATCGCTTCATTTAAAGTTTAGCTAAACTAACACAACTGTCATCTCCCCCGATTTTTTTCACTCTCCTTTTTGGCTAATCTTTAATTTTCGTGGATTATCACTTCCATCAGCTTGTTTTTCGGAAAAAAAGTTAAGAAATTCTACTTCAAAAAATTCGGGTTTCCTCACTAGGCATTTCCTCATTCTAGTAAATATCATTATACAATTATTTCTAACTGGGGTTTAGTCTAAACTCCAGTTAGAAATAATCTACTCAGAAGGAAGGAAAACTTGAAACTCACAACCCAAGCTTAAGATATGCTTTGGGTATCTAATAAGTGATTTGGATTATTTGTCTTTTTTGGTGAGTTGAGGTTAGGGTCGGGTTATTCGCTCCTCTTCCAAAAGTCTTGCGATCGCTTAATTAACCTATAGCACAGGCTCTGGAAAACTGACTTAAAAGTAACTACAATGCTAATGAGCGAAGGGGTTTGAGTTAATTTAGCTAATTTCCCTATCTCCCTCAGCAAGTTTCAGGCCAGCTATAAATTAGTCTAAGCTCCAGTTCTAAGATAATTTTACGTTCCATAAACCTTGGGAGGCTACTTTTTCTATGACTACTCAGAGACAAAACCAGGCTCTTGATTCATTAACTGATGGTTCAATTACTACTTCGCCTATTAGGGACTTCCACGAAAATAAAGTGCCAGTAAAACAGACTGTACTCAAGAAATTGCAAAACCTGATTAGTATATTAAGAAACCCCAAGTCCCTTAGTTCGATTGACTCAACAAGTGAAACTACAGAGATATATTCAACACGAGTGGATAAGTATAACACAGCTTCTATCCATTCGGATGAGCACAATAATGATAGTCTAATCACACTAAAAAGCTACGATATTCTTGCAATGGAAGTTGGATTCATAAGCAATGATGTAGAGCTTTGGCATCTCTCTAGAGACCATAGAAGAGAACTTGAAACAGAGTTCAAGAAGGTCTTGCGTGAGTTTCTCGGTCCTGACGTCGTATTCAAATTTTCCTTTTACAAAGGTAGCTTAATAGGAAGATTTGTTGCGTGGTGCAGAAATGCCTGGGATAAGCATGGCAAGCGAATAAAAAATGTGGTCACGAGAATCGTAATTGATGTAAAAAAGTTGCTTTCAAAATTGCAGAAGGCGATCTACGAGCTAGCTCGTAGAATTTACCCGCACATTAAAAACTTAGTTATTAAG
>JBARXI010000166.1:0-1590 GCA_049647275.1 Microcoleaceae cyanobacterium
AGGCAAAAATTTTCTAAATGTAATTCCTTCTACTCCTACCCCAGGCGCAAAAGAAAAAGCAATTCCTCTCCATGAATTTTTCGGTAAATCACCATTGCCATTACTATTATAAACAAATGCTTTTTTCTGCATTTCAATGCGGTTCATCATCCGCTCAATTACGAATAGCACCGCCACACTGAGCATATTGCCATATTTACTCAATATTTCCCAACTATCGGCAACTTGGTCATCCCGAAGCCCCAAAGAACTTTGCACATTTTCAATAATACGGGTTCCTCCTGGATGTACTGCCCACAGATCGATGTTCTCTTTACCCAGCCCAAGTTGGCTTAAGAAACCTTCAATACACCTACCTACATTATCTTCTAGGTACTTAGGTAAGTCCCGCGATAGCTTGCAAGTAATGCCATTATCATTGATACCAAGAGTAATACCATCCTCTGTATCCTCTACTAAATAGCTCATGTGGTCTTCAATGACTAAGTGACCAAGCCTTTGGGCTTCTTGCTCCTCGCAAGCACCAATTACCGCCACTGCACAACCATCACCGAAGATACTGTGAATAATCACATCGTTAATGTTGTCCTCAAATACGGCATTAACTGAACTAATTTCTACGCACACCAGCAGCACTTTGTTATTGGGATAAGCCCGCACATGGTCGCAAGCGACTCTTAGGCCATTCATTGCTGCCGCACAGCCCATAAAACTAACCGCAACACGGGCAGTACTCCGTTTCAATCCCAGGCGCTTAATTAACTCTACATCAATTCCTGGTGCTAAAAAGCCTGTGCTAGAAACCACTACGACTAGACTGATAGAGTCAATAAGTTCTCTGTCTAAAGTTTCTTGGTCGTCTACTAAGTTATTTTTTAGAGCTTTCCTGGCCACCCCTTCCACCAAAGGCACAGCATATTCTTGGTACATTTCCATGCGGGTTTGGATGTTGGGATGCTGGCTATGGAAAGCGATCGCTTCTGGCTGAGTCAGATCCACTGCCATTTGCCGGGCTTCAATGCGGGTGTTAGCATACAGTTTTTGGATACGATGTCGGTTTTTTTCTAGAGAGGGTATGCTAGTGACAAACTCAGCCGCATGAGACTGCCTAACTTTATTGGGTGGAGACCCTGTTTCTAGTCTCTCGATTACTGGCCAAGTAATGTCCATTTATTTACTTTCCTCAAAATAGCTATCAAGAAACTGGCGATCGTATTGTTTACATTCATAGCATTGTCTACCTTGAATGATACAGGTTTTTAGTCACCTCAGTTGCATTAGAGCTTGGACAGTTCATCATTTCAACGCCCTTCCTTCTTTCTTCCCTCCTGACTCCTGACTCCTGACTCCTAAATGATTAGGATTAATATCATACACTAATTCAGCAACGGCAGATTTTTGACTTAATATTCTGGTGATGGGCAAACAGACAAATAAATAAATTTGGGCATCGTCATCTTTATATACTTCTCAATTGCCGATCGCCCATCACCAATATAAATTTTAGTTAATCATCCATCCTATCAATACTCAGCGGTACCATATCACCATTAGTCGTTAATCCTAAAAACATCGATTCATTTGGTTGTA
>JBARXI010000167.1:0-9639 GCA_049647275.1 Microcoleaceae cyanobacterium
TAGCAATCCTATTTCAGTTATAAATTTTTGGTGGTGGTAGGTGGTAGGTGTTAGGTATTAGGTGGTAGGTAGAAGACAAAATAAATACATCTAAATTTTTCACAAATCATTTAGGATTGCTATAGAAGCCCAATACTTTGTAGCAATATTTTTGAAACTTGTATAATACCATATACAAAAAGTAATCCTCTACTTGATTGTTACTTCAATTTAAAATGTTTTTCACAAGAATAACTACTATAGTAGATCGACTTTTACTGCTTTTTTCCCACATCGTATACCCCCACTAATTATTTAAAAATATAAGTGATTGTGCAAAATAATCAGTGCATTTTTGGCTGCATGGGAGCAGGAAAAAAGGGATATAACTGAATTGTAAATATACAATTGATTTTGCTTGACTACTTATATCTAGTAAAAACTATAAGATTTGCTCTCAGGTGTGAGATGTATAATGATACAGAGAAAAACCACATCACAATTACACTTCAGACTTGTATATCAAGTAAATGTTGCTGCCTTCATCCTAGAATATATTTCGTCTCAGATATTTCTGAAACCACTACAAATTTATTGTTTATCCTTCTATTTAATTATCATATTATCAGTTTTGTTACTAACTCTACTGAACTCTATCTAAAAAAAATATACAGCATATTCCATGTAAATGTGGCTGTTGGTAGTAGACAGACACATCTAAACTGGTGCCCTGCGACCGATTATTAAATACCTTTGACAGCTTATATTTTAGCCGTCTAACTCACCCTACTGCTAAAAAAAATATATATAATAATATCAGATATCATTAATTAGAGGTAATAAAAATGCTCTTGTTGATTCTCTTGAAAATCTCTAAAATTTCCCCACACTCCCTACTCCCTAATAAATGTTATTTGTGGGTTTTTAAAGAGACATGATATAAATTTCTCTTGCGTTGAAGCAACAAAAATTATACCGGAATTTCCCAACAGCTAATATTTATTGATACCTACTGTTTACCAACAGCACTTTACCAAATAATAAATCAAGTTCATTAATCATCATCCAGTACTAATTTAGATCGTGTCCGGTTGAATAGTTATAAATAAGGAGTAGGGGTAATTCATGAATTACCCCTACTGTAGGGGTAATTCATTCATGGAAAGCGGAGCATTCCTTCAGAAATTACCCGTACTGTAGGGAAGAAAAAGGAAGAAAAAGTTTTTTTATCACGCTATTATCCGGACATGAAATTATGAATAAAGGAGCAGGGAACACTGAAGTAGAGAGCAGCAAGAATAGAGAGACTGGCACTGAATAGAAAGAAAAAAATTTCGACCGCTAATTAACCGCACATTATCTTACTAAGTAGTCATGCAAAATTAGTAACCTTGTCAACATAAAAAACAACAAATACTGTAATAACTTAGACTAAAAGAATACAGCGATTTATTATTACATTGAGAACTGTGTAATTAATTTTGCCTAAGCACTTATTATCAAGACATTACAAATAATATAAATCATCAAAAATGTACTAACTACCACTCAAAACTTACCAATTAGACTTGTACCTTGACCACAATTTCAGTACAAATCTCTCGCAGTTTATCTGCCACTTCACCACCACTTAATAAATCTTCAGCCTTAGACAAACCTAAATTAATACTAGAGCAAGCTCCACAACGCCACAAATAAAAACCTCCATTCCAAACAGCAGCCGACATTAACTCACTCTTGTTACCTTGCAAAACAGCTTGCATTTGTGCCACAAGTTTAGCAGTAGAATCCAATGATACCTCCTTTCCCGCCAACCCATAATCACTAGGATGCAACAGCAGACGTTCAAAATTAGTTGAGTTGGTCGTTTGTTGAGCGTTCATTTCGATCTCGTTGTCTGTCTCCGTCATCTGTTTATTGTGCAACACCCTTTTTTGTGCGGAATCTCCCCCTTGTCGCTCAGAGGATGCAGAAGACGATGACACCGATAACCCAATAATAGCTGTACGATCGCGCGGTAGGTCGCAACTTCCTTCTAACCCTTTAACTGTTGTATAATCTCTCACCCCTTGCAATTCAAACGCCTCTCTAAACATACCCTCTGTAGGAGGGTGAACATATCCCGCCGCAACGTGTACTGCCCCTAAAAACGGAATCCAAATTAACTCCATAGTTGACAAAGGCGGTCGTTTACCAATTTCTCGGCGGTATTGCACCAAAGCATCTGCTTGGGGAAAATGTGTTGGCAGATAAACAAACCCCAAACCCGTACTCTCAAATACCTGCTGCACCTGTGCCAAAGAAAGTTTCCCCCACTCAACCCCCAAACCTTGCCAAATATCAATAAAAGGTACTCCCTCCTTTGTTGGCATCCGCGCCCCACCGTGCATAACCACAGGAATTCCTACTGTTGCCAGAATTAAAGCAGTGAGTGGAGTAACTGGAGCAGTACGCGATCGCCCATCATAGGGGCAACCCAAAACCGTCACCAGACCCATTGACGACCCACCCTGAAGCTTTGGCCCCAACTCGTTATAAGCATCCAACATTCCTGCCAACTCTTCACCAGTGGGGCGCTTAATTCGGTGAGAAATTAAAAAAGCCCCGATCTGAGCTGGTGTTGCCTCCTGCAACAACATCATCCGCATCGCTGCTGCTGCTTCTGAGCGAGTTAAATTTTTACCTGTATGGGTGCCACTACCAATTATTTTGAGTAATTCTCGAAAGCGATCGCTCATTTGATTCAAATCTCCAGTTAGTTAGCCATCTTTGTTTTAATGGTAGTAAGTTGTTCGACTTGCCGGGGAATCAATTCCTTAACCAAATTCGAGAAATACTCTATTGGGGGAATTTGCATCCGGTCGCTAGTTGTCACCAAAACCACCTCACGACTCCAAACAGAATCTTTTATAGATGATACCTTGGAAGTGGCAGGTGTAATACCTATATTTCTAATAGCGAGGGTGGGGTCAATACTGGCATCTATTAAAGCGGAATGAGGTAATAGAGCGATTAAATTTCCTTGTCGCACCACTCCTCGGAAAGCGTCGAGGGTATTTAATTCTAAAGCTGCGTTGAGTTTTGCCCCTAGTTTTTCAAATTGTTCTTGCACCAATCGTTGCATACCGTAGCCGTCTTTAAAAACTACTTGGGGGTAGCGAATGAGTTCCGACCAAGGAATTTGTTCGTATTCTGTGAGGGGATGGTTGGCTGCCATCAATACTTGTATCGGTTCGGTGTAGAGTACGTCTACGAGCATTTCTGAGCTGGTGGTGAAGAAGCGGTTATTCATCACGATGGCAATGTCAACTAGGCCATCCTTGAGAACTTTCAGGCTACGATCGCTTCCCAGAGCAGTCACCCGTAACTTTACTTCTGGATAGTGGCGACAAAATCTTTGCAGCACTGATGGGAGATAGGTAGCACAAACGGAGTGAATTGCTGCTACACAAAGTTCTGGTTGTTTGCCTGCCAGCATTTCTGCTATTTCCTGAGTACCAGTTTCCCAAGCTTGACAGATTTTGCGTGCATAAGGCCACAACCTTTCTCCTGCCAAAGTTAGTTTTGCCTGGTTGCTGCGATGGAATAGGGATATGCCTACTTCTGTTTCCAGTGCTTGTATCTGTCGGCTAATTGTGGATTGGGTGACGCTACATTTTCGCGCTGCTTGTTGAAAGCTACCAGTTTCGGCGACACAAAGAAAGGCTTGCAACTGCTCTAGGCGCATGAATTTTTTTTATGATATTGACTAATTCATCATTATAGCAGATTAGCTCTTTGAATTTGGTAGACTGTGATACAGGTTTTTTACTCAGGCGCTATAGTTGATTTATTAGGAAACTGTTGTCCAATAGTTGATTTTTTAGGAAACCCTAGTGCTATATTTCAGGAGTTGGCGATCGCTTTTCCTGTAGAGTGCGTTGCAACGTACCTTATCTAGTTAATGTCAAACTGACTAAAAGATGTGTAATTTCTCACCTTATTTAAGCTGGTAATATTTGTTCTACAATTAAGGTTAATTCTGGAAAAGTTCGCGAGACTATTTTAATTGCTTTTTTTGTAGAGTGCGTTGTAACGTACCTTATCTAGTTAATGTCAAACTGACTAAAAAATGTGTAATTTCTCACCTTTTTCAAGCTGCTAATATTCGTTCTACTGTTAAGGTTAACTCGGGAAAAGTTCGCGAGACTATTTTAATCGCTTTTCCCGTAGCGTTGCAACGCACCCGATCTAGTTAATTAAAAATAGACTAAAATATCTGTGATTTTTCACCTAATTTAAGCTGCTAATATTTGTTCTACAGTAGTTCCTGTAGGGTGCGTTGCAACGCACCTTATCTAGTCAATTAAAAACTGACTAAAATATCTGTGATTTTTCACCTAATTTAAGCTGCTAATATTCGTTCTACAGTGAATGTTAATTCTACAAAAGTTGGAGAGACTATTTTAATCGCTGTTGCTGTAAGGTAGCCACGCACTTTATCTAATCTAATTAATTATAAACCAACTAAAATATTGGTAATTTTTCACCTTCTTCAAGCTGCTAATATTCGTTCTACTGTTAAGGTTAATTCTGGAAAAGTTCGAGAGAATATTTTATCTGTACCTTGATATAAATTAGTTTGATAAACTCCATTTTCATCAAGTAAATAAACCATAATAGTCGGCTGTTTTGGGTTGCCTAAAATATCGCGACTGCCCACAGCCAAATAATCAACAATCCAATATTCAATAATTCCCAAACGTTGATATTCATCAAATTTATCAATATAATCATCTTCCCAATTTGTAGAGACAATTTCTACAGCCAACTGAAGCGGTTCGGTCAGTGCAGAATAAGCTATTGGATTAGCTAACCAAATAGTTTTATCAACCACACTTACATCAGGATGACGACCTTGCTCTTTGCCATCTTTACGAAAAGTTCTAATCATTATTCTGCCGGAAACTCTGTAGTTGAGATTAAGACGTTCTACCTCTCGGTCAAACTTTCTCAGAATAAAATCTGCCACATCCTCATGTCTTCTGGTTGGTAATATTCTCATTATTTCTCCATTAACAAGTTCATAACGTCCCTCTGCATCTGGGAGATTTTCTATAAATTTTTCAAAAGTAAGTTGTGGTTTTATTGGAGTTGTAGTCATGGTTAATTTTTTCTAGACAGGGATAATTCTATGATATCTATAGCAATCCTAAATAGGTTGTGAATTTTTTTATAACAGTTAATATTAATTGAAAACCTTTAAAATTCTGACTCCTGTACGGGTAATTTCCTCCGGAATGCTTGGCAAACGCGAATCACCCCTACCACTAAAATATTACAACTAAAATAGGATTGCTATATCTTATTAGATTCTAAGTAAGTTGGTATTCTTTGATGACTGTGGCGATATATTTGTAGTTCGTGAGAGACAGATAAAAGACTGTTTATTAAAGGAAGATTAAATCTTGATGTAGGGTAGGTTTCGCGGAGCGACATGAAAAGATGAGAATATCAACCCTTGCTAACCCAGGATTAAAACTGTCCGCCGTAACCCACCGAAGATACTAAAAGATATCGAATATTAAGCACTTTAGCCGTCTTAATATTTGCTTGACAAATAGCATCTAATTTCACTATAAATTTCCTAATGTTCTAGTTTTAAATATCTGTTTAGCTTTTTGATGATAGTTGTTAGCATTTTTAATTGCTTGAGCATAACTTTCTCTCTGTTCATTTATTAAAGCATGAGCGATACTTTTACGAATGGGGTTAACATCAAAATACAGTTTTGCTAACTCTCGTTTGTTATTTTCAGGAAGATGTAAAAATTCTTTCATCTGGTTTCGTTGTGTCTGACTATTTGAATCTTGACTTTGAATTTCACAAACATAAGTAATAATTGCTTCTGTCAAAGTAATATATCCAGTAGCATAACGCTTGTTTTCAAAATACCAACCAGCAAGTTTTAATTGAAAATCCGATTCTCTTTCAGAAGCGCTAGTAAATTGTTTAATAAATTTATCAAGAATATTTTTTAAATACTTGAAGGGATTACTGGAAGTTGAAGGTTGTAGTTGAGACTTGAGATAATTAGCTCGTTGCTTAATAGCAGGTAAATAATTGATATTAATAGCATCGGAAAGTTGAGTAATTTCTTTTGCAAGTAGAGTTTCTCCTTGCTCTTGCAAGAGTTGAGAAATTAAATAGCCATTGCCAAAATTTTTCAAGCTATATGCTCCTTTAATCCATTTAGTTAAGTCAAAAACTGGTTGTAAGTTGACTACTGGAGCATACCCAATTTCTCTAACTACATCTAACATTCCATAGTAGACTCCTTTAATTTGAATATTCTTTTCTGAAGATAGGTCATTTAAGAAAGTCATAACCAGAAACATAAAAATTGATAGGGAACGGAAAGAATGAGTAATGTCAATATAAATTTCATCCCCATCTTCTAAAAAATCAATAATTTTGATAATTCGGTCAAAGTTATGCCACAATTCTGTCTCATTGAGACCATATTCGATCGAGATACATTTTGACCTTTCACCAAGAATTTTTTCTACTTCAGACAAGTCTAGAGAATCAGGGGAACTCTGGTAATCAAGCTTTTCAATTTGTTCTATTAATTTAAACCAATATTCTTCATCAAATTTAAGATTTTTGGCTTCGCTGAAGAAACGATAAACCTCTTCCCACATTGATTTTACTGTACCAATAAAAATAATTCCATCTAGGTTTAAATTTTCATAAAGAACAGAAGAAAAAAAAGTTCTTTCATAACACTGGTCGTTAATTTTGTAATTAGCTTTTCTATACTCTCGCGCAGCTATATTATTCCTATCGAGACTACCTGTACCTAGTGGTGAAATCAGAATTTTTGCCATTGTTTTCCCAAAAATAAATCTACTAAAAATATACTAAGTTAGTTGTCAAGCAGAGTGCATCCCATACCCAAACGAGTTTTCATTCCAGTTCCTGTAAATTGAGAATAATTGACTAACAAATTTGCCACATTTACTAATAAAAAATCACTCCGACGTAACACTTGTAATTTCACCTCTCCCACAAATCCATTAACAAACCCTTTGTGAATTTGAAAAGAGCGTGTTTGAATGCGGTGGTGTTTGAGAGCGATCGCTTCTCTTAAATACCCAATTAATTCATCTGCGCCTAAATAAACAGGTGCAAAATAATTCCAAGAATTCAACCAACTACGGAACATTAATTCGGGAATAGGTAGAGGAAGTTGTAAATGTTTTTGAGCAAAAGCAGTGGGGGTAATAAATCGTAAATTAAACCGATAAATAGGTTGTGGATCATTAGCGACTAAAGTAGTATAAAGTTGCTCATAAGTCGTTATCTCATCTTGGCGATCGCTCACTATAAATTTTGCTCCTAATAATTCTAAATATGGAGAATTTTGGAGAGAGGCAATGGCTTTTGATGCTGTTTCATTTAACCCACACAGAGATATGTTATAAAATTCCTCTGGCAAGAATGTCACAAAATCTTGCACGCCATTAAAGCGACCATTTATTCCAGAAAAACTCACAGTAGGAATTTTTTCAACACCGATTTCTAAACCCATTCTGCGGTGTAATTCTTTTACCAATTCCAACGGATAACTACGAGGTAAAATAGTTGGTTCAGATACAGTTAATATCCAAGTAGATTTGATTAGCATTTTTGATATAGCAGAAGTAAGAAGGAAGGACTGAAGTTGGAAGAAGGTTAATTATTGATATTTTTTTGTTTGATTCCAGAATTCAAGAGTAGTCATGGCAGTTGCTATAAAAATTTGAATTTTAGCGAAATTGCTGAATGAAGTTACCAAGACTAAGACTAGAGTAAATTAAGAGTCATTAATTTAGACAAATCAGATTTTTCTCCCCAAGCTTAGTTTAAGAAAAACAAGTTTTTCCTGACTAACTACTGATTCGAGAAATAATCATATTGTGATTCAGAAACGAAATTTTATCCACCCAGGTACATATTTAATTTCCCCTTTTGCCGAAACAACAGTACGCCTAGATTTTGGTGCTTCAAAATTAGGAGCTTCCAAACCACAAGTATCTCTAATTTCTTCTACCAATTCTTCATCAAGTAATAAATCAATAGTTGTACCTAACATTCCACTACCCCAGCCAATTCTTAAATTAAAAGGGCAGTTTTCTGAACTATATAAACTACGAATATTACTAAAGTCTAATGTTTTTCCTTGACCATTAGGATTATTTTTAATTCCTTCCCAATAAAAAGCTTCAGCCTCCCATTGGTCTTGAGCAAATTCCTGACAAATATTCAAGATATCGTCTATATTTTCAAATGGTATTTCCATCCCCTGGTTGTGACGAAACCAAGATAACATTTCTGGATTTATGGTGATGGTAAATTCTGTCTTGACCTGCCACACCATTTCTACATAAAGAGAACATTTATATTTGGCTTTTCTGTCTAGAAATCTACTAGAAACTATTACCTCGGTAACAACAGGTAAATTTCTATATATAGGTTTTCCTTGTTTATTTTTAGCTTGAGATTCTAATAATGGTTCAGAATCTGTAACACGAACGGCTCGCATAAAATCTGTGTTAGGTAAACTGGTTTTACCTCTTGCTGGTTTGCCTTGATAATTAAGAGAAAAATCAGAGAATAAAGACTCCATAAATAATTTATCGTCAGCTTTTTTTTGATTTTTGGCACTCTTCAAATTTCCCTTATCTAGCCTATATCTTAAAGTCTTTTCAACTTCACTAATTTTTTGCGGTTGAGGAACATGATATTTATCTGAATATTTGAGTAAATGATAAGCGATCGCTGTTCTAATTGCACCTTTAATTGAGGAACCAGGAATATATAATTGACCAAAGCCATTCCGAATCATCGGGCGTAAATCTGTTATCTTTTGGTCAGTCCATTTCCGCAGAGTTTTAGTGGCAGGAAAAAGTGATTCATTGTTAAATTTTTGAGTCTGCCAGTTATTCCCGAAAGTCTCTTTTAACAAAGGAGTAATTTCTTCCCTATTTTCGATTCTACGAATATATTCCTGTAATTTTCCCCGGTGATAAAGTCCTTGAGCAAGTAAATCTGAATTAGGCAAATAAACGCGACTGCCAGTTGCCACATATTCAAACGGACTTAGTTGAGAAACTGCCGAACCGATATGTAAAATTTGACTGGTAAGTTGAATTCGTTTTGATTCATAAACCTGTGGTTTCGAGAGAGAGTATTCAAGATTAGCAACCATAATTTTATTTCCGTACTTTTATCGGCAAACTCAAACTTATGCCACTACGATAAACGCGATGATTTTTAAATTTTTCCGGCGTTACATCTGCCAGTTTTCCATCAGGTTTAACTTGAAAAACAGAACCTTTGCCAGTTGCCAGATATTCAAACGGACTTAGTTGAGAAACTGCTGTATGTAAAGTTTGACTGGTAAGTTGAATTCGTTTTGATTCATAAACCAGGGGTTTAGAAATAGAATATTCAAGACTAGCATTCATAATTTTATTTCTGTACTTTTATCGGTAAACTCAAACTTATGCCACTACGATAAACGCGATGATCTGTAAATTTTTCCGGCGTTACATCTGCCAGCTTTCCGTCAGGTTTAACCGCAAAAACAGAACCTTCAGTAAACATCTGAATTGACTTTCGCCGACCTTGCCGACC
>JBARXI010000168.1:0-11628 GCA_049647275.1 Microcoleaceae cyanobacterium
GTTCGGCCTTGGAGGCAGGTGCATTGTTAGCGCAGCTCCTCTGTAAGAGGCAGCAGAAAGCCCCTAGAGCGCGATGTTAGGGAATCGGTGCGTTGTCGCGCCATGCGCAACGTCGGGAGGATGTCAAACGTGATAAATATTTACTAAAAATACTTACGATATTTTTAGTAGTCAGCAGTCACCGAGGTTAGGTTCTAACCATTTTTTGGAGTGAAGCTGGATTTTTAGCTCTCACCAGACATCATGGGTTAAGTCCTGACTTCACTTTGATTATTTGTAACATTGCTAATTATTATTGTCGTCAGCATTTTTTCAAGTGCGGAAAAAGTCTAGATTTAACCAAGCTATACCACAGCACCAAAGATAGCGATGCCTACAGAGCATTACCAACGAAAGTATCAAAACAAATAATAAAATGCCTAGTTGCAACTAGGCGTGGTTATTTTCAAGCTATAAAAGAATGGTCAAAACATCCAGGGAAGTTTTTAGGTAAACCAAAAATACCAAAGTATAAAAATAAAACTCAAGGTAGGAATGTAGTCATATATTCATCCATAATCAGTCTATAAAGCCCCTCTAAAAGATGGTATTTGTCACTTATCCATGAGTGATATCAAAATACCTGTAGTTGTGGATACTGTAATCGAAGTGAGGATAGTACCTGCTACTAGCTGCTATATAATTGAAGTAGTGTATGAAAAAACGAATCAGCCACAAATACACTCAACATATGTAGCCGGAATAGACTTAGGGATTGACCGATTAGTAGCTCTATCTACAAATAAGCCTGGTGTCAAACCACTGCTGATTAACGGGAAGCCACTAAAAAGCGTCAATCAACTATATAACAAGCGTAAAGCTAAGTACCAAAGTCATCTCAAAGGCAACAGAAAAACTAGCCGTAAGATTGAAGCGTTAACCTATCACCGAAATCGTTTTGTGGAGAATTATCTGCATAACACCAGTAAATTAGTGGTTGAGTATTTAACCACAAATAATATTGGTACTGTAGTAATTGGAAAAAATGATAATTGGAAGCAAGGTGCAAACATGGGTAAAAAAAACAATCAAAATTTTACTCAAATACCTCACTATAAGTTAATTCAACAGATAACTTATAAATGTCAACTGGCTGGGGTAAAAGTCATTGAAACTGAAGAAAGTTACACCAGTAAAACATCTGCTATTGACTTAGAACAACCTTATAAGCATGAAAACTATGTAGGCAAGCGAGTCAAACGTGGTTTATTCAGAAGTGCAACAGGTAAAGCGATCAATGCTGACGTTAATGGCAGTCTTCAAATTATTAGAAAGAAATTCCCAGAGGCATTTACTGCCGTTTGCGTAGCATTCCGTAGGATGGGGATAGTGAGCTGTGCCGTACAGCCTGTATTGGTTAATCCAATATCAAGATAAAAGCTGTCACGATTTTCTACAGTTTTTTTCGTACGGTCAACCCAAATATTAAACTCTGCCTCTAAGTTAGTAGAAAAAGGAGGATCGGGCAGCACAGGTAGATTTCCCTCCACAAATACAGCACCACCCATGACTTGCACAACCGAAATATTATTAACAATAGTTGGGTCGAGTCGGAGCGCTTCGGCAATATTAGTCAATGGACCAGTGGCCAAAATAGCTACAGGTTCGGGAGAATTATTAACAGTTTCGACGATTAATTCTGGTGCAGAGCTAGTTTCGACAGGTGGAGCTTCATCGGGCAATGTGACAAAAGGTGTCCAAAAAGTATCTGAGGCATCCCGAATAAAATCAGGAAAAACATTATCACCCTCTAATGGATCGGAACGACCAATACCTACAGGAATACCTGTTACACCAAGCCTTCCCAACATTAGCTCTACATTATCAACAAAGATTTCGGGGCGAGCAATACCTTGGGCGATCGTAATGGCTTCAACATCATATTGGGGATTGGCCAGTACATAGGCTAGGGCATTCATTCCATCTTGACTACCGTCGTCATCAAAAATTAATGGGGTTGAGTTAACGTTGTCTACCATTGCGATGTAAAAATTGATAAATTAACTTTGAAATTTTACAACTATATAGGCTTTGTGACGCGGTATCCTAAGTAAAAGTCCTCAGTTAAAAAAAATCAACTTTCAATGACTATCTCAACTCCAAACACTCCCAAACACAAGAAAGCTAAAGCTCTCAGACCAGGTGCCCGTCGTCCTGCTAAAGAACTCTGTAGCGAATGTGGTTTATGCGATACATATTATATCCATTATGTCAAGGATGCCTGTGCATTTCTTAACCAACAATTTGACAATCTCGAACAAGAAACTCACGGGCGCACTCGCAACCTGGATAATGATAATGAGACTTATTTTGGCGTTCATCAAGATATGATGGCTGCCCGCAAAAAACAACCTATTGAGGGCGCACAATGGACTGGTATTGTGAGTACGATCGCCTGTGAAATGTTGAATCAAGGTATTGTGGAGGGTGTGGTCTGTGTGCAAAACACTAAGGAAGACCGCTTTCAACCGATGCCAGTTATTGCGCGGACTCCAGAGGAAGTCTTGGCAGCAAAAGTGAATAAACCGACTCTTTCTCCTAATCTTTCTGTATTAGAAGAAATTGAAAAGTCTGGGATGAAAAGATTATTAGTAATTGGGGTAGGTTGTCAGATTCAAGCATTACGAGCAGTGGAAAAACAATTAGGTTTAGAAAAGCTCTATGTTTTGGGGACTCCTTGTGTGGATAATGTTACAAGAGAGGGTTTGCAAAAGTTCTTGGACACTACGAGTAAGTCTCCAGAAACTGTGGTGCATTATGAATTTATGCAAGATTTTCGAGTACATTTTAAACATGAGGATGGAACGATAGAAAAAGTGCCGTTTTTTGGCTTGAATACTAAAAAATTAAAAGATATTTTTGCTCCTTCTTGTTTGAGTTGTTTTGATTATGTGAATGGTTTGGCAGATTTGGTAGTGGGATATATGGGCGCTCCTTTTGGTTGGCAGTGGATTACTGTTAGAAATGAGACGGGAAAACAAATGTTAGATTTGGTGATGAATCAGTTAGATACTCAACCTGTTATGTCTCAGGGAGATAGAAAAAATGCTGTTCAACAAAGTATTCCGGCTTACGACCAAGCTGTAACTTTGCCGATGTGGGCTGCAAAATTAATGGGGGTAGTTATTGAAAAAATTGGTCCGAAAGGTTTGGAATATGGGCGGTTTTCTATTGATTCCCATTTCACTCGAAATTATCTTTATGTGAAACGGAATCACCCAGAAAAATTAGAGGCTCATGTGCCGGAGTTTGCCAAGAAAATTGTAGGGCAGTATAAGTTGCCAGAATAATTTTTTTGTGTTGGGTTTTGAGGTAATGTTCCTTTCCCAACTCCTTCTTTGTAATGACTAAATTACCATCTAATACCATTTATCAGAAAGTAATGCTTTACTTCATAATGAGTAATAAATAAGGTGGGCAAAGATCGCTTAATTTGCCGTTGATATTAATAAATCAACATTTACCCCAACTACTATTCTTATACTAGGCGCGATCAATGTGTGCTACAAATAATTAGACTTTTTAGAGCAGTCAGTAGGGGCAATTTCGTTCCGAATGCGGAGCAAACATGTTAGCGTTAGGGTAGCTCCTCTGTAAGAGGTAGCTCCTCTGCAAAAGGCAGCATGACAAAAGGAAATTGCCCGTACAGGAGTCAGCAACTTATAGCTTAATCATCATTTATTTAGAGTGAATATCTCTTTTTAAGAGAATAAATATCTGACACAAAATCTTTTAAGTCTCCTTATTATTCGTAACGTTCTTTTTTTAAATTTGTATTACCCCTAATGATTGTTGATAGCTCCAAACAACTATCAACAATCAATTGCTCAATTTGTAATTTCAAGATAAATAAAATAAATGAGTGAAGAAAACGAACAGAAATTTTTGCAAAAGTTAGAAACAGGCATTCCAGGATTTGATGTAATTTCCCTCGGGGGAATACCTAAAAATCGAGTTACTTTAGTTGCTGGCACTGCAGGCAGTGGTAAGACAGTTTTCGCCTGTCAGTTTCTTGTTGGAGGAGTTAAACGGGGAGAGCCAGGAATTTTTATTACTTTTGAAGACCCCCCTAAAGCTATTAGAAAAAATATGCGGGGTTTCGGTTGGAATATTGAGTTATGGGAGCGGGAAAATAACTGGGCTTTTGTGGATGTTTCTCCAGAGCCAGGACAACAAATTATTAATGGTGAATATGATATAGAAGTATTGTTAGCCAGGATTGAATTTGCTATAAAAAAATACAAGGCTAAACGGGTAGTAATGGATTCTCTAAGTACAATTTTTAATCAACTTGGAGATAGTATGCAAATCCGCAGTAATTTGTATACTATTTCTTATACTTTAAGAGAATTAAACGTTACCACAATTATTACTGCCGAACGTAACTCAGAATATGGTGATATTAGTCGTTATGGTATAGAAGGATTTGTAGCAGATAATGTGGTACTTATGCGCAATGTATTGGTAGAAGAAAAGCGCCATCGAACTATAGAAATCCTTAAATATAGAGGAGTTGAACATCAGTATGGAGAATATCCTTTTACTATTCTTTCTCAAAGAGGTATTGTCGTTATTCCACCCTCGCCCACTGAAGAATTACACGCAAATACTGATGGAGTTGATAGTCGAATTACTTCTGGTAATGAAGAAGTAGATAAAATGTGTGGTGGTGGCTTTTTCCGCAATTCTATTATTTTAATATCGGGGGCAACTGGCACAGGCAAAACATTAATAGCGACAGATTTTATCGCTGCTGGAATTGCTGAAGGAAAACGATGTTTATTATTTGCCTTTGATGAAACTCAGGAGCAAATATATCGAAATGCTAGAGGTTGGGGTAAAAATTTGGAAAGGATGGCACGGGAGGAAAATCTAAAAATTATTTGTCTAAAACCAGAACTTAATACTTTAGAAAATCATTTCCTACAAATCAAAGAAATGATTGAATATTTCCAACCAGAGCGGGTGGTAGTAGATAGTTTATCTTCTCTAGAAAGAATATCTACTGTTAAAGGATTTAGAGAACTAATTATTGCCATTACTTCTGTCATTAAATTACAAGGAATTGCCGCAATGTTCACCTCCAATACTACCACTATAAGTGGGGGTGCTTCGATTACAGAAGAGTTGATTTCTACTGTCAGCGATTCGATGATTTGGCTGAGATATGTAGAAATTGACGGTCAAATTCTACGGGGAATAGCTGTAATAAAAATGCGTGCTTCCCACCATGAAAAAGATATTCGTAAATTCTCTATTGATGGAGAAGGAATGCACATTCACGAACCTTTCCATAATATGACAGGAATTCTAACTAATAATCCTGTTTATTTATCTTTGAGTGGGATAGAGCAGTTTAGTAATTTGTTTGAAAATCAAGCCAAATAAATAGGAAAAGTTAGTTGGTTGGGGAGACATTACTATAATTCGTTTAGTTATCCTCAGTTATCAAATGCCAATATTGTCAAAAATACTAATGGTCGCTTTTGTGTCAATCTTCCTAAAATTGGTTTAGTTCCGTTTGTTTATAATCGTCTAATACCAGAATGGTTTATCGTATTCAGTTAGTGAAATACTTACATTTTCTTGAAAAGACCTAGAGTCCATTACAAAGCACCGTTGTTAAACTTCCCCTTCCTAACAAAGCAGATATATTTATTTATACTTTTCCGGAATTTCTAGCCTACATGAGGAAGGCAATATTAAAATAAAAGTGAAGCTAATTTAGAGATAAAATTATGGAAGCTGGTTTAGTAGGTTTAGCAGGTTGGGGAATCTCAAAAATTGCGGACTCTTTATGGGATGATGCCTGGGAAAAAGGAGGCAAAAGCCTAACTCTATCTCTCAATAAAACAGACATAGAAAAGGCAATCAAAGCCGGAGAAAAAGCTGTTAAGGAATGGGAAAAACAACTCCCCCCTCAACAGCTTTTATTTTATTCTGCTAAACGGGATGGTTGGAATGGAGTTAACAAATTTTTGAGTCAATATTTTAGTCATTCTGCCATCTTGACAGAATTACAAAAACCATTAATTAATCAAGGTAAGCCAGATATTGATATTTTAATTACCGTATTTAAACAGGAAGCTGAAGCTAAAAATATTATTTTCAATCCAGAAGCAAGTTTACGGACTTGGGTAGAAACTTTTGTTAATGCTTATTTTCAGCAAACCGATACTTATATTAAATTTCAGGTAGCCAAACAAAATTATTTTGAACAATTAGCAAATTGGTTTGATGATGTTAAATTTGCTGGGATTTCTGTACCAGGGCAAGAAGTAGAAAAGTCTGAGAAATTAGCCTACATTTTTGTCATGCCAGATGTAGTAGAAGATGCCTCAAAAAGTGGGGGTTTTGAACGAGATTTATTCTTAGCAGGAAGTGGGGAAAAGCCGGAAAGGGAATTATTGGTAAATACTACTGGCAGAAAATTTTTAGCATCGGAATTATTGACTCAAAGTCAGTCGCAGAAATTCGTAATATTAGGTGCGCCTGGTTCGGGAAAAACAACTTTGATGAGTTATTTTGCCGTAATGTTGGCATCTATCCCCCCTACCCCCCTTGGTAAGGGGGGCGATACTTCGGAAAGTCAAGGTGCAACAATACTAGGTTTAGATCCAAACACTGACTGGCTACCAATTTTAATCAGAATGCGAGACTTAGCTAGACATCCAGACAAAAGCATTCTTGAATATGTTCGGATATTTGCTGAGAAAACGATGGCTGTCAAAACTTTGCCTGTGGGATTTTTTGAACATTGGTTAGAAGATGGCAGGGCGTTAATTTTGTTGGATGGTTTGGATGAAGTGGCGGAAGAAGGCAAACGTTATGATGTGGTCAGACGCATTGAGAATTTTTTAGGGCAGTTTGACAGAAATAGAGCAATTATTACATCTCGCCCCGCGGGTTATCGGCGTGACTTTTTCCGCACTGAGGAATTTCCCCACTATCAAATGCAGCCGTTTGATGATGAGAAAATTTGGGCTTTTATTGATAATTGGTATGACAGTCGGTTGCCAGACAAGGCGGAGGCAGAAAGGCGGAAGGAAAGTTTACAAAAAGCGTTGAATGATAATGACCGGATAAAATTATTGGCGCGGAATCCGTTGTTGCTGACGATTATTGCTTTGATTCATCGGTATCAGGCGGTTTTGCCGAAGGAGCGATATCGGCTTTATGACAAGGCGGTGGAAACATTGTTAATTTCTTGGGATGCGAATAAGGAAATTAGTAATCAAGGAGTTTTTAAATATCTAGATTTGGATGACCTACGCAGGTTGATGGAATTGTTTGCATATTGGGTGCATACTCAGGGAAATGTTGGGGATAATGAAGGCGGCACTTTGGTAGATAAGGATGAGTTGATTTCTCAGTTGAGTCGAGAGATTAAGTCGTTGAAGCAGGTGCAGTTGTATCAAGCAAAGGAGGAAGCAGAAAGATTTGTACAATTGATTCGGGAGCGCACTGGTTTATTGAATGAGCAGGGGCAAGATTGTTATGGGTTTGTGCATAAGACGTTTCAGGAATATTTGTGTGCGGAGGAAATTGACTATCAGGCGGATAATGAGGGTGATTTTGAGATTGTGTTGGATAGTATTCGGGAGCATTTACATGACCACCACTGGCGCGAGGTTTTACTATTGCTGATAAGTCAACAAAAGCCGAAGAAGGTAGCGCGGGCGATGCGGGCAATTTTGAATCGTGGTAGTGAGTATGAGGAGTGGTTGCATCGGGATTTGTTTTTTGCTGGAAATTGTTTAGCAGAAGATCCGAAGGGTTTGCGGAGTGTTGATGGTGAGTTGGTACAGGATATTTTGCAGAGGTTGGTTGAGTTGGAGGTGAGTAGTGAGGAGAAGGTTGGTGAGAAAGTTCGGGAGCAGGTTTATCAAATTTTTTGTAGTTTGTATGAAACTGATTTTGAAGCGCAAGTTTTAGAGATGTTGAAAGAGCAGGCAAATTTAATTGATGAAGAAAGATTGCTTTTATATCAAGCAGAATTAGGGGAAAAGGATGAGGTAATAAATATCTTACTGACACGGCTTGAGGATGAGGAATTTGATATAGGTAGCAGGGAAGAGGAATTCTTGAACAGTTTAGGCCATTTTTCTCAAAGACGGATCGCAATTCTGGTAAAAAGATTAGATAGATTGGAAAATGCAGACGAGAAGCTAGGAGCAGAAGTAATAAAAAAAGTGATCGACAGCCCAGATTTATTAAGAATTTTTGAGGCTTCAGTAAATTCAAATACTTACAGGGCAAACTATTCCTTGAAAAAATTGGGTAAAAGCTCAGATGTAATTAACGCCTTACTAGCACTGTCTGGGGATAAAAATTCTTTTTCGCGTATATTGGTAGCCGAAAATTTGGGTAAATTGGGCAACAGCTCAGAAACAGTAATCAGCACTTTACTAAAACTGCTTCAGGATGAAAATTATAACGTGCGTGGGTGGGCAGCCAAAAGTTTGGGTAAATTGGGTAACAATTCGGAAACCGTAATTAGTGCTTTAGAGGTAAGGCTTGAGGATGAGGATTCTTTTGTGCGTAGGTCGGCAGCCGAAACTTTGGGCAAATTGGGTAACATCTCAGAAAGAGTAGTTATGACTTTGCTAGTATTACTTAAGAATAAAGATTATTTAATTCAGGATAAGGATTATTTGCTTCAGGATAAAGATTATTCCTTTAAGGATTGGGAGTTTAAGTCGGTAGTTGATATCTTCAACGATTTAGGCAACAGCTCAGAAGTTGTAATCAGCACTTTACTAACATTGCTTCAGAATGATGATTCTTCTGTGCGTGTTTATGCAGCCTTAGTCTTGAACAAATTGGGCAACAGCTCAGAAGGTTTAGTCAGTGCTTTAGTTTCACTGCTTCATGATGAACATTATTCTGTTCGTCTGAGGGCAATCGATACTTTAGGTAAATTAGGCAAAAGCTCAGGAACAGCAATCACCACTCTATTAACACTGCTTCAGGATGAGGATTATTTTGTGCGTAGGTCAGCAGCTAATGCTTTGGGCCAATTAAACAAAAACTCAGAAACTGTAATCACCGCTTTATTAACACTGCTTCAAGATGAAAATAATTCTGTGCGTGTTGAAGCAACTAGAGCCTTAGTAAGACTAGGCAACAGCTCAGAAATAGTAGTCACTACCTTACTAACATTAATTAAGGATGAGGATTATTTTGTGCGTCGGAAGGCAGCCTTTGCTTTGAGAGATTTGAACAATAGCTCAGAAACCGTAATTAACTCCCTACTGCCACTGCTTCAGGATGAAGATTATGATGTGCGTGGGAATGCAGCCTCAGCTTTGGGAAATTTGAACAATAGCTCAGAAACTGTAATCAAATCCCTACTAACACTGCTTCAAGATGAGAATACTGGCGTGTTTTGGAGCGCAGCCTTGAACTTGCGTCAATTAGGTAAAAAATCCAATAATATCCTCCCCACCATCGTTCAATGGATTCAACAACATCAAGATTCAGAATATGTCGGCAGAGGTATTGATGTGCTGTGGTATTTTGTCGTAGGCGAGGAAAATTGAGGCCATGGGGTGTTGATAATTGTAGCCTCCTGCCCCTTACTAAAGGGTCAACCACGGGGAAATTGCCACTACAATCCTCTAGCTATTTTTTTTTAAATATTTTCAAAAAAACTTTTTACTGATTTCTATTCCTTGGAGAGTCAGTGTTTTTGTTGGGTATTGTGTTAAGTTTTTTTTCAATTCAATCAAAAACTTCTGGCTTAGATTTATGATTATCCAATCAATAACCAGATTAGAATCTTGTAAAATATACAAACTAAGACGTTATAGTTATGACTAATTCATTAGTAACTACAACACAAGCAGCTTTTCTACTTAATATCTCGACAGGTAGATTAAGAACACTACTAAATCAAGACCGTGTTAAAGGTGCTCGTAAAGTTAAAAGACTTTGGATGATTCCGCTAAACCATCGTGGTATGCCAGAGATTAAACTGGGTCGCCGCGGCCCACAACCGACTTGGAATAAAATTCAACGCAAAGCCAAGACTGTGGTTCATGTTCTGCGAAAAACTATTGACTATAACCGAGACCATAACACTTCTCATCCTGCAGTTGCTGTTAAAGTGGGAGATAAAAAAGATTATTGTCACGCTCTGAAAATTAACGGACCTTGCCAAATTGTTTATCAGCCTCATCAACCCAATAAAAGTCAAGCTGGGGGTGCCCGTCTGTGGATAGAAGTGGAACCAGAACATATAGTCGAGCGAAAATACTTCTGTAATGGAGATTATGGTCCGCCACCGGAAGTTGCTCAACAGAGGGCGAAAGTTAAAAAGAAAAAGTTAAAAAATAAGTAATTAAATAAATAGTTAGTCTCGAAAGAATAATTTCTAAGCAGTCTGTATTTTCTGTTCCATTTTTCGCTGTCTATAAATAAATCGTTGCTATTATAGCTCTTTTTTCACTCTCCAGGAAAGCTTTTTTCACAAACCTTCCTTATAGCGAAAAAGATTCACTGATTTGACTGAATTTGATCCGATTTGTAATTAGTTCGATCGCTCTATTCCCTATCCAATTATTCCCACCAATTCGACAAATCCTCTAAACTACTAAAACTTAAAATTGCTGCTCCTAAAGTTTCTAATTTTTCCATAGATAATTGTTGAATATTTTCTCTGACTCTTTCAGTTATTTCTCCTGAAAATTTTCTCTCTAGTTGACCTAATATTAATCTCTGTATTGATAACTTACCAACTTCCAGTCCTTCCTCTATTCCTTCTTGTCGAGCTAATATAATTTCACCTGTACGGTCTTCTAAAAACATTTCTCGTTTGTGTACTTCCTCCAATTCTTTTCTAGATAAATTCGCTTGATTCGCAATATTTAAAGCTTGCTCTATCTCTTTTATTTCTGCCAAAGTATGAGGAATCACATCTAAACTTGGAGCTGACTTCATAAAATATATCCATTTATCTGTGATAGTTTCCAACTCTTCTAATTCTTTGGGAAACTTCGGTAATTCTACAAATATCATTGCGACTTCTTCATCTCTATAATCAAATAATTGCTCTTTCTCTTTAAACACAAAATGATTAATATATCGTGCTGTTTCCTCAAACATTTCAAAATCTGTAATCGTTAAAGCAATGACTGGTTTTAATTTGCGATATCCTTCCCCAGTCTTTAATTGATTTCCATAAGTTTTACACAGATTATAAACTACTCGCTTTTCAAAAGCCGGAACATTCAAGACCTGCATTTCAATAATTACATTGGAGCCGTTACTTAAGACAGCTTTCACATCCAGATAACTATCCTTTAGACTAATCGTATCCCCAGGATTATATGGGTCAATTATTTCCAAATCTTGAATAATAGATTCACCATCATATATTAGAGCATTCAAGAAACTAATCAAAATATCTTTACTCTCAGTTGAGCCAAATATTTTTTTGAAGGCAAAATCTGTTTTAGGACTAATAAATCTCATGGTTTTACTCTATTTATTACTAAAGGAGTTGACCTCTCAAGCATCCCCCTCGCTTCGCACAAGTTTTCAACCGAAGGAATTTTTTTTATATTAAGACTTCATAAGCGATTGGCA
>JBARXI010000169.1:0-4374 GCA_049647275.1 Microcoleaceae cyanobacterium
GTATTAAATCAAGGCTCTGGCTGAGTGGTTGTACTCACCATAGAAAGACTTCATCAACAAATAGGCTTTGAGATAATCCCTGAACTAAACTCACAGTAAAATTAGACTTTTAATACTTACGATAGAAAAAGTATTCTCCATATTTATATTAACTATAGACTTACCATTTTTACCTTGATTACCCCAACGAATTAAGCATAATATTGGTAGTTTAAATTCTCTCCGTTCACACATTCAAAAAAATTACTTTTTTCTAATTCTTCTAAAACTGAAAATTGTCCAGAACCGACTAAATGTAAAATATCTTGGGCACGGGTCATGCTCACATAAAGTTCCCTTTTTGCTTCTGCCTCATCTCCGACACCAAACTGTTGAACCCAAAGGATAATTACAGCCTTAAATTCTAAACCTAAAGCTGACTTAGTAGTAATCAGTCTAATCCCTGGGTGGTTGTTGCTATAGTTCTTTTTGTCTTGATTCACCCAGTAACAGCCTAAGTTTAACTCCTCTAATTGTTGGGTTAAATGACTGAAAGCTTCGGCTTCGCAACGTCCCAAATACCGATAAATAATAGCTATATGTTGAGGTTGATAGCCTTCTGAAACTAACTTCTGAATTTTGGCGATCGCTTCTTTAGCTTCAATTAATCTATTATCACATATATGTAGGGTTGGTTGCTTGCCATGACGTAGGGCGCTAGTTGGTTCCACAAGAGGGAATGCTTCGTCTTCGTCTTCCTCAACAACGGGCAAGAACTTAACTAGGTTCCAAGCAGCAGATAAAATTTCCTCTGTATTGCGATAATTGCGGTTAAGTTTCCGCACCCGTCCCTGTGCCTTGATTCCAAGTGATTTCCAAGTAAACTTTCGGCGCTTGTAGAGACTCTGACTCTTATCAGATACTATCAACAGGTCGCCGTTTTCGGTGTCTTTTAAAGCAGCAGCACAACATTTAAACCAGTTAGGTTGGAAGGTGTGACCTTCGTCTACCAATACGGCATCCCATTTTTCCTGTGTAGGAGTTTTTTCTAGCTCTGCTAATAAGCGATCGCCTACTACTTCGTCATAGTCGTCTTCATTTTCATAATTTCTGGGATTGGGTAGTCCACCCATGATTGATTTAGCCCATTCATGGAAATGTAGCACCGTAATTCTTTCAATGTAAAGCGAGTTATTCTCCTGCTCAATTAGCGATCGCAGATAGGCAGCTAAGGTGATATTAAAACAGAGAATAACAACTCTCTGATTAAATACTCCACTTGCTAAAACTTTAGCCCGACTAAGCAATATTAATGTTTTACCACTTCCTGCCACACCAGAGAATAACCGATGCCCGCTACCAAGGGAACGGGCTAACTGTTCTTGTTTGTAGTCTAAGATTTTAATAATTGTTGCGTCGGGTTTAATTGCTTTCTTGGTAGTGCTAGTAGCTAAAGCAGGCTCCACTCTAACTGTTGATTCTGGGTGAATTGTACCACGAATAGTGCTAAGTTGGTCATCTTCCAATCCCCAGAATTTAAACCGAACCGTAAATATTGACTCCAAGCGTTTGATTAAGCCTCTTTCACCAAGGTCTTCCCATTCCAACAGCTCGTCTTTGTAAACGGTTTGGGGTTTTTCTAATATGGGGTAAATGTTTTCATCTCTAGCCTCGGCTTCAGTCAAGTTAGTCATTACTACCGTTCTTAGAAACCTACGATAATCTATAGAAATCTATGATTATCTGTTCTATTCTTGCTTCTACCTGGCAACGTCGGCGTTATCCAGTCCACAAGCTGACACGGACGAACTGCCCGCCATAGCTAGATTTAAACTAGCATTCAAATCTCGATCGCAACTGAAACCGCAATGTTCACAATTGAATACACGCTCCGATAAAGACAGAGACTGTTTCACCTCACCACAGTGAGAGCAAGTCTTAGAGCTAGGAAACCATCTATCAACAACGATTAACTCAGAACCGTATAACTCACACTTGTACTCTAACTGTCTACGAAACTCATAAAAACCCATGTCAGCAACAGCCTTAGCTAGGTTGTGATTTGACATCATACCTGATACATTTAAGTCTTCTATGACTATTTGGCTGTGGTTTTTAGCCAAATAAGTAGTCAGTTTATGCAATGTATCTTTTCTGATGTTGGCTACCTTTGTGTGTAGTCTAGCTATTTTTAGCTGTGCTTTTTTCCAGTTATTGGAAGACTTGGTTTTATGTCTGTTAAGGTATTGAAGTCGTGATAGTTTAGATTCTAACTTTTTGTAAGATTTGGCACCAACAAAAACCTCACCAGTGGATAACGTAGCCAGAGATTTTACACCTAAATCTACACCAACTACATCTACTGATTTCTCAGTATTTATGGAAGCTGAGTCTATCTTAAAACTGACAAACCATCTATCAGCTTTTTTAGTTATAGTTACAGATTTAGGAGTAACATGATCTGGCAAGATTTCAAAGGTTTTTACCCAACCAATTCGAGGTAACTTTATACGATTAAAACCTACTGATATGGAACCATCCAAAGTGAAACTATCATCTCTACCTTTTTTCTTGAATTTAGGTTGGCCAGACACTTTGCTAAAGCAACGTTTCCAAGCAACGCATAAATACCTCAAAGCATATTGAGGCGCTGTTTTAGATACTTCATAATACCAATAGTTATTGGGTTTAACCATTGCTACTAATAGTTTATGCAAATCAATTGCAGTAGGAAATTTAAGTTTACTATCAGGATTACTGCAATTGTGATTAAGGATGTTCCTAGTTAGCCATAATCCCCAATTCCAGGCGTGCCTTGCAACACCAACGTGTTTAGCCAGCAAGGTTTTTTGCTGATTATTTGGGTGCAGTTCAGTTTTGAATCCAAGTAGCATAAATTATAGATAATTGGAGATTATCATAGATTATACCAGATTATAGCCAACAGTTACTAGCCCTGACCCCCACAACCTCGATCGCGATGGAGATGGGGTGGGGTGTGAGTAGTACGAATATACACCGTACTACAGAAACTTAAAAATTGTACAAATATCAATTTATCTGACACTTTCCAACAAATAAGCCCGTAGGTATGACATCCTACGAGCTTTTCAGCCTTAGCGTACATTTTCGTTCCATTACTACCAAATTGCTACAAAACTTTACAACGCTGCACCTGGTGACACGAACCTTCGATCTACGCCTAGTCTTTAAAGTATTGAACAATTTCCACCGCGTAGAATTCACCGCTGCTGCATCTTTGTAGATGTAGGTATAAATAGTTTAGCAACTTGTTCGGAGGGCAGTAAATTTGCTAATGTCAAAGCCTACAAACAAGCAAAAAAACGACTAACTCGTTATCAACGTTCTGTTAGTAAGAAAGAAAAAGGTTCTAAAAACAGAGCCAAAGCAGTAAAAAAATTAGCCAGAGTACACAAACAAGTAGCTGATATCAGAGCAGACGCACTACATAAACTTACTAGATGGTTAGCCAAAAACCACAGCACCATAGTAATTGAGGATTTAAATGTAAGTGGAATGCTCAAAAACCATAAATTGGCGAGTGCGATAGCAGATTGTGGCTTTTACGAGTTTAAACGTCAACTTATATACAAGTGTGAATGGTACGGCAGTGAATTAGTGATAGCTGATAAGTTTTATCCAAGTACCAAATTATGTTCAAACTGTGGACATCAACAGAAAATGCCATTGCACCTGAGAACTTATAAATGCGATCGGTGTGGGTTTGAAGTTGACAGAGATTTTAATGCTGCTGTCAACTTGAAAAACTATGTGAATAAGTAGCTTGAGTTCCAAGCGATTTTAAGCCTGTGGAGAGAAGAAGGTTACAGACTGCGGTCAGTGATTCTCAATGTTTGCGCAGCATTGCGTCAGCAAAACAGGAAGCTAGCTCCAAAACTCATGCAATCATGTTTGGGTAAGTTTGGGTAAGTTTAGTAGAACGGTAAGGTCTCCAGAAGGAGATATATTGAGTGGAGATGTTGATTTAATGGGAGTGGTAATGAATAAATTGGAGAGGATAAAAATAGAATTATTTGATAGGGATTATGTGAAAGCTATTAGGGCTTATCAGGAGCGTTTGCCCGTGTTGTGTAGGGGTGATTTAGTGAAGGAAAATAATTGTTTTGTGTTGAAAAATATTTGTAGTTTGTGGATGAGTAGTTTTTTGTGCCTCTCTAGTTTAAACTAATAAGTCTAGTCCCTATTCAAACTAATTATTAAATTAAAATTCAAAAAATAATATGACAGGTACGACTTTCGCTCAAGCAAATCAACTGTTCAGACAAGGAAAAGTAGAGGAGGCAATTGCTCTCTACAAAAAGGCCACTACAGAAAGCGATCGATTCTATTGTTCTCACCACAATTTAGGAGATG
>JBARXI010000170.1:0-9716 GCA_049647275.1 Microcoleaceae cyanobacterium
GAGACTAAAAAAGCTTTGTAATAAAAGAGAATTTAAAATCAACGATTATTTCCATAAAGCATCCCGTTTAATTATTGATACCCTGATTAATCAGAAAGTAGGAACTTTGATAATTGGGCACAATGAAGAGTGGAAGCAGAAGATTAATTTAGGGAAAAGAAATAATCAAAACTTTGTCTGTGTTCCCTATAACAAGTTAATATAAATGTTATCTTATCAAGCCAAGATGGTAGGGATAGATGTAATTATTACAGAAGAATCTTATACCTCAAAAGCAAGTTTTATAGATAATGATTTGATTCCTGTGTACAAGAAAGGTGAGAAAAATCAAGTCAGTTTTTCAGGAAAAAGAGTAAAGCGATGCAGCGCGGTCTTGGGGAGGCAGCGCGGTCTTGGGGGTCCCCCCCATGAGCGACTGCCGTGGTTTCCCCCATGAGCGACTGCATCAAGACAGAGAGGTTTGTATCGTACCGCAAGCATTGGATTAATAAATGCTGATGTTAATGGTTCTCTGAACATTATGAGAAAAGCAATCCCAAATGTCTTTGACTATGGGATAGAGAAGCCAGTGCGCCCTTGCGGGTCCCCCGACTTGAAGCAACTGGCGTGGTGTTGTAGTGCCTCCTTTGGAGGAGCTGCGCTAACACCCAGTTAGGGTAACACCTGCAAAATAAGGATATGTCATATTTGACTATATTTTTATTAACTATACTTGAGTATAAACTTTAATATTAAATTCAGTAAGCTACATGGAACTGACAAGGTTAAAAGATTCTACAGGATTGGGGCAGAAATTTTTAAGATCTCTCAATCTCCGTTCGGAGGAGGTAGAGCGCACCTTGCTAATGTTTGCTGTATATACTCTGACTTCTGTAGGATTAATTTGGTTAGAACTAAGTACAGTTAGTCTATTTTTAGATGAATATGGTGCTGACAAACTACCATGGATTTATATCGCTAGTGCAGGTATAGGTTCAGGACTTGGGTTTATCTATTCATGGTTACAAAAAATACTGCCCTTACGCCGAGTAATAGTAGTTATTCTGTTACTGATGGCAGCTCCTCTGTTCTTATTTCGGTTTGGTATCGGCATCGAAAATGTAGAGATAGCAGGTCTTAGTTTAGCCTTTATTAGTATCTTTCTCATGTGGTTATGGGTAGAAGCTAGTTACTTGCTTAATGACCTAAATACCTCAATCACAGCCAATCAATTATTTAACATCAGAGAAATTAAGCGTACATATCCAATCATTAGTAGTGGTTTTTTAGTAGCAGGAGTAATTAGCGGATTTTCTCTACCTTTAATACTAGAATTTGTTGGGATAAATAATGTCACAATAGTATCAGGTTTAATGGTGGTCTTGGGTTCAGGAATACTTTTATATTTATCAGAGAAATATCATCAGTCTTTTCCTGACTCCAACCGTTGGATACCAGAAGATGATGAACATGAATTTTCTACTAGTAGACTTAAAGGGCCTTTACAAGGTTATGTGCTGCCTTTAATCATCTTTTTTGTGGTTGCAGAAGTGCTCTATGTATTAATAGACTTTCAATTCTTTTATCAACTAGAATTGCAAAACCCATCATCAAATGGAGCAAGTAAAATAGCGAGTTTTTTGGGCTTATTTGAGGGAATTTTGAGTACCTGTCAAGTAACAACACAGTGGTTTGCCTCTAGTCGTTTAGTAGAAAGAATAGGGGTTTTTGGTACAGCAATGGTGCTACCAATAGGAGCAATAGCTTTAGGCTTATTTTCTTTTACAGGCTCTATAACTGGTCTATTTTCAGTATTTATTGGTCTGGTAATTCTGAGATTTTTAGATGAGTTACTACACTATACATTGATTGAAACTACCGGACCGGTTCTATTTCAGCCTTTGCCCGATAATATGCGTAGTGATGTTCAAACAATGGTTAATGGGGTGGCAGAACCATTTTCTACAGGTTTGAGTGGATTAATAATTTTAGCAATTCTATGGTTATGTAGACTAGTGTTAAACCCTAGTCAAAGTGAGTTTCAAGACCAGCAAAGTCTGATATTTATCATCGCAATCATAATATCAGGTTTTTTATGGTTAGGAGTAATATGGTTTATTAGGTCTCAATATGTTGGCTTGCTAGTTAGAAGTGCAGGCAAAGGCAGATTTGGTGTCTTAGATGTAGATATGCGGGCACTAAAACGGTCGGTGGCAGAAACTTTGGAAAAAGGTGCAGCAGAAGAGGATAAACGTTCTTGCATAGAGTTACTAAGTCAAATTGACCAGAAGAATGTAGGTGAAACTTTGGCTCCACTTTTGACGGTAATGTCACCTTCATTACAATGTCAAAGTCTGGAAGTGATGCTCAATCACCCTAATCCAGTTTACCTCGAACAAGTACGATCGCTAACCCGTACTTCAGTGCCACCAGAAGTATTGGCTTTGGCCTTACGTTACATTTGGCTCATGGAATCTGAACCGGATATCAGTCAACTACGACCTTATTTGCAATCTTCTGTAGATCCGGTAGTACGAGGTACAGCAGCAGCTTTGATTATGCGTCGAGGTGATAGAGAGCAAAAGGCTGAAGCTACTAATGTTTTGCGGAGGATGATTACTTCTAAGCTAGAAAAAGAAAGAGTAATGGGAGTTCGTGCTTTGGGAGAGGCAGATTATTTACAGGGGTTACGATTATATATTCCTAGTTTATTACAGGATGAATCTTTACGAGTACGAAAGTATTGTATGGATGCGATCGCTTCTACTCATTTGGAAAAATACTATCCTTCTCTGTTGCGGGGTTTATCCTACAAGTCAACTAGGGAGGCTGCATTGCAAGCAGTAGTTAGGTTGGGTAATGATGCAATTCCAATGCTGGTAGGATTGGCAGATGATACTCATAAGTCGGAGTTGGTGCGACTACAGGCTTGGACTGCTATTGGTGAAATTGGTACGATCGAAGCTCTTGATGCTTTGGTGAGTAGAATGATGAGTACCTGGGGCGTGACGCGCCGTAATATTATGCGCATTTTATTGAAAATGCCAGGGGAAGTTGGTATTGAAGGGGTGCTTGAAAGGGTGGGTCGTAGTGGGGTGGAAATTTTAATTGAGCAAGAAATGATGTTTCTGGGACAAATTTATGGAGCGATCGTAGATTTGTCTGGGGTAGATATGAAGTCAACTAATAGGTTAGCTACCTCTGGTATTAGCGAGGGGAATGGAAAACTGACAACTGATTATACAGAAATATTGCTACGTGCTCTAAGTTTGCTAGAGTTGGATGCTACAGAGCGGTGTTTCTTATTGATGAAGTTTCTTTATCCGCTGGGATCTATTCAGGCAGCGGCTTTTAATATTCAGTCTGAATCTCGCTCAAACGTAGCGCGTGGGTTGGAAATTTTAGATAATACTGTAGATATTTCTTGTAAGCGATCGCTGATTGAGATATTGGATCAAAAGAGTTATGAAGAAAAATTAGATATTCTTTTTGAGATAGTTGTTTATAAACCAATGGCACCTAGCGATCGTTTGCGACATCTGCTAGAGTTACGTCATTTTCTTTCTGACTGGGCTTTGGCAAGTTGTTTTCATATGGCTCGCTCTGCTCGTTGGAGTTTAACTGCTGAACAAACGTTGGTTTGTTTGCGTCATCCTACAGGTTTTGTGCGGGAAGCTGCTTTAGCTTATCTGCGGATGGCATCTCGACGTGCTTTGGTGGAATTATTACCTAATTTACAGAACGATCCAGATCCTCTGGTAGCTGCTCAAGTAGAGCAAATGATGGTTGAGTTTGGTATTTCTTAGTGCAAAAAGGGAGGAGGCAGCGGGAGCTGTTTGCGCAGCATGACTTAGGAAAGGAAAGAAAGCTTGTACAATATTTTTTTAACCTTTTTTATTTAACTGATTAGGAGCGTGAATTAAATAAGACTGGAAATAGCTGGTTTGCACTTTGGTAATATCGTGTCCGGATAATTAGTGATGAAAAAACTTTCTCCTTTTCTTCTTCTTTTTTCTTCCCTCCTGTAAGGGTAATTTATGAAGCAATGCTCCGCAAACATGAATTATATCAAGTAACATTAATTAACGGCAATGTAGGGACGTTGTATGCAACCTCCCTACGAGGTTGGGAAAAGATTGTTTATTACAGTTGTTTAATGAGACATGATATTACCCCGACAGACTCCTCTGTGCTGATTTATAACTATTCAACCGGACATGATATAATTTCCCAAGTTTAATTACTTTAATTAATATTCTCCGGACTTATTCTGTTCCCATTCCTTAGTTATTTCCGCTATCTTAAACTAGTGGGCGGTCAAGGCAAAAATGACAATTTGAAACCAGCTCAATGGCTTTATTTTTGAAAAAAGTCAACTATTCAAAGCTAGCTTGATAATCCACTAGTAAAAGAAGGAAATTATGCTGAGGGAGAAGATTTTTTATGGCTAATTATTCGGCTTGATATTGCGCACCAGGTCTATTTGTAGTGGATAGATACGCCTAAAAATGTAGAAGAATGTCAACTTTTTTTTTATATAGCAATCCTAAATGATTTGTGAAAAATTTAGATGTATTTATTTTGTCTTCTACCTACCACCTAATACCTACCACCTACCACCTACCACCACCAAAAATTTATAACTGAAATAGGATTGCTATATCTTGTCTAATTGTTATAGTTAAGGGTAAGAGAAAAACAAGTGTGCCGATTGCCCAGCCTAATACCTACTAACTATTATAAATTGGGTCGCCTACTTCCATCTAGATTTTACCGTCTTTTTCTCTTTTTCCAACTGCGGTCTTCGTGAGTTACACTTGATAATACTGATACTACGGGACACGGTCTAATTTTGTCCAAAAGTTGATAGGATGGTCTTAAGTTGAAAAAATCTAGTTAGTTATTTATCCACGAGCAATTTAAAGTTATTGAACATTAAAATTTCTGCAAAATCAATGATTGTTAAATTTGTTTATTTATCAAAGGTAAGGGTGTAAAAATTATGCTTACAAGTGTAGAACGTCTTTTATTTGTTAGAGCTGTGCCAATTTTTAGAGAACTAAGAGATGATTTTCTTGTCCGTTTAGCTTCTGTTATGGATGAATTATCTTTTCCAAGTAATCATACCATTTTCACCGAAGGACAAGAAGGAAGATCTCTTTATATTTTAGTATCTGGTCAAGTCAAGGTTCACTTGACAGATCGTGAATTAGCAAGGTTAGAACAAGGGGCTTGTTTTGGTGAAATGTCTTTGTTTGATGCTGAACCTCGTTCTGCTTCTATTACTACTTTAGAACATTGTGAGTGTTTGATGTTAACTCAAATGCAACTTTATGATGCAATTGATGAAACACCAGGAATTGCAATTAATATTATTCGTTTATTGTCTCGTCGTATTCGTGAACTTAATCAAAAACTTAATACTAGGGAAAGCACTATTTCTCAGAGTAATAGTAGAATAGCTGAACTTCGTTGATTTTTTTATTAAACAACTGTTAGGCAAATTTGTTTGACTTATACAAAATTAATGTCATTGATTTTGGTGTGGGCGATATCAAATGAATATTAGAGCTATACTAGGCGAAAAATAAATGGATAACGATAAGATTTATTTGGATTACTCATCACATTGAGGATAGCAATAATTGGCATTACTAAACTAAAAATTCCTAACAAAATCAATAAAGGAATTCCAATAATTAACCAGGTTAATATGCCAAATATAGCGCCATAAATATAAATGTTAATATGAAAATTGAGAGATTCTTTAGCACTTTCCTTCACAACTGTATCATCAGTTAAAAATAAAATAGCTATTGGTATCCCTACAGATACAATTGTGGCACTAAAGAAAATTGCTCCATGACATAAAGCCGATAGAATTTTTCTTTTGTCAGTATCCATGAAATTTTCCTCCTTTTTGTAAGCGAAAGTTGAGTAAGAGGTTTATGGCCGTAGTTTAGTTGTTCGCAATTTGGGTTGTTAAGCATAATTATAGCTTAGTTATTTTTGTTTTTCTCTGAGAAAGAGGAATTTTAATTATAAATTCTGTTCCTTGTCCAAGTAGAGAAGTGCAATCTAATTTACCTTTATGCTTTTCAAAAATAATTTGATAGCTAATAGATAATCCTAAGCCGGTACCACTACCGACAGGTTTAGTAGTAAAGAAGGGGTCAAATATTTTGTTACGTACTATTTCTGTCATACCTGTACCATTATCACCAATAATAATTGCAACTTCTTGGGATGATATTAGTTTTGTGCTAATTGTAATAGTAGGTAAATTTTCCTGAATATCTGAAATGTCTGAAGGTTGATTAATCTCTATTGAATTGAATTTTTTACTTCGTTTTTTTTCTAAAGCATCGATGGCATTGGCAATAATATTCATAAATACTTGATTAATCTGACTAACATAACATTCTACTTTTGGTAAATTCTGATAATCTTTGATTATTTGAATTGCTTTTGCTCCTGGTTTCTCTCTGAGTTTATTTTGTAAAATTAGCAGAGTACTTTCAATTCCTTCATGGATATCTACAGATTTTACGTCAGATTCATCTAAGCGGGAGAAATTTCGTAAAGATAAAACTATGTCGCTAATACGCTTAGACCCCACTTCCATAGATTTTAAAATGTTAGGTAAGTCTTCAATCAAAAAATCTAGTTCTATCGCTTCTTTTGTCTGTTGAATAGCTGTTGGTGGCTGGGGATAATTTTGCTGATACAGATTAATTAAACTTAGTAAGTCTTCGGTATATTGACTAGCATATATAACATTGGCAGAAATAAAGTTAATCGGATTATTAATTTCATGGGCAATACCAGCGACCATTTGGCCTAAAGAAGACATTTTTTCGGTTTGGATAAGTTGCGCCTGAGCTTGTTGCAGTTTTTTCAACGCTTGGGATAATTCGTGAGCTTGTGCTCTAGCTTGAAAGGCAGCTTCTCGACTTTCTTGATATAATTCGGCTTGAGCGATAGCGATCGCTAATTGATCTGTTACTCCTTTTAAAAGTTCTATCTCACTATCAGACCATTGACGAACAGAAGTATGATGTCCACAAACTAATATTCCCATCTGGCCTGATTGGGTTTGAATTGGTATAGACAAAAAAGAAGTCATACCTAAACTAATTATAAAATCTCGCATTTTTGTGTCATTAACCAGACTAATATCATCAACTTGAATAATTTCTAGTTGTAAAAATCTGAATGCCCAAGAGCCTACTTTTTCTGTTGTATATTTACCAATTAAGCTAGGCATAGTTTCTGCTTTAGACTCATTAACAATTTCCCAAATATCTTGATAGCTACTATTACTTTCATCTACATCTCTACTACCACCAAAACGATACCAAAGAAAATAACAACGGTCTAGTTTTAAGAGCATACGAACTTGATGGACTGTAGTATCTAAAATAGTATCAAGATCGAGAGAATTACGAATCTGATTTGCGAGACGATTAAGTAATTCTTCATGGCGAGCAATTTGTCGAAATTTAGTCTCGGATTCCTGAAGTTTTTGTTGCGCTTGCTTACTTTCTGTAATATCCAATCCTAAACATATTAAGCCGATTGCTTCATTTGTATTATCTTCAATTCTGACTTTAATTACTTCTAGATCGTGTTTTTTCCCATCGACAAAAATAACATTTTTTTCAGTAGAATATGGTATTTCATTTTTCAAATATATAGCATCGTATTTACTAGTACTTGGGGTTTCTTTTTCTTCAAATAGTTGATTATATTGTTCAAGTTCAAAAATTTCTGACTCAGGAATTCCCAGATTTTGACATAATGTTTTATTGACAAATTTAATTTTTCCATTAATATCAGTCATCCAAATCCAAATGGGAGCATTATCGAGAATTGCTCTGAGAGTTTTTTGTTGTTGAGATAATTTTTCTTGAGTCTTGATATATTCGGTAATATCTTCATAAGTGCCAAGAATACCTATTATTTCACCAGCTTTATTATGAAGGGGAACTTTATTTGTTTCTACCCATATTTGTTGACCCTGAGCAGTTAGTTGAGTTTCAATTATTTGGTATAGGGGAGTATTAGACTGTATAACTTGTCGATCTATTCTGCGATAATGGTAAGCCTCTGCTTGAGTCCATGGTAAATCATAATCTGTCTTACCAACTATTTCTTTTGACGATCTAATACCTGCTTTCTTGGCAAAGCTATGATTACAACCCTGATACACTAAGTTTTGATTTTTCCAAAATACTGATTGTGGAATAGTATTGATAATTAATTGAAGTTTTTGTTCGGACTTTTGTAATTCTTCCTGTGCTTGCATCCTTTCGCTAACATCTAACACTAAAGATAATACAGAAATTAAGTTGCCTTTTTCGTCTAAAAAAGCAGAATTATACCATTCACAATGTACCACTCGACCATCTTTAGTATAGTTACGATTTGAAGAGGTAGATCGAGGTAATTTTCCCTGTTGGAGAAGCAGCATTAAATAATTGACATTTTCTGTATCTTCAGTAAATATAAATTCCCAATCATTAGGCTGTAATCCTATTACTTCTTCTGCTTTCCAGCCAAAGATTTTTTCTGCTTGTTCTGACCAACGTTGGACTCGCAATTCGTTATCCAATTCAACCACTGCTAGAGGAGAATTTTCCACATGAAAAGTTAATTGTTGTAAAGCTTTTTGTAGTTGTTTTTCAGTTTGAACTCGGACAGTAATATCTTGGAGAATAACTGTTAAAATTATTTCATTATTTAGTTCTAGTTTAGAAATAGAAGCTTCTGCGGGAAACTCAGTGCCATCTTTCCTAAGCCCCCAAATTTGGCGACGCTTACTCATCTGACGGGAAATTTCTGAACCTGCAAAAAATTGGCTGACATAGTTTAGATGATTATTTTTATACCGTTCTGGTAATAGTAAACTTAATGATTGTCCTAAAACTTCACTTGCTTGATACCCAAAGATTTGTTCTGCTCCTTGATTAAACATTGAAATATTCTGATTTTCATCCACTGAAATAATCGCATCTTGAGCAATTTCTAAAATTCCACTTAAACGCTTTTTAGAAGCTTGTAAAGCCTCTTGTGCTTCTTGGCGATCGCTAATTTCTGCTTTTAATTTATCGTTAATTGCCTTTAGTTGTGCGGGGCTAGAAAGTGCTAGTAATGTAGGCATTAATGGTACTAATGTTCCTGCGGTGAATACAGATATTCCTGCTGTTATTGCTTTAATTAAACCTGACAGCCAATAGCTGGGATGCCAGAGAGTTAAAATTGCCATTAGGTGGGTTAATCCACAAGTGAAAATAAATGCACTAAACAATATAAATATTTCTGGATAAGGCACATCCTCTCGCTTCCGAATAAAGTAAACTAAAGCAATAGGAATTGAAAGATAAGCCAATGCAATGAATGAATCTGACAATAAATGCAGCCACACTAATTCTGGCTGCCAAAGATAACAATGTCCATGAGGAATAAAGTTTCCTGTATCCCAAATTTTAGATAAAAATTCCATATAATTTTCCTACCTTAAAAACTTACTCAGGAATAAGAATTTTGTTAGTTACATAATTTAGATAGATTCAGGTTTAACCTATTTAAGCTTTGCTATTTAATTTATGTAAGTGCTTAAACAAAATTAATTACATATTCTTGACCAAAATTATCAAGCACTTTTTTGAGATAATTAACTAAACTTTGCCAACTCTGAGGCGCATTAATTTCAATCCATTCATATTTAATAAATT
>JBARXI010000171.1:0-7318 GCA_049647275.1 Microcoleaceae cyanobacterium
TGTATATCATTTCTGAAATATTCAGGAATGCTAAATTCTGTCTCCAAAATAAAATCAGCTTCGGTGTAAGTAATTTGAAATTCTTGGATAACTGCACTAATACTTTTATAACTACTAAAAGACATATAGTTTTTCTATTTGATTTACAAGCAGGTGGGCAAATGTTGCTTGAGTTAGGAATATTTTCCATCACTGAAGATTTGCCAAACCTACTAGTGATTTTAGCGATCGCCTGAAACTAAATTTTCAACTACTAACATTTACAAGCAGGTGGGCAAATGTTGCTTGAGTTAGGAATATTTTCCATCACTGAAGACTTGCCCACCCTACTACTACTAAACTTTAAATTTCTCAGTTATCCGCTTCATTGCCTCATTGACATTTTCCCGACTGTTAAAAGCGGAAATACGGAAGTAACCTTCACCCGCAGCACCAAAACCTGAACCCGGAGTACCCACAACATTACAAGTTTGCAACAACTTATCAAAGAAATCCCAACTAGATAAACCTGTAGGAGTCTGCACCCAAACATAAGGTGCATTCACACCACCGTAAACTTTTAACCCTGCTGCTTGTAACTGAGAACAAATAATTTTGGCATTCTCCAGATAAAATCCTACTAACTCTTTAACTTGCGCCTTCCCTTCCTCGGAGTAAACTGCCTCAGCACCACGCTGCACAATATAAGAAACTCCGTTAAATTTAGTAGACTGACGACGGTTCCACAACTTCCATAATTCCACATCCGAGCCATCAGCAGCTTTCCCCTTCAGATTTTTCGGTACAACAGTTAACGCACAACGAGTACCAGTAAAACCAGCATTTTTAGAAAAGGAGCGAAATTCGATCGCGCATTCTCTTGCTCCCTCTATTTCATAAATGGAGTGGGGAAGACTTGCATCAGTAATAAAAGCTTCGTAAGCAGCATCGAACAAAATAATCGCATTATTTGCTTTGGCATAATTTACCCAACTCTTGAGATACTCCTTAGTCGCCGTCGCACCAGTCGGGTTGTTAGGAAAACACAAATAAATCAAATCTACTTTTTGAGTGGGAAGCTCGGCAATAAAATTATTGTCTGCAGTAATAGGCAAATAAACCAACCCTTCATACTCACCTTTATCATTTACATCTCCAGTATTCCCAGCCATTACATTAGTATCTACATACACTGGATAAACTGGGTCAGTTACTGCAATAGTGTTATTTTTGCCAAAAATATCCAAAATATTACCACTATCGCACTTAGACCCATCAGAGATAAATATTTCAGAGGCATCTATTTCACATCCCCTAGCTTGGAAATCTGCAGCCGCGATTTTTTCCCGCAACCAACCATAACCTTGCTCTGGGCCATAACCTTTAAAAGTTGAGCGATCGCCCATTTCTTCTACAGCTTTAATCATGGCCTGACGGCAAGCTTCTGGCAGGGGTTCGGTGACGTCCCCAATACCTAGTTTGATAATTTTGGCCTCTGGATGAGCTTCGGCGAAGGTATTGACTCGACGGGCGATTTCTGGGAATAGATAACCTGCTTTAAGTTTGAGGTAATTATCGTTAATTGTTGCCATAATAGATTGCCAAAATGATTTACCACAGACAGTATGTCAGATTATCCTGATTTTTGTTAACTAGGCAACATTGTTTCTTTTTCCGGCAAAACCTAACTATTTAAACCCGTAATTTTTTATCGTAATTTCTGTGGGTTAACAACTGCCAATTTCTTCAGATTATAAGTAGGTTCAATAATTGATAATTACCTCTGTCTTAAAGGAAGAGGATTAATACCAATGAGAAAATTATTGACTTTAAATGCTGATAGCTAGTTAAAAGAAGAGGCGTTTCACCTTAATTATTCGGTGAAAACTCTTGTTTTGCTTGAGATTAATATCAACAAAGGTTAAAGTATTCTTTGAGGCTAAATTAACCAATTCAAAAACGAAGCCCTCTACCTAAAGCACCAGAATCAAGCAATTTTAAATTACTTCAATAACGGGAAAAGGAACATGATTATGAGGGCTAATCTTATAGATGCAGGTTCTACTTTTCTAGCATAGTTCGTAACTCATCAACTGGAGCCAAAACATTACCCATTTTATTTTTAGTTTTATTTTTAGTAGGATTTATTTTTAGTAGGAGCAACAGCATCAAGAGGCAGATGCTATATAACAATTCATATTAATATTTTTAGAACTAATTGTTGCTCAATTTATCTTTAATTGTTCCATTTTCCTGTATGATTATTGCCAAATTTAGAAATATTAGTATAATCTGAAGTTGTTAGGTGGGTTTTTATGGATAAATTGATGAAATATTTAATGTTTAATTTGGCTGTAATTCTGTTTATTCCTAATTTATCGGGTTGTCATAAAACCAGTAATTCTTTAGATAATGTTGAGCATTTTAGCCTTGAGAAATCCTCCCCTACTGCTCCTGTTTCAAAAAATATTCAGATGGCAAACACTATTATTCCTAAACAGGTAGTGGAAGCTGTTCCGATTTTGATGTATCATTCTATTTCTGTTGACAAAAATAATGATTTAATGGTGGCTCCTGATACTTTTGATGGTCAGATGAAACATCTAGATGAGGCTGGTTATCATACAATTACTTTTAAAGATTTAGAAGATTGGCAAGCTGGTAAACCTATCCCTAAAAAACCTATTTTACTTACTTTTGATGATGGGTATATAGATAACTATACTACCGCTTATCCGATTTTAAATAAATATAATTTGCAAGCTACATTTTTTATTAGTACTAGTTATCTTGGTGATGCTCGTCATATCTCCTGGGAGAATATTCAAGAAATGTATGATTCAGGTTTAATACAATTTGGTTCTCATACAAAGTCTCATCCCGATTTAACTTTAATATCTACCACGCAACGGCAGGCAGAAATATTTCAATCTAAACAAAAAATAGAGGAAAAAATTGGTTCAGAAGTTATCGCTTTTTCTTATCCAGCAGGTGTTTATAATGATGTGGTTTTAAAGGATGTTTCCCAGGCAGGTTATAAATTTGCTGTTACTACTAATTCAGGAAATGCTAGAGTAGAACAAGGTTTATTAACTTTGCATCGGGTACGAGTTCATGGGTATTATACTATTGAGGATTTCGCTGAGATATTTCCTTAACTATTTAATTGAATAGATAAATTTATAATTAAGGGAATAGCAACAAATATATTATTCTATGTTTGGATATGTTTGAATTTTCCTGCATTCTCAGCCTATTGCATTAGAATTGTAATTGCGTTAGGGATAGAGTTTGCGTAGCATGACGGACCGAAAGCAATCTCAAACCTGTTTTATTGCCTGATTTTTAGTCATGTCAGCCCACTAGTATAAATCTTAAAAAAAATAGTAAACTGATAACTAGTCACTGGTGAATGATAACTGATAATAATTAATAATTTTTTATAACCAACTCTAAATCTAAATTATGAATCAAGCACAACATTCTATATTAAGAGAAGCTATCTTAATTATTAATGATAATCCGACTAATTTAAAACTATTAACTCAGTTGTTATCTGTGCAGGGATATAAAGTGCAAATTTCCACAAGTGGTAAGGAGGCTCTTGAAACCATTCATCTCCAACTTCCAGATTTGATTTTGTTAGAAATTAAAATGCCAGAAATGGATGGTTATGAAATCTGTGAATATCTTAAAAAGAATGAATTAACTAGTAATATTCCTGTAATTTTTCTGTCTGCTTTAGATGGGGTGATGGATAAGATTAAAGCTTTTTCTGTGGGTGGAGTAGATTATATTATTAAACCATTTGAATTAATAGAGATTTTAGCTCGGATTGAAAATCAATTACGTCTGCGCTCGCTACAACAGCAACTACAACAGCAGAATGCTAGATTGACATTATTATTAAAAGCGACTCATGCTATTAGTGAAGTATCTGATTTTGAATCAGCTTTAGAAGTGATTCTAGCAGAAATATGTAAAACTATGAATTGGGATTTTGGGGAAGCATGGATTCCTAAACAACAGGGTACAATGCTCAAATTTAGTAGAGGTTGGTATGCTCGTAATAGTAAAAATGATACTTTGCCACCAACTCTAAAGTTTCGACAAAAGCATCAAATCATAACTTTCAGCCCGCAAACAAACTTACTAGAGCGAGTGTGGTATTCTCAGCAAGCAGAATGGGTAGAGGATATTTCTCAAGAAAAAGATTCTATTTTCATCTGTTCTCAAATTGCTGAAAAAGTTGGTATTAAAGCTGCTTTAGGCATTCCCATTATTGAAGATAAAAAAGTTTTAGCGATCTTAGTATTTGCCGATCGTAATTCTCGAAAACCAGACGAAAATTCAATGGAATTAGTTCATGCAGTGGCGACTCAGTTGGGCGGGTTTATCCAGCGCAAAAAATCCGAGTTAGCTCTCAAAAAAGCAAATCAAGATTTAAAGCTTATTGCTAATTTAGATGGTTTAACTTTAGTTGCTAATCGTCGTAGATTTGATGAATACTTTCAACAACAGTGGGAGCAACTAAGACAAAAAAAGGAATTTTTATCTCTGATTCTTTGTGATGTAGATTATTTTAAACTTTATAATGATTGTTATGGACATCCAGAGGGAGATAATTGCCTCAAAAAAGTTGCTCGGGCTATTAGTAAAGTTGCTTCACTTCCCACTGATTTAGTAGCTCGTTATGGTGGAGAAGAGTTTGCAATTATATTGCCAAATACAAGTCTCGAAGAAGCTTTACGAAAAGCAGAATTAATTAGATCGGAAATTAAAAACCTGAAGATACCTCATGCTTGCTCACAAGTTAGCCAATATGTCACTTTCAGTTTTGGAGTTGGTAATGTAATTCCTAGTTTAGAGTTATCTCCTAATATATTATTAATAGACACTGACCAAGCACTTTATCAAGCCAAAAAACAGGGACGCGATTGTATTATTGCAAATAAGGAAAACTCAATTTTGTAATTCTATTTTTCTATTAAATTTATTTAACTCTAACGATTTGACCTGGTATATATTTCAACTACAACTCCAATAAATGAACCAAATATACCACCGATAATGGCACCCCAAAATGGAATAAGTAATGGGCTAAAACAAATATAAACTCCTTCTAAACCATCTGCACAGTTTAAAGGTTGAATTTTTTGATTAGAAATAATTATAAAAAGAACTGTACTTAATATTGACGTAAACATTGCTACGTTAAATATTCTCATCGTGCATTTATATTCAGTAATTGAGTTTGTAATAGCACCGATAATGATACCGATAGTTCCAGCAATTACCATTCCTATACAAGCACTAAATAAGGCGACAAACCACACAAAAAGTATCGGAATTATACTACTCATCAACTCTCCTTTAGTTATTTATATATACCAGCAATAAATTAGTTGCAATCAGTTGCAATCAATTTCGATGTATTTTTGTGCTGATTATACTTATACCAATTCACTTTAAAGATGTCACAAATATTTTCAAACTTCAAATGTCAAATAATTGCCTGAAACTATTGTACTTTAAAAGTTTTTAGCCGAGCAAATTTAACTTCTGACTGTAGTGAAGTGTGTCAAACATTCTGTTTGCGTAGCATTTCCGGAGTCAAGGAGACCGACCAATTACACACTCGCTTCTGACTTCTGACTTCTGACTTCCGTGAAACGGTATTACCTACATACAAAAAAAATTTGACTTAAATAAGATTGCTAAATATTATTATTTTTTCAAGTCCTCCAAAAAAGTTTTAATCTGCTAAAAATAGTCACAATCAACGCCACAATTAATGTATAAATAACTGCCAAGCCAAATCCTGCCCATGGTGTCTGACTAACCTCAGCAATTTCTTCATGCCATCCAGTTAACTTCAATATAGGTAAGAGTAAGTTACCGAAAACTACATAAGCTATCATCGGATTTTGCCCATTATATATCAATATCCCTAGAAATTTTTTATGTTGAAAATAATCTCTGATAATCATCAGCATAATCAACAAAAAAATTGACATTCCTGTGGTAATAAAAAAGTAACTTAGGGTAGCACTATCTTTTTTTATACCACCTTGAAAAGGTTCAAATGCTAATCCTAATGCTAGCCAATAAACACCCCAACTATAAAGCTTATTTAGCAAGTTTTCCATCTGATTATCTGGTTGCTTAAACATTAACCAACCAGAAGCACATAAAACTGCACTGATTAAAGTTGTTTGTAAAATCAGCCTAGATTGTAACCCAATTAGTAACACTAAGTCAATACTAAGCATTAATACCGCAATAATTAAAAAACGACTAGCTGGCCAAGTTTCTTCTGTAGAATCACCATCGTTAGTTTCAGAATTTTTCAACCATTTTAAAATTAAATCCCCCACCACAGTACCTGGAATGACAATAAATAAATACTTCAAATAATCAAATCTAAAAATCCAGGGTAAAGGAGATGTAAACCAAAATTCTCTCACCCATCCCTCATCAGAAGCAGAAAACCTTAGCCCTAATAAAATCCCTAACAATCCTAAACGTAACCACCAATTAGACTTAGTAAATAACCAAATTATTGAGCCAAAAAAAGCCATATTGGTTAATATTATCAGGATAATATCACTGCGTTCTAAGGAAAACTTACTACCATCAGCGTATTCTAATCTACTCAGAACTACAATGCATAAACTCCAACCAAATATAGTAATAAACTGATTCAGAAACCTTGGTACAAATCTTGGTAAACGACTGTACATTAAAAATAATATTAAAAATCCGAATAAAGCCATCCACCACTTTTCAGGAGTTTCCTCCAAATTATTAATAATATTCGGTCGAAAATGGTGTAAAACGATAGCAAATGTACCTAACAAAAATCCTCTTTTGAGTATAAATAAAAATATCTGAATATATCCCCAACCTTTACTCAAAAGTCGAGACAAAGCTAGAGGAATAGATGCACCTAGTGAAAATAAGAAAATAGGGAAAACAATATCTACCCAAGTTAATCCTGGAAGATTAGGATTAAATACATAATTTGGAGGGGGAACTTGGGCATGATACATCCAAGCGGGGAATGTTCCATCACGAGGAATTATGCCTGATAATACCATCATTAAAATGGCAAATCCACGCAAAGCATCTAAGGCATCGGCACGTTTTGTAGGAGTAGATTGTATGGTCATACTTATTAGGTTATACCAAGCGCGACAAATATTTGCTACAAATATAGCAATCCTATTTCAGTTATAAATTTTTGGTGGTGGTAGGTGGTAGGTGTTAGGTATTAGGTGGTAGGTAGAAGACAAAATAAATACATCTAAATTTTTCACAAATCATTTAGGATTGCTAT
>JBARXI010000172.1:0-3172 GCA_049647275.1 Microcoleaceae cyanobacterium
ACTCTACCAAGCTCAAATTAATTGAAATTATCGGAAAAATTATTAAATATGAATGGATGGAAATTAATGCGCCTGAGAGTTGGAAAACTTTAATGAACTATCTGAAAAAAGTGCTTGATAACTTAGGCGACCAATATGTAATTAATTTTGTTTAAGCACTTATAATATGCTTTGTCATTGCAAGGAAAGTTTGTGAAGCATTCCGCAAATGTCGTTTCTCCTCACTTTGGACATTTTACATTTAATACTTAATGATATTGAGTAATATCATGTCCGGATAATAGCGTGATAAAAAACTTTCTGTTTCCTATTCTCCTTTTATATTCTTTTTTTCCCTATTGCCTGTTGCCTGACGGAGCAGATGAGCTGTTGCCTATTACCATTTATTTATAACTATTCAAACGGACATGATATAAAACTTGGTATTGAGCTAAATTTTTAATTGCTCCAAATATCTTGGAGTTTTTTGGTCGTGAAAAAATCATCGCGCTCCTGCTTCCCCTCTACCATTACTATGCACCACTACCCAAATAACTATCAAACCAACTGACAACCCTTTCACCAACATCTCGTAAACTTTTCTGCGACCAACCCCCAGAATAATGACCTTCACGATCGTACAGTCGCATCTCCACCCTCTTACCTAAACGACGAAACCCACTAAAAACTTCCGACGCTTGCGCAACTTCACCAGGTTCTCCAGTGCCACTCACCAACAATATTGGAGTCTCAACCCGATCCAAATAAAACAACGGTGAATTCTCAATGTAAGCATCTCGCTTTTCCCAAAGAGACCCTCCCATTTGACCTTGACCTTTTTCCGCCCAATTTATCCACCTGCTTTTACCATGATTTGTCAAAATACCATAAAAGCTAGTCAGATTATAAATTCCTGCACTCGCTACTGCTGCTTGAAACCGATAAGTCTGAGTCAGCAACGCCAACACATTATAACCACCATAACTCTGACCGATGACTCCCACTCTCTGAGAGTCAACAATACCCAGATCGACTAACAAATTAATTGCAGGTAAAACTAAACCAGGCAGTTGTCGCATTGGGTCGCGGTTTGACATTGACATATCCGGGCACAAATAAGCATAACCACGAGTTGCAAATAGTTGAGGATGATCGTGTCCGCTCCAACCAAAATCAAAATTGTTTAAGAAACTAGAATTATTAACTCCACCATAGACATTAACAATTAAAGGTAATTTTTGCCCCTCCACATAATTCTGTGGCAGCATCAACGCACCCAAACATTCATTACCATCAGACCCTCGCCATGAAATTAACTGACTTTTGCCAAAAGCAATTTCACTTAAATTAGGGTTAAGCGCAAATAACTGTTTTGTTTCTCTCCCACTATTAGCAACGCACCAAATTTCTGCGGGAGTGTTTGCTGCTTCCCAAGCAAAATAAAAATTACCATCATTTCCAATTTCTGCTGACAAGACATCATCAGCAAAATTCTTGGCATCCTCAAATAAAATAGTATTTTCCCCAGTCTCTACATCCAAAAATGCTAACCCTGAATTTAGAGTTTTCGGGTTTCGGAATACGAGGGGTATTTTGTTATTCTCCCAGAGAGTAAATAAATTAAATAATGGTCGTTGTATCCAGTAGACAACTTCAATATCCGCATTTACAGTCAAACTACGACAACTACTCTCATTTGTCGCCGTTATCCAAACCCCACTAGATGTCAAACAATAAATTTCTCTGCCATCCTGACTCCAGCGAGGCGTTTCATAATTTTGCCCTAAATTTGGAGTCTCCGTATTTGATAATTTGCTCGGTGGAGTCGCGCCTTCAGCAGATACAACAAAAAGCTCTCCCTCGTCTGTTTGTTCATCTACTGTTAATGTTAAAATTTTTTGGGTAGTGTAGGCAATATATTGACTATCGGGAGACCAACTGAAACTTATGCCATAAGTTTGAGGAATATTACTGGCAACTGTTATTGCTAGGGAAGCATCTAGAGGAAGTACAACTAAGTCGTAAAGAGTATATTTGTGAGTATTATCGAATTTGCGGTTAGTTGCTTTAAGTACAGCTACATTTTTGCCATTGGGCGAAACTCGCCAACTACGAAATGCCCAGTTTTGAGCAAGTAGCTTTTTTTCCGCACTATTAATATCGAAAATTACTAGGTCTCCTGAGAGGAATGCAGATAAACTACTTTCTGCTTGTTGTTGCTCGGAGTTTTCTGTGTGGGGGTCGAATGAAAATACGGAAACATTAGATGTTTGTTGGGAGTCTGCTGCCGAATTTTTGGTTTTAACTTGTAAAACTACTGCTTGGTTATTAGGCATCCATTGGGATGCTGCACAACCAAATACTTCATAACCACCAAATATTGTGTTGATTTCAGTATTGGCAAAAATTTGAATTTGACCGTTATCGCGATGCCAAATTCCTAAACTTACGCGATCGCCATTTAATAGATATGCTGCTAAGAGTTTCCCATCTTCTGACCATCGTGGCGACATACTTTTAATATTACCAAATGGTGTGGTAACACTTCCGGTAGTTGTGTCGATAATTTTAATTTTACTTGCTGCTAAGTTGTGGGGGATGCTATTTCTTTTGTTGTTTGTTGAAGAGGGAAAATCTCGTTTTCCAGATTCCACAGTTATTGCCAAATATTTGCCATCTGGAGATAGATGAAATGGCGTTCTGACTGGAATGCGTTGCAGAGTTATAAGTTGGTCGATAGTGAATGGTTGTAAATTTAGCATTTTCCCTCGGATGAAAAAGTCAATGGTTTTCAACAATTAATAATTAATATGAAATAAGCTGTTTTGCATTTCAAGCATATATCCAATTTTTCTCAAAGGGAATAGCTTAATTGGGAAGATCGAATCTAAATAATTCTTAGCTTAGGAAAAATAATACTACAGTTATTTCACAAAAGCTTCTCGTTCAGCCAGAGAGTCAAACAAAAAATTTAGATGAAATACAAGTAATTATGCTATCTACTCACACCTCCTACACCTCCCACACTCTCCACTTAAAATCAGTAATAATTTTCCTGCCAAAATTATCCTTATGGGGGATATTATTTTCTTTTTTGTTTGTTGAAGAGGGAAAATTTCGTTCTCCAGATTCGACAGTTATTGCTAAACATTTGCCATCTGGAGATAGATGAAATGGCACTCTGCTGGAAATA
>JBARXI010000173.1:0-1773 GCA_049647275.1 Microcoleaceae cyanobacterium
TTCTTGCTTCTTCTGGTGATAAATGTCGCTCAAACCATAAACCAGCAGCGATAACTCCTAAACCACATAAAATAAATACAAAAGACTTCAGTAATAATCCCGTATTATACTCAAAAGTCCGACAGAGAATTTGTGAAGTCAGTAACACCAAACCACCCCAGAAAGCTCCTCTAATTCCTCGCGCTAATCCAATCCTAATTAAACCTGCTGCTAAGAGAAACATTTCTATATTCACTACCAAAGTTGCTATTACGGGAATTTTATTAATACTTAAATGCCAGAAACATAGTATTGTCGTTACAAAAATGAATCCCAAAATAACACTACTGACAGAATCTAATTGCCAACGCTGAGAATCTGTTTTATTCGGTCGTGCTAAATATAACCATTCCCAAATAGTTAATCCCACAAAAACCAAAACCTCAATTAAAGTTAACCAGCTAACTTGTGCTGTCTCCGAATAACTTCTTAATGAAAAAATCTGCCAAAATTCCCGAAAAGATAAACATAAAAATCCTAGACTCAAGTACCAAACTGCTAAATTTCTTGTGAATGGCTGAAAAATTCTGCTATCTATTTTTGGCAAGATAACATCGTCATAACCCCACAACAAAGCTGGAGGTAAAGTTAAGGCGATCGCTCCCCACAAACCATGATTTGATAAATCAAAAATTCGGAACAAACTAATTTCTAAAGCCAGTAACAATATCAATGTAGCTAGAGAAAAAATTATTCGGGAACGACACAAATAAGCTAGGGGAATAAATAACAATACTGTTACCAAAGCCATGTATTCTATCGTCAAGTGTAGCCAGGAAAATTCTCCTAAGTAAAATATACTTGACAAGCCCATTAAATAGCCTAATCCTATTAACAGAATAGCAATAATTCCTAGAGAAGCTAATTTTAGACTATAAGCCATTGCCAAAACTCCTAATCCCCAAACAATATATAATCCGTAAGGAGAACCGCCAATATGAAACATTTGAGCCATCAGTGCAATATTGGCTCCTAAAATTAATGCCCCAAATATTAATAGGCCGTGACCTAATCTTTGTTTTCTACTGGTAGTATTTAAGAGAGTATGTGGAATCGTATTGGGCTGTCGCCAGAGATAAAAACCAAGGGTATTAACTACGATAAATAAAGTTAATAATAGAATGGTTTTTACTTCTCGTGACCACTCTTGCCAGTTAGCAGAAACGAAAGTGATTATACCTAATCCCAGGAGAATCGCACCTAGAGAAATTAAGATAGTAATAAAACGAGAGCTAGCATTCTGTTCTAAAGAATCAAATTGGTAACGTTCAGAGAGTTGTTGATAAAGGCGATCGCTAATTAACTCTTCTGTTTGCCATAGTTTAGCTTCTTTACGGAGCTGGCGACGAAACTTTTCTGTAATCATTTTATTTCACGAACTAAGTAATATTATGTTCGGGTGAATACCAGGGTCATTTTATTCTAGATTTTAGCAATGAATTTACTTACTTTCAGATAGGGAAAGATAAATTGTCTAAAGCTTGAAATAACCTATTTTCGTAAATACATAATATGGCACAGTTTAGAATGAAATAGCCCGGTATTTGAGTTGTGTAAAAAATATCTGGCAAAAGGGTAATAGGGAACAGGAGTAATACCAATTTTAAAAAATAATATTATGAATAATAACGATAATTAACATATTTTTGGTCAGATATGTTTTTCATAAAACCTTGTCTTTATAGACAGGATTCGATCGAAAGGGATATTCACAGTAATAAATGATATTTAATA
>JBARXI010000174.1:0-19742 GCA_049647275.1 Microcoleaceae cyanobacterium
AATCCCAACTGAAAACCAAAAATCATCAAAACTCATCCCATCGGTTAAACGCTCTAACTCATAAACGAAACTGTAGAGTAGAAAATTATTTACATACAGCTAGTAAAAGAGTAATAGATTGGTGTGATGTACATCAAATAGGAAGGTTAATAATTGGACATAATGAAAAATGGAAACAATCTATTAATCTCGGAAAAAAAGAACAATCAACAGTTTGTTAACATACCTCATTATAGATTAATAGAGATGTTAACTTATAAAGCTCAGTTCAAAGGGATAAAAGTAATAATTACTGAAGAATCCGCGTGCATCACAATCAAGTTCTTTAGATCGAGATGAATTACCATACCAAAATATGGTGATTCAAAACCGATATGTCCAGGAAAAAGAATAGCCAGAGGATTGTATAAAACAGGAGACAATAAGTTATTAAATGCTGATATAAATGGAGCATTTAATATTATGAGAAAAGTAATTCCCGATGTTTTTGACCAGGGAATAAAAGGTTTGCCGTTTAACCCTGTAGTGCTTGAGCCACTAAGAATGACTAGACTTTCAGACCTTTGAGTAAGTTTGAGTAAGTTTAGTTGAGCGGTTTTGTGACTAAGACTAAGGTAATTTGGCAAATAATTAATTATTAAATATATTTAAATATAATATTATTACTAGAAGTCTTCCCTAGTTCTTAAAATTAAGATATAATAATACTCTGTCCATAAATATCTATATTTAGAGAATAGAACAACTCTCATGGCTGTACCAAAGAAGAAGACCTCAAAGTCTAGAAAAAATATGCGGAAGGCCAACTGGAAGCAGAAGGCAAGGCTGGAAGCACAAAAGGCACTATCTCTGGGAAAATCAGTATTAACTCAACGTTCCCACAGTTTTGTATATCCAAGTGATGAAGAGGAAGAGGAAGAAGATTAATCAACTGGGGAATCGGCAAGAAAAAATAATTAATAAATAAAATGCCCACTTCCCCAAAACTAGTATATCCATAGATAACAGTATCCATAGATAGATTAAGAAATTCTTGCAGGTGGCAAAATTAACATAGCGTCACCAAAAGAATAAAAGCGATATTGTTTTGCGATCGCATCCTGGTACAAACTTAAAAGACGTTTTCTACCAATCATTGCACTCACAAGCATGAGTAGACTAGAACGAGGCAGATGAAAATTAGTGATTAACCCTTCTACTATCTGCCACTTGTAACCAGGATAAATAAATATTTTAGTATCACCACTAAATGGTACAATAGGAAAATATAGTTCACTTGTATTACTCTGATTAGCTAAAGCTGCTCCCTCAAGAGCTCTAACTACTGTTGTTCCCACTGCAATTACTCGTCCACCCCGAGCTTTGGCGTGGCGAATTTTGTCTACAGTAACTTGAGAAACCTCAACCCACTCAGAGTGGATATCGTGGGTAGTAATATTTTCCACTTCTACTGGACGAAATGTGCCAAGACCAACGTGCAACGTTACAAAAGCTTGCTCAATATGATGTTGCCTTAGTCGCTCTAGTAATTCATTAGTAAAATGAAGTCCAGCCGTAGGAGCAGCGATCGCTCCAGCTACATTGCCATAAATAGTTTGATATTGTTGTGTAAGAGCCTGTGAATCTGTAATATAAGGTGGAAAAGGTACATGACCAAATCGATCTAACAATTCTACTAAAGAAACCCCGTCAGGCAAATCAAACTGCAACACACGCCCACCTGTTTCTGGCTCGGTAGACAATACTGTTGCCACCAATTTTTGAAAACTAGAATATGAGTGGGATTCAAACTCAATTTTTGCACCAGTGATAAAACGTTTACCAGGCTTAACTAAAGCCAGCCAACAATTATCTTGTAGTGGTTTCATTAATAAAATTTCCACTTGTGCGCCACTAGTTTTCCGACCATAGAGTCTAGCCGGAATAACACGAGTATTATTCAAAACCAGTAAATCTCCTGGTCTGAGTAGATCGGGCAAATCTCTAAAAACAGAGTGATGATAATCTGTCAGAGAATCAACAACCATTAAGCGAGAGCTATCCCTAGGTTTAACTGGATTTTGAGCTATCCGCTCTTGGGGAAGTTGATAGTCGTAGGCTTCTATACACCAATCTAACTCAGTCATATTACTAATATGAAACCTTCAATTGGGTAAAACCACCCATATAAACTAGGGTACTTTTCCCCTAGTAACTTGGAACATAAAAAAGTGAACATATAACTATAGACTTAATTGGAGAAGATAGGGCGGATATACCTGTAGTCACACAAAACAGATTGTAGTTCCGTCCCAAAAATCCTCAGCATTATCAAAAGTAGATCCTAATCCTAACTTGTTCACAGGGAAGCGGTAACATCCGCCCCGCTCCCTCTCACCGTTTTCCAATACCTCTAACTTTTTCTCTGAATCTGAAGTAAAAATTATATTTAGAGGTAGTAACAAAAGCAAAATCGGGAGTATTAAGCGGGAATAATTTGATCCAGATGGAATACCTATATTTTTTAGCCAATACCAGCCTTTGCCTGAGAGTAGTTGAATACCTGCGTACTGCGCACCAACTGCCCCTTCAATTTATTACAGTGATTCATCAAATTGATGGTTGGGTAGTGAAAACTAAAATGAATCACTACTTGACTCCTGAACAACATGGAGATTTTAGAGCTTTTATGAACGAATTGGGAATACCCTACGAACCTGAAATTCGTGTGCGAATGGCACTTTGGGGTCTAGAAACAGGACAATCACCTTTGAGTGTGATGCGACGCTATCAGGTAGCAGTAGTTTCTCATGGACAACCGAATCAAGAGGAAATAGAAGCATTTCGTACACAGTTTGTCAAGGGTTTGGGATACTGTCCAGAAACTCTAGGTTAAAGACAAAAGTTAATTCTGTGGACTTTTAATCTAAACTCAAATTAGTCTAAGTATAATTTAGTTTGGACTTGCTCTTGTTTATACTTAAACTCACCCTTATACTTTAGTACGGCTATAACCAGAAAAAGATAGACTTCATAAATTCTTCATGTTTTCCATGGGGTCATTTCAGTTAGCCTCTTGCAGAGGAACTGCGTTAACAGTGAACAGTACCTCCTACTTAAGCAGGAAGCTTGAAATACTGAACTTTCTTTTTTTATCCCCTTAAAAGGGGAGGCTTGAGACCTGATTTTTTGGTCAAAAGTATATGTTCAGTTTTAATGAACAAAAGCAGAAAAAATATAATCTTGCAAAATGATCTGATAACCCATTAGTAGGATGGGATGCCTAAGCTCAATAGTTAAATTTGATAGTTGTTTTTGCAGGGATAGAACTTTTGGATGAGAAAAATCTCTGCTAGTAGAATTACACCTGACTAGAGCTACATCAAATCGACAAGAATAATCAGCCAAATCTGGGCGCTCGGCCAAAAACATCTCTGCGGTTTGCCATAACTTTGCTTGTTTTGCCTCAGTCACTGCCAGCAAACCATCCCCATCCCAATTACCATGACCACGAGTTTTCACCTCCACAAATATCAGAATAGGACACGAAGTAGAATGGACATCTGTCAAAGCAGAAGTTTTCATGGCAATAATATCCAGCTCTCCCCAACGACATCGCCATCGCTGCTCAATAATTCGCAAACCCTGTTGTCTGAGCCATTGTGCTACTAATTCCTCTCCCAACAGACCCCGATCGGCTCTTCGAGAAACAGAATTATCAGATGGCCCAGATGAATAAAAGCTCATTTTAGTTTATTCTGATTATGGACTGCTTTTCGTAAATTAGGCAGAATATAGATGAATTTCAGACAACAACAAACTTCCAAAATTTTAGTCAGTTTCGTATTTTCATTAATAGTATATATCACTGCTATTGGAGCAATAACTGCCTTGACATTTACTAGGGCAACACCAACTCTAGCTGATGAATATAACAAACAAATCTTAGTAGGTGTTGATTTCTCAAGTCGAGATTTAAGTGATTCTTCGTTTACCAAATCAATTTTGCGTCAAAGTGACTTCAGTAATGCCAATTTAAGTGGTGTTAGTCTATTTGGCGCTCATTTAGAAGGGGCTAATTTAGCAGGAGCAAATCTGAGTTATTCTACTTTGGATAATGCTATTTTTAACAAAGCAAATTTGACTAATGCTATTTTAGAGGGTGCTTTTGCTTTCCATACTCAATTCCGTGGTGCAATTATTGATGGAGCAGATTTTACAGATGTTTTTTTGCGAGAGGATACCGAAAAAGAGCTATGCAAAATAGCTAAAGGTACAAATTCTATTACAGGTCGAAATACAAGGGATACACTATTTTGTGATTGATTTTCATTTGCTTTATTTGAAGTAATTAAGGAATAAGGAATGAGGAGAAATGAAAGTGAAGTACATGTATTTCAACCATCCCTTTTTTCTTTTTTAAAGGGGGTATACATACCCTTTTGAATTTACTTTCTTTAATTATGCACAAATAATCTCAAAAAATAGTAATTTAATCTCCTAACAAAACTATTGTAAAGATATTTCAAAAAAGACTACTGATTAATAACAGAGCTATAATATTTAATCAGTTTAGCAATTCCCATGCTGATTATCACTAGTTATTTTCGTTAAAAATTTAATTATTTATTGATTTGCTTGACGATACTTATCTGCTAAACTAAAATTTTTATTTTCTGCTATATTTTGAATTTACCAGTCAATTCAGAATGGAGAATGAATTAATAATTCCTGATAGGTTTCAGCGAAATTATTCTGCCGATATTCATCAGCATCTTTGTGACCGGGAATATTTAGTATTCATACGCCATCGCCATCACCACTCAATAATTTGCTAACCCTGTTATCTGAGCCATTGTGCTACTCATATCATGTCCGGTTGAATAGTTATAAATAAGCACAGAGGAGTCAGGAGTTAGGAGTTAGGAGTTAGGAGTTAGGAGTCAGGAGGGAAGAAAAAAGAAGAAAGTTTTTTATCACGCTATTATCCGGACATTAGATTATATCAAGTCTTATTAATATTTACAGGAGTTATAGCAATCCTATTTGAGTCGTGAGTTTTTACTCTAGGTAGGTGATAGGTAAAATCCCCAAATAAATACACCGATATTTCTCACAAATAATTTTTGATTGCTATATATATGATTTATGTAGAAGCGATACAGCTACCGCACTTGCTCCGCCCACCCTCAACTGAGAAATAGAAAAATTAACATTTGATAGACCAACACAATCATTTTGTGAAGCTCAAAAAAATTCGCTGAGGTGATTTGTGTTGCATCCGGGGAAAAATTCTGATAGAATTTAATTAGTGGGAGTCGTTTGCCCCTACGCATGACTTTTTATTCAACGCAAAAATAAGTATTTCCCAACAGAATACAGAATAGATATATAGCAATCCTATTTGAGTCATGAGTTTTGACTCTAGGTAGGTCGTAGGTAAAATCCGCAAATAAATACATCTACATTTCTCACAAATAATTTTTGATTGCTATATATATTATATTATTTATATAGAAGCGATACAGCTACCGCACTTGCTCCGCCCACCCTCAACTGAGAAATAGAAAAATTAGCATTTGATAGACCAACACAATCATTTTGTGAAGCTCAAAAAAATTCGCTGAGGTGATTTGTGTTGCATCCGGGGAAAAATTCTGATAGAATTTAATTAGTGGGAGTCGTTCGCCCCTACGCATGACTTTTTATTCAACGCAAAAATAAGTATTTCCCAACAGAATACAGAATAGATATATAGCAATCCTATTTGAGTCGTGAGTTTTTACTATTCCCTAAAAGTAAAGAATATAGTGGTTTTCATATTAATTAAGATACAGTTTTTTCTTTCTTCTCTGTTGCTTGTTTCCTAAAAGGCTAGAATGTCTCATAATTGAGATAAGATTGCTATATTTAGATAGACAGGAATATAGAATTAGAGCAAATTCTTCTAGGCATAAATTTCCAATTTCCTTTTTTCAGTATTCAGCAGTCAAAAATTTTCCTAAACTCTTCTGACTTCTGTATCCAAATTCAGCGAGTATGAATCTAGCACTGATTAATTCTTTTTCCTGGTTAATGTCTCCTGACTCATTCTTCAAATAAACACTATATTTAGCAATTATTTAGTTATTTAATTCTCCCAAAGGTACTTGAATTAAATCTTGAATAGTAGTATATCTTAATCGCTCCAATTCCTGAATCCATTCCGACTCACTATAAAAATTTTCCTGGTACTTTTTCGCCAATTCCGAGTTAATAGATAAATCAGTTTTTTCCCACATACTCAAAAGAGCACTGCGACGTTTCTGACGCATAATTAACTCTATAGTCGCTACTGCAACTCTAATTCCTAAAAATGCCCTTAAAATACTTTTTTTTGCCTTTTCATCTAAATAAAATAGATGCTCCACTTCAGCTAGTTGAATTGGATGTTCTAAATAACTATCCTGCAACTTTGAAATCAAATCCTCTGACTCACTAATTTGATTTTCAAACATACTTTCTACATGAAGAATTTGCTGCCACAAAAACCGATGATGAGACAAACTAAACTGTAAATCTCTAGCCTCCATTGCATCCTTCACATCTGAACGATATTCTGGGCAGTGCAAATAAATACGCAACAATAAAGCCTCCGCTTCTTCCAATAAACTACGCTCTGGAGGTAGAGATAAAACTTTTTGGGAAGTATTATTTTTATCCTTAGCAAAACTGTTATTATTTTTCCGATAAAATTTTACCTGTTTTGCTACCAGCAACGGTGCCGACAAAAACTCATCCTCAGATAATAACTGTTTCCAATTACTAACAACTTGACTAAATAAATTTTCTCTCAGTAAAGAAACTCTCCGAGCATCCCCTTGACTCAAAAAATCGGCACAATATTGAAGATAATAAGTAAGCTGATTATTATTAGTTATTTTAGTTAAAATTTTCAGTATTTCTTGACTTGCTTTATTATATTCATCTGCCAGAGTCAAATTTTTATTAACTGCTATATTTTCAATCTGCCAATCAATCCACAAAGGAGAATTCGCCAATAATTCTTGATATTTTTCAGCAGAATAAGTTTTGAGAAATTCATCAGCATCTTTACCTTCAGGAATATTAAGTATCCGCAGTTGAACCTCTCCACTATAAGCTAGCTTTTCTATTTCTCCAATTGCCCGGTCAGTAGCTTGAATACCTGCTTTATCTGCATCAAAATTCAAGATAATTTGTTTAGATTCCGTATAACGTAAAAGTTGTCTAATTTGAAGCGAACTTAGTGCAGTACCCAAAGAAGCAACCACATTATTAATACCTACAGCATGGAGAGCAATCGCGTCAAAATATCCCTCCACAACTACCGCTTTATCCTGTTTAGAAATAGAAGTTTTAGCCCGATCCAAAGCAAACAAAATTTTACCCTTATCAAATAATTCCGTCTCAGGAGAATTCAAATATTTAGGTTTTTCATCAGAAATAGTTCTCCCACCAAAACCAATAATCCTACCTTGAACATCATTAATAGGAATCATCAAGCGATCGCGAAATCTATCATAATAACCACCACCAGATTTTCGTGGCAAAATCAACCCCGCCTTCTCCACTAATTCCACAGAAAAACCTTTTTGCTCTACCAAATAACCATAAATAGTTTCCCAACCATTTGGAGCATAACCAAGTTGAAAATATTGAATTGTTTCTGCTGTTATTTGACGTGAAAATTGTAAGTATTCTAAAGCAACTTTTCCCTGTGGTTGTTTTAAAGCGTGTTGATAAAAACTATTAGCCATTGCTAAAATTTCATAAAGTTGTTCCCGCAGAGAAATTTGCCGTTGAAACTCTTGTCTATTTTCTGGGGATTCAGTTTTAATTTGTATTTGATAACGTCGGGCTAAATCTAACACCACATCACTAAAAGAAGACTTACCAGCCTCCATCAAAAACTTCAACACATTACCACCAGCTCCACAACCAAAACAGTAATACATTTGCTTAGTAGTACTCACAGTAAAGCTAGGACTTTTTTCCTCATGAAAAGGGCATAATCCTACATAATCTTTACCCCGTTTTTTTAAGACAACCTGTTCTGATACAACATCATAAATATCAGCTCTTTGTTTAACTTCTTCAACAGTATCTTGATGAATCCTAAAATTACTCATATAATTTACTAATTTTGAATCACTTAAGAATTTTCTTAATTATTAATACACTTGATTTTAGTTCTTGGCTTTAGCAACTGAAAAATCCTGAAAAGTTTAGATTAAACTCAGCTAAATTTTTTAAAAATGCTTGTGAAATAAATTAGACTTTTTCAAATACTTATAGCAATCCGCGCAGAGGTTGTGACAAATCAAAAAGTAGATAAAAAAAACTGAAACTCCCGCCTGTTTCCTTTTCTTTAAAAGCGGTAAGATTTTTATATACAAATAAAATAGGATTGCCGTAGAATAAGTTTTATTTAGAAAAATAGTACGATAACACACGATATTCACCCCATTTATTTAAGAAAAATTTGTCTGATACAACATCATAAATATTGGCTATTCGTTTAACTTCTTCAACAGTATTTTGATAAATCAGAAAATGACTCATATAATTTACTAATTTATCAAAATACTTCAGAAAATCTCTGAGTTATTAAGACACCAGATGTAACTTATTAAATTTAGCCACTGAAAAATCTAGGTTAGATTTAGCTGGAATTTTCGATAATTATTGTGAAATAAATTAGACTTTTCCACATATTTAGAAGACTTTACTCGTTGCTCTCCAACAGCTAACTCATTTTAATTCTCGCTCTAAAACAGACATTACTCTCAATCTCCCTTTTAATTGAAATTCCATCTATTTAGGGTTGAGAAAAACAGACAAATTGTTTTACCATATAAACTTATCCTAGATTATCCTGAAATTTGCAACTATCAGAAGTCCAACTACTCTTGTGGACAACTTATAGAAAGCATCCTGATATTTTAAATTTTGTGCTTTGTCTAATTTTTAAAAAACTATCAATTAGGTAGGACATAGACAAACTAAAATTGCGATAACTATTTACAATCTCAAATTAAAATATAGTAGAAAGTTTCAGGCTTATATCGATTTAGATCTGGCCGTTATGAGGAAGTGTGCTATCGGTGTTCAAACGCATAAAGCAAGATTTAAAAAATGACCTAATAGCAGGTTTACTGGTAGTAATACCATTAGCTACCACAATATGGCTGACCATAACTATCGCAAAGTGGGTAATCAATTTTCTTACCAAAATTCCTAAGCAAATCAATCCATTTGATGGTCTGCATCCAATTTTAGTGGCTCTACTGAATTTTTTGGTGGGACTAGCTGTACCATTACTAAGCATCCTAATCATTGGTCTAATGGCCCGCAACATTGCTGGACGATGGCTGCTAGATGTTGGAGAGCGTATACTACAGGCTATTCCACTTGCCGGGTTAGTTTACCGTACTCTCAAACAACTGTTAGAAACTATACTCAGGGATTCCAACGAGAAATTTCGCCGTGTAGTGCTTATAGAATATCCACGCCGGGGAATTTGGGCCATTGCTTTTGTCACTGGTGCAGTTAGCAGTCAAATTCAACCTCAGATGAAAGAGTCAATGTTAAGCCTTTTCATTCCCACTACCCCAAACCCTACATCTGGGTGGTATGCCATAGTACCAGAACAAGATGTGGTGAATGTTTCCATGTCAGTTGAAGATGCTTTTAAAGTTTTAGTATCTGGTGGAATAGTAAATCCTAACCCATCAATAGAAGTTCGTGAAGAAAAAATCTCGAACAATCAAGCAAATTCTATACTTTTAGATAAGGAAAAATATCAGCCAGTTCCACCAAAAGAAGATTGATTAAGTTATAATAAAAAATTTGATAAAAGTATGAAAAAATCTCCCCGCTCAACAGCCCGCGAACTAGCTTTGCTTGGTCTAAGCCAGTTATCAAAAAATCCAGAGCGTTTAGAAAATAAACTACTCCCAGAAGTAGTAATGGCAGCAGTTCGGACTCTCAGAACGGAAGTCCAAGATACTTTGGAAACTGCGGCATCCGAATTACAGAGAGGGAGCGATCGCCTTCTTAGCAGTCAAATTAGTGCCACCAATCTTAAAGATGCCAGAGCAATGGTACATGAGGCCATACAACTGAGCCAAACAGCCATAAATCGCATTGGCACAGCAGTAGAATTACCAGAACTTATTCAACTAACCAATCAATCGGAAGTTCGCAACTACACCATAGAAATTCTGACAAAAGTTAATGACCATAAAGAAGAAATTGATAAATTACTGAGAGAATCAATAGTAGATTGGCAAATAGAGCGTTTACCTAGAATCGATCTAGACATCTTAAGAATTGCTGTAGCGGAAATGATATTTATCGGCATTCAAGAACAAGTAGCAATTAATGAAGCTGTAGAATTAGCCAAACGTTACAGTGGTGAAGATGGGTATCGATTTATAAATGGTGTATTGCGAAGAGTATTGAATAAAATTAATCTGGTTTAAGGGGCTATATTTGAATATAGCTTTGCTTCAATAATTGATAATTGATAATGGATAATTGATAATTACCTCTCCCTGAAAAAAAGAGGGTTGAATAAAAGGAAAATTTTTTCTTGTTTCTCCTTGCTAATGAGAGGCTTTAAACCTTAATTATTCGGTAAAATAGAGTATTAAAAATAATAATATCTAAAAATTAATATGGTTTTTAATTGGTTCCGTCGTCAGTATGAAGAAAGCTCAGACAAAACCCCAAAGCCAACTCCTGAACCTGAAAAAGAACAGGTCAAAGATGCTAGCTCCTCACAACCACAAAAATCGACCGAACAATCTACACAGTCCACAGAAGAATATCTGAATTGGGCAAAATCAGCCTACAAAAATATTCAAAAACAGAAAAAAACTGAGTCACAAGAACTTCAAACAACTGACACAGAAACAGACGAAAAATCTGAAACTAAACCAGTCAAAACAGAAACAGAAGTTGAGCCGACTATACCAGAAGCTCAACCAGTGGCAGAAGATATTACAAAAGTTGAATTAAGAGAAACTGAGCCAGCAGAAATAAAAAAAGTAGAATCAGATCCAACTTTAGAAGAAACTACCCCAGTCGAAACACAACCCACTGAAACAGAAATAAAAGTAGATACAGCTACAACAGTAGAACAAACAGTTCCAGAAAATCAAGAATCTGAACAACTACCCTTTTGGGCAAAAGCTCAAGCAGAAAGACAAGCAAGAGTAGAACGTCTCAAAGAAACAGCCATAGAAGAGCCTGAACTAGAAACTGCACAGACAAAAATCGGAGAAACTGAACCAGAAGTAGAAATAGATCCGATGATATTGGATGAAGCATTTCTATGGTCAGCAGAAATTTTAGCAGCTCAAGGACGTCGCCCCGATCGAGTTTCCATTGAAGAAATTTCTTGGCTGAAAAAATTACGACGTGGCCTAGATAGAACTCGACGTAACTTACTCAATCAATTGAGAGCAATAGTAGGCCAAGGGCCACTAAATCAAGATGCGGTAATGGAAATTGAGTCGCTGTTACTGCAAGCAGACGTTGGTATTAAAGCAACAGACTATATTATAGAAACCTTACAAGAGAAACTACGCCAAGAAGTCTTACCTCCAGAAGAAGCGATCGCCTATCTCAAAAAAATCTTACGAGAGATTCTAGATAAGCCCTTCCAAGATGCAGGAGTAACTACTCCTGCATATAACCTCACTTTTGTCCCAGAAAAGGATACCCTAAATATTTGGATTATGACTGGTGTGAATGGGGCTGGTAAAACTACAACGATAGGCAAAATTGCTCATTTAGCTGCCAAGTCAGATTATAGATGTTTAATTGCAGGAGCAGATACATTTCGAGCTGCCGCTGTGGAACAGTTAAAAATTTGGGGAGAACGTAGTGGGATAGAAGTAATTGCAAATCCTGGCAAAAATACAGACCCTGCAGCTGTAGTATTTGATGGTATAGTCGCAGCTCAAGCCAGAAATACAGAATTATTGATAGTAGACACGGCCGGAAGACTGCAAAACAAGAAAAATTTGATGGACGAACTAAGTAAAATTCGTCGCATCATAGATAAAAAAGCCCCAGATGCAGTAGTAGAATCTCTACTGGTATTGGATGCTACACTTGGGCAAAATGGTTTACGGCAAGCAGAAGTTTTTTCAAAAGCTGCGAAACTTAGTGGAGTAGTATTGACAAAACTCGACGGAACTGCTAAAGGTGGTGTTGCACTAGCTGTTGTAAAGGAGCTAGGTTTACCTATCCGCTTTATTGGTGTGGGAGAAAGTATAGAAGACCTCCGTCCATTTTCCAGCTACGAATTTGTTGAAGCTCTTTTAGGTGGGTGAACTACCCAAAAATCTAACTAGAAAGCTAAAGCTGTTGCTTATGGTGCAATAATATATTCGGCTTCAACCCCCAATGGCTCCAGAATCCCAAAACTATCTCGGTCTTACAAATAAAGCGTCCACAGATAGAAACTCATCTTCGGTCAGGCTAAATTTTTATCTAGACTCTTGCTTATTGGGCTTAGAGCTAGAATTCCAGAAAATTCTTTAAATTATATAAAAAATATAATCCGGAATTTATCCCATCGCCTTTGATGTTGGCAGCAGCGGTTTTGCTGGCGCACAACTATCCTATCTCCTGGGTCGGTGCTGCGCTAAGGTCATGCAGAAGCAAATGTTAATGCTCCGCTATTTGCGCAGCATGACCAAGAGAAAAGAAAGTTAAGTATTTTCTTGCCTCCTACTTAAGTAGGAGGTACTGTTAACTGATAACTGATAACTGTTAACTGATAACTGAAATGACCTAGTAGTCTGTCAACCTTGAAATGATGGATAGATTTTTGCAGGCGCGTGCCGCATGGGGTAATGCTTTTTGGGATTTGCTACCCCTAATACGGGATCTTGACAGACTACTAGGAAAAAGCCTCAGCTTTGCGTCAGCAACAGGTTCTTTATAGCATGAGAATTCTGGTGACGGTAAGGTTAAATATTTACAGCTTTTACCATCAAAGGCAACGGATGGGTTTTTCCGGTCGGGAATTTGGGTGAGAACATCAGGCTATTTAATTTTTCTATTCCTGTAGAAATTGAGAATTTTTTTATTGGTTGCCAGATCGAGGAATATAATTTTATATTAAATAATTTGGGATTTGTGGCTGACTATTTTCGATCATCTAAGTAGGTAGGCAGGAATAAACCTCAGTATTTAACAAAATGTAAACCAGTTAAAACCCAAGAAATTGCTTCCCTTACCGAATGCGGAGCAAACCTTCCACTGCGTTCAAGTCACTTCGGACATAGTGACATTTAATTACGCGGGGCTACTTACATCCATAGTTGAAACTGTTGATTAGCGATCTAAAATATTAAAATCAACCTGCCGATCTTGTTCGCCCAAAAATATATTCTTCGGTATTGGAAAGTATAAGAAATAAATAAACTCAAGTTGATATAGCTTTCAATGACAAGAGATAATTTTCCTCCCTCCTCAAAAGCTAGACCTTTTGTCATAGGGATCGATAAAACTCCTTGGTAAAACATGATCAATTAAACACTCTTAAACCCATAAAATTAATTTTAGGAAAATTTATTAATTGGGTAATTTAACCATAATCAGTGTTTTTCCTAAGGTCGCAACTTTATAAAAGAAAATATAAATTAAATTCAGTGAATACAACAATTTTGTCCAATAAAGTTTTCTCTAACGCAATTCCAAATCACAATACGATCGGCTATTAATCAGAATGATGGCCTCCAACTGAATATTTCAGACCGAAACATTTAGGTAAATGATTCCGCAGACAAGAAAGCAGCAAATGTATTATCCAAAATCTGCCGAAATTTAAGCTAAAAATGTGTTAAAAATTCGAAATTATCAATAAACTTTAATAAATCCACCTATCAAAAAAGTTTATGACTTTAGTGCCTGTGTATCGAAACTCTCCTGAACCCACTGACCGTACCGCCAGTGAAACCCCAACAACACCTGTACTTGCTCTGAAAGAACTTGTGGCCCGTTTATATAGAGAACAACAAAATGTTAATGATTTATTAAGTTCTCTAGGATTTGCTTTACGTAGCTTCAATAATCTAAATCAGTTTTTAGAATTGATTCCACTAATGGCCTGTCGGGTAACCGATGCCGATGGTGGAGCACTGGTATTATTCAAACCAAATGGTCAAGTAAGGTTTCAACAACTCCACTGCCAAGAAGGTCGCCAGTGTAAGGATATTAGGCAAGCACTGGAAATAGCAACTCGGCAAGTTATTACTGAAACAACTTTACCAGAAGAACTTCAAGAAACTTCTATTCAAACCGCTAGTCTTGACTATCAAGTTAGTAACTATTTAGGAAATGATGTTCAATTATTTGGAACATCAATTTTGATTAAAAACTCAGAGCGAGGTCGTTTGTATGTATTCAGTCACGATCCCGAATATGTTTGGACACCAGGAAGACAGAAATTAATCCGGTTAGTGGCAGATCAAACAGCAGTGGCGATCGCTAACGACGAACTAGCTACTTCTTTACGAGAAAAAGAACGTTTGGACCGAGAGCTGGAAATAGGGGCAGAAATTCAACTGCGACTGTTACCACCAGAATGTCCAAAAATTCCGGGCATTGCTCTAGCAGCTCGTTGTCAAACAGCAAACCGGGTCGGAGGAGATTACTACGACTTTATCCCTTCCAACTACGACCAGGTAAACTCCAAGAATAAAGACAAACAGCAACCTTGTCGTTGGAGTATTGTGATTGGAGATGTGATGGGAAAAGGAGTACCTGCTGGTTTAATTATGACCATGACTAGAGGAATGCTCAGAGCAGAGGTATTAAACCGCCACTCACCAGCACGAGTTTTACATCACCTCAACCAGGTAATGTATGCTGACCTAGAAATTTCTCACAGGTTCGTCACCTTATTCTATTCTGAGTACGATCCAGAAACTCGCATCTTATCCTATAGTAACGCAGCTCATCATCCACCAATGTTGTGGCAAGCAGCTAAAAATTCTATTGTGCAGTTAGATACTTTGGGAATGCTAGTTGGTTTGGAGGTAGATACCGACTATCACGATGCACAGGTGCAACTTCAGCCAGGAGACACAATTATTTATTATACAGATGGGTTTACGGATGCTGCTAACAAAAATGGCGATCGTTATGATGAGATTAAGTTGAGCGAAGCTTTTAAATTTGCTTGTCAGAATTATCAACAACCCCAGGAAATACTAGATTACCTATATGCTCAAGTAAAACAATTCGTTGGTGAAGGAAATAATAATCCAGATGATATGACTCTGGTTGTTATGAGAGTAAAATCTACCAAAGGAGAAGATAAAAATGATTGCTAATCTAATTGCTACAACAATATCAAATTTCAATCTAACTACAAATAACAGTAATATTTCAGATTTATTGCTCTGGAAAGCATTGTATAGTTGGCAACTGTTTGCTCAACAAGTTGATGTAAACTTATGGTCTGATGTGCAAAAAGCTTGGAACAATTTTATTGAATGTGGTCAAGTATGGGCATTATTAGTTGGTTTGGTAGTTGGCTGGATGGTTAAAAGTATTTTGCCATAATTACTAACTATGATCAAGAGTTAAACAGAAAATAGCTAAAAAATGACGCAAGAAAAACAAACTTGGAGCCAGAGATTTGAAAAGGCACTGCATCCTACTATTGCTAAATTTAATGCCAGTATTAGTTTTGATATTGAATTAATTGAGCATGATATTAATGGTTCGGTAGCTCACACAAAAATGTTGGCTAAGACAGGTATTATTTCACTAGATGAAGGTGATAAGTTAGTGGCGGGTTTGGAACAAATTCGTCAGGAATACCAAGAGGGAAAATTTCAGCCTGGTGTAGATGCTGAAGATGTTCACTTTGCTGTAGAAAAAAGACTCACAGAAATTTGTGGGGATGTGGGTAAAAAACTCCATACGGCTAGGTCAAGAAATGACCAAGTAGGTACTGATACTCGTCTTTATCTCCGAGAACAAATTGAACAAATTAAAATTTTATTAAAAGATTTTCAAAAAGTTTTATTGGAGTTAGCTGAGTCTAATATTGAAACTTTAATTCCTGGTTATACTCACTTACAAAGGGCACAACCTGTGAGTTTGGCTCATCATCTTTTAGCTTATTTTCAGATGGCGGAGAGAGACTTAGAACGTTTGGGAGATGTTGCTCGACGGGTAAATATTTCTCCTCTCGGTTGTGGTGCTTTAGCGGGTACGACTTTTCCTATCGATAGACATTATACTGCTGAATTATTGAAATTTGAGAAGCCTTATTCTAACAGCTTAGATGGGGTAAGTGACCGAGATTTTGCTATAGAATTTCTCTGTGCATCTAGCATAATTATGGTGCATTTAAGTCGTTTGGCAGAGGAAATAATTTTATGGTCATCTGAAGAATTTGGGTTTATTGCTTTAACTGATAGTTGTGCTACAGGTTCTAGTATTATGCCTCAAAAGAAAAATCCTGATGTACCAGAGTTAGTGAGAGGAAAAACAGGTAGAGTATTCGGTCATTTGCACGGTATGTTAGTAGTTATGAAGGGCTTACCACTGGCATATAATAAAGATTTGCAAGAAGATAAAGAGGCATTATTTGACAGTGTGAAAACTGTGAAAAGTTGCTTGGAAGCAATGACAATTTTACTTGAAGAAGGATTGAAATTTAAGAGCGAGCGTCTAGCAGAAGCAGTAGCATCAGATTTTTCTAATGCTACAGATGTGGCTGATTATTTGGCAGCTCGTGGAGTGCCTTTTCGAGAAGCTTATAATTTAGTTGGTAAAGTAGTTAGAACTTGTGTTTCTGCGGGCAAACTTTTGAAAGACCTAACCCTACAGGAATGGAAAGAATTACACCCAGCCTTTGAAAGCGATATTTATGAAGCGATCGCTCCTTACCAAGTAGTATCTGCACGTAATAGTTATGGTGGTACAGGTTTTGAACAAGTAAAAACAGAAATTGCCACAGCTAGACAGAAATTTAATTGATTTGATTTAATTAATGTAAAAATCTAGATTCGAGAATGAACAACTCAACTCAAATCTAGATTTTTGATTTCAAAATTTATGCTGCGTGAACTTTGAATACTAACAAAATTTACTGTGCCAAATTTTCTTGTGAATTAGAATTTTCTTCATCAGTTTTGCCATTATTGTCACTGTCAGATCTAGACTTTGATGAATATCGCTTCGAGAAAAAACCTGTATTCTTTCTTTTACGAAACTTCCGCGCGTAAGCTTGATTACGTTGTGCTTTTTCTTTTTTTGGATTGCGGCGTTTAGCCATTATAACCTCACTAAATAAATAACAAAACGGAATTTTGTATCCGTTCTAGCACTCTTTGATTCATGGTGCTTTTTTTTAGACAGTTTCCCTATTATAGCAAAGACTTGCATAATTGCCTACTTATTTAGCTCAAATTAATCTAAAAATCAGAAATGGTTGATAGATAATTGCCAATCAAGCTTTCTTCTATAATCAAAGTAGTAAAACTGATGACATGAAAGGATATAAAGTGATAAGATGAAAATATTTAAGTCTTAATATCAACTCAATAAATGTATGATTTGAGAGCAGAGAATAAATTATGGGAATAGAGCGAAAAATGTGGCGGGGAATGTTTGTTCCTAGTGAAATAATTCAACTCAAACAAGTATGTATGATTTGAGAGAAGATAATAAATTATGGGAATAGAGCGAAAAATGTGGCGGAGAAAGTTTGTTCCTAGTGAAATAGTTCAACTCAAACAAGTATGTTTTACCCCTAGTAAAATATTTGAACCAGGAAAATATATAGCAGGGGAATTACCCGATGTGGCATTTGAAATGGGGCTGGTTGAACAAATACCTCCGATTAAAGGTAAAAATGCAGAAATCAGAAACAAAGATAACAGTTAAGAGCAAAAAATATAGATAACTGAATAATGTCAAATAGTCCCTATATTTGGATAGAGCAGTCCCTATCAACAATACAAAAAGCTAACTGGTATCGCTCAGTTAAAACTATTGAAAGTCTGCCCGGTGCAATCATAAAATTAGAAGGAAAACAACTAATAAATTTTGCAAGTAATGATTATTTAGGATTAGCAGGAGACAAACGCCTAATAGAAGCAGCGATCGCAGCCACAAAAGAATTTGGTACAGGTAGCACTGGCTCCCGGTTATTAACAGGTCATCGGGAATTACACCAACAATTAGAACAAGCAATAGCCAATCTAAAACAAACAGAAGCAGCCTTAGTATTTAGCTCTGGATATTTAGCAAATATTGGAGTAATATCTACAGTAGTCAGCAAAAGAGACCTAATTTTATCAGACAAATATAATCATTCTAGCCTCAAAAATGGAGCTATTCTTAGTGGTGCAGAAATTATTGAATATGACCACAATAATATTGAAGATTTGACTAATAAAGTAGAAAAATATAGGAATAATTATCGTCGTAGTTTAATCATAACAGACAGTGTTTTTAGCATGGATGGAGACTTATGTAAATTACCATCCCTATTAAAATTGGCAGATAAATATAACAGTATGCTCTTAGTAGATGAAGCTCACGCTACAGGAGTTTTTGGCATAAATGGAGGAGGTTGTGTCGAACATTTTGGCTGTACGGGGAAACAATTAATTCAAATTGGTACTCTCAGCAAAGCATTAGGAAGTTTAGGAGGCTATGTCGCAGGGTCAAAAAGTTTAGTAGAATTTATCAAAAACAGAGCAGCAAGTTGGATATATACCACAGGTTTAACTCCTGCCGATACAGCCGCCGCTTTAACAGCAATAAAAATTATAAAACAAGAACCAGAACTTCGCCAGAAACTCTGGCAAAACTTAAATATTCTAACTAATTTACTAAAAAATGAAAATCTGCAAAAAAGCGAAGAAAAAGAAATTATAAAAAACTACCAATCGCCAATTATTTGCTTTCCACTGAAAAATTCAGCCGAAGCATTAGAGGTAGGAGAAAAGTTAAAACAAAGAGGAATATTTGCTCCGGCTATTCGCCCTCCCACAGTGAATATTAGTCGAATTCGTATTTCCTTAATGGCTACCCATCAAACAACTCATCTTCAGCAACTAGTAGCAGTATTAAAAAATATTAGCTTCGACTAATATCATGTCCGGTTGAATACTTATAAATAAACTACGGAGGAATAAGGATTCAGAAATCAGGAGGTAAAGAAAGAAGAAGAAAGAGGAGGAAAAGGAGAAAGTTTTTTTCGCTAATTATCCAGACATGATATAAAAAATATCTATATTACAAAAAAAAATTACTAATTTATTATACTATTACATCCGGCGTTTTTTCAGTAAATTATCTCCACCAAAGTTAATTAAATGAAGTTGAGCCATAGTTAAAAAAATAGCATAAAATTGACTCATAGATAAAGCCATAAGAGTATTTTTTTATCTTGTAAAATTCAAGTTCGTATTTTCATAAAAGCTAAATTTTGCCCTAATAATTTATATACAGATAATCCTTATTAGCAAGTAACATCATGTGCGGATAATTAGGTATAATAAAACTTTTTTCTACTCTTCCCTTCTTCTCCCTCCTGAATACTAACTCCTGACTCCTCGCTCAAGTTATTTATAAGTATTTAACCGTTAGCGCAGCTCCCCTGGAGGGAGGAAATTATATTAGATAAATGAAATTATATTAGATAAATGGATAAACTAAACATTTGCATGAGTCAACATGGTTCAGCAGCTCAA
>JBARXI010000175.1:0-6963 GCA_049647275.1 Microcoleaceae cyanobacterium
TTTCGCGGGTGTCAAACGCTATGGAGCTGTCAATCAGATTTACCGTAATCACAAGGATGATTTTGATGACAAATTAATGCTAACAGCAACTGGATTATGGAACTTATATCTGATGGCAGCATAAATAATAAAATCACTAACAAATATATCTGTTTTCATTTTCGTTTTTTCCTAACCTAAGTTATTTCCCAACAACTCTAATTTATATTATTTTTCAAAAAGTTAATTAATATGACTTGCTTCGACTTAAATTCATAACATATTCTCTCAAAAGAATAAACCCCACTAAAGTAGAGTTTGCTAAAAAAGTAAGGAAAGAGTTGATTAGTGGGACTTACACAAAATAAAGTCATTAAATAGCCTCAAATATATACAGGTAGAGAGTTTCACGTCAAAAAGGTATAAATCCTTAACTGCCAAGGGTTCCAGGCCTTTTTAGGGAATTGACGTAATTCCCTTACCTAGACTGACTTTCAGGCATTTTTTGACCAGAAAATGTCTAAGTACCACTATGGGCTTTTCCGCCTTAGCGTACATTTTCGTTCCAAAACTACTGACTGTTACAAAACTTTACAACGCTGCACCTGGTTGCACGAACCTTCGATCTACGCCATTAACTAAACTAGATTTTGATAGTGACATCGCAGTAATTTATTTTAGATATGAAAAGGTAGCACGTTTGGGAGAAGCGAGGAAAGATAGAATAGAACAAGCTATTTTTGATGTGTTAGGAGTAGATTTTGAAGTCATCATAACGTGTAATGAAAATGATGCTTACAATAACGTTGATGACGAACTTATTGAAGGCGATAACTTAGAAACAATTACTCTTAAAAAATTAGAGCAAGCCAAGAAAAATTTACTACCTAATCAATCAATAATAGGCAGAGGGTGGATTGAATTATTGAATCCGTCAAGAGACTGAAAAGTAGAACCTACCCAGGCGCAAAATGCCACTCCCCACTATCGATGAGTTGCTCTACAAAGCTAATCACCTTATCTGCTAAGGCTTCGCTATGTTTAGCTGCTTCTTTAATTACATTCCAGCCAAAAGTTTGCACTTTATACTTGAAAGCCTCTAAAGGAGTGAGGTCTGGCTGTTGTACTGGTGGAAGAGCGATTAGGATTTCTAGGTCGCCCGCAAAGTCTAGTAGATCATTTTCATATATGGTTAAATCTCCCAGCGGAGTATCTGGGGGTGGCTGATATAAATCTAATGGGTTGGTAATTTTTATCCCAACGTTAGGCTCTCTATAGGATTCACTTTTTGGTACATAACAGACCTGAATAGATATATTAGGCTGTTCTGTACCTACCTGTGTTACTTCCTGTATATAGCTTTCAGCCTTTTCTAGTTGAGATTCATATTTTGAGGCTATTATCGGGGTTAAAGCTTTTGTTAACTTTAGCTTTTGGTCATAAACAGCAACGTTAATCTCCTCATACATATCGGCTATCCGATACATTCTCTTTCCGTTGTGTTTTTTGGCTACAAATTTATACCCTACTCTCGCTAGGATTTTGTTTACATATTTCATGGCAGGAATGTTACCCCGTCGCCCTAAGTACTTTTGTCTCCTCCAATGGTTAGCCCGACGGATTAAGGCTTGGATTTCTGGGGAGTCTCCATCGTAGAATCTGTTGGGTGAGTCCAGGAAGTCTAATAGCCCTATATCCCGCAGCATCCGAGCTTTTAGTTGAGGCGAGCGAAAGTCCTGCAACATGATTTTTCCGTTGTTGGCCCCTAGATTAAGATTGTGGTACCAAGCTGACTGTCGGCACAGCTCTAATTCTGGGTTGTTTAATAGGTGTCGCAGCTCTAGTCTGCTGATACAATTTCGGTCAGAATAGTCTAGGAATGCTAATAGGGCTGGATGCCATATTTCGGTATCTGTTAAGCCTGGTAATCTTACTTTTGTCAGCATGGCTTTTTTGGCTGCTCGTTGTTTGTCGATATTGGCGTTAAGTTCCTGGAATATTTTCTCTGCTTCGATTAAGTTAATATCTTCTGCGTAGAAAATCTGTTCGGAGTTTCTCTTGACTACATCTTCTTTCGCTTGTTGCCATTGTGCTGATTTGTCAAGCTTGGGTACTAAGATTTTTGTGATGTTGTGTCCGTCTTCTAGAAGTTTCTCGTAGTAGGTTTCTCTCAAGTTTTTGTGTTCATAATTCTCCTGGGCTTCTACTTTGCAGTAAGTTGCCAGGTGAATGTCGTTGCTTCGTTCTAAAAGCTGATGTCCTTCTCTAATTAATTGTTTACCTTCTTCGATTTTCTCCATCGCTAATGCCATGTCATCATAGGCGTTGGCTCGGATATTTTCTTCTACTTTTGTGGGGTCTGTGTGGGCAAGTTCATCGTTTTTAGCGATAAAGGTTTTGCTCCAATGAACCCACGGTATGTTATCGCGTAGTCTTCCTGGTAGTTGTGAGAAGGCTTCGGCTCCTAATACTGTATTGATTGAGTAACCTTTTGTGAAATAATCAATCAATTCAATACTTACTCCGCTATCCATTGATGGTGAGTAAATTAATACTTTATATCCTTTTTTCTTAAGCTCTTCGTTAGGTGCTGAGATGAAAGCTGAGGCATGTTCTAGGGTAATAGTTGAAGAGTCAATTCTAATTATTTCTGGGTTTTCTTTCCCTCCTAAGTATTCATGTAAGTATTCACATTTTTTCTGACTATCGCAGGGGATTATTAAGGTTTCTCCTAGTCCGTAGTCGGTTAATATTTGTTGTATTAAGGTTTCAAAGTCATTGGTTCTGATGATGCCTTTTTCGTCTATTGTTCCTTCGTAAAATGTGATGTTTAATGGTTGTTTTTGGTAGAGGTTTGCTAGTTTGTTGCAGTTGTCAAAGTTACCTAGTTCTTTGATGTAGTTAAATTCCCAGTCTTTGAGGTTGGCATCCATTATGACTACGGCATGGGCGTGTTTTAGTAGATAAACAAATTTGTCTAAGATTTCACGCCGGAATTTTCTACAGGTGGAGCCTGCTAGGAAATGTGGGATTAAGTTGGAGATTTCGTCTAGGAAAACTATTCTGTTTTCTAGGCATTCGTAGTCTAGTTTACAGATGGAGTCTATACAGAATGCTAGCCATGATTTGGGGTCGTAGGCTTTGTGATAGGCTTCGTCAAAGCGTAGGTGAAGAAATCCTAATTTTTCTTTGTTTTGTAGTAGTAGGTTATTCCGGTGTGCTATTAGGAAGGCTCCTTTATTAGCACTGATTAAGGATAAGGTTTTTTCGGTTTCTAATTGCTTGGTAGTTTCTTCTAGTTCGGCTCTTAGTTTTTCGACTTTGGCTTGCAATGTTTCTAATTTAGAAGTCTCAAATAGGGTGCAGTTTTTGAGTTCTGATTCTGCTACTTTTAGATGAATTTTTTGCTGGTGTATTTGCTTTTCTAAGGTTTTGAGAAAAGCATCGCGGGTGCCGTGTAGTTTGAGCATTTCTGCTACACTTGTGGTTTTTCCTGCTCCCATTGGGGCATTAATCCCGGTGAGACTGCGGGGGGTTATCATTTTGGCGATCGCTTCTCCGTCTAGATAGCGATCGCTAAATTCTTTAGTAGGGGTAAATTTCTTAGATTCCTTATAGCAGAGCTTGCTATAGCGGTTATTATGTTTGAATTCCTGCCAGGAAATATATTTAATATCATCTACCAGGCAATCTTCTATAGAAATTGAGTGTTTGTGCCATTGTTCCCACCAGCCAATTTCTAGTTCATATCCTTTTTGAATCAGGAATGATTGTAGTTTGAAGTATTGTTTGAGTTTTGGTTTGCCTTGGTATCCTACTTCTGGATAAAGTCTTAGTGGTATAGATTTGTCGTGGTTTTCTAGTATTTTCAGCAAACCGCGTTCGTTAAATAGGAAGTCGCCGTTCTCATTGCATCGGATTAATGTTTCTCCTAATTTATTGGCTAGTTGCTGCGTTGGTTTTTGGCAAAAACTTATGGTGGTAGGTTCGGTGGGGGTAACGGGTGTGATTCTCTTTTTAATGTCGTTAGCAAATTTGTGAATTCCATCTACACGCCGAGCTACCCATTTAGGAGATGATGGCTGCCACTCTGGCAAAGTTACACCCGCATCATCAGCTAACTCTCCAACGAGCGCGATAAAATCTTTTCCTTTAGGTGTGCCGTGGCCACCATTAACAAAATGCCGATATTGAATGCCATGGCCACCTTCCTGGCACCCGTGACAATACCAGGAATTATCACTAGGGTTTACTTGGAATGCTGTACCGCTACTACCGCCGTGTTGTGGGCAAAAGCCGACTAATTTTTTACCATGTTTCTTAAAGTTGTGTCCGCTCCAGTTGTATATATCCTCAGTTTGGAGGCGTGGTAGGATATCTAGCTCTAGGATATCTGCTAGGCTATCAGCCGTACTTAAGCTAGGATTTTCTTTTCTCTCAGCTTTCCTTTGCTCTAAATACTTAGCCCTCTCAGCTTTTTTCGCCTCAGCTTCTCTGGTGACCCTTACTTCTTTGTCCGCTAGTTCTAAGAGTAAATCTAATATTGATTGGGGAGCGTACGCTACTTCTGTGTCATCTGGAGAATTTACCCAAATATATTTACCAGTTGATGGGTGATAGGAGGGAGGGAGTACAGATTGACATAAGTTATAACGAAATTCTAAAAGCTCGTTTTCATCACATTTTATTTCACCCCACTCACGGATAACTGCTCGTGTGAAGTTGGCTAGTTGCTCTCTATATTCTGGAGGTATTTGAAAAGCTAATTGATACCTACCAGCTTTACCAGATGACCAACTTACAGTTAGGGGCAGTTCGGGACTTATGGCTTTGAGGATAGGTTCGGCGCTGGCACCATCTACGTCTATGGCCAACAAACCGCCGGATATTTCTCCTAGTCTTACCCCATACCCAGAGTCATAAGCTGTGTATGGCTTGCCTTTTTTGCTGATTAATTCTTGGCCCAGGAGGATGTTGTGGGCGATCGCTTCTCTGTTTACTGGGTCTTCATGTTGCCAGTTGCTTCTGTAGGGCCGTTTCTCTCGTACCGGAGTTAACGCCCAGTTTTCAGGGATGGTATCTAACCCGCTTGCTATTTCTGATGCTCTGGGGTGAGTATTAAATATTGTCCACTCATCCCAATGGGTTTGATTTATTTTCATGGTGGCCTACTTTTGTTGAGAGTAGACCAAGTGAGGTTTGACTTTTTGCTGATTTCTTTACCGTAGGAATTGACGTTAACATCGCCCTGGATTCAGAATATAGATGCTCAAATTTGCAAAAATGTCGTACAATGAGAGTAGGCCTTTCATGGGGTCTACTTGTACTGACCTCCCGCTTGGTCTGCGTGTGGTCGGAGTCTTTGGGGCAGGAAATCGCGAGCTGTCGCCAAACAAACGCGCGATTTTCTGTGTAAGACTCTTGATCTGAATAAACTAAAATATTTTATAACAAAACCCAAGCAAAATGAGAGCTTCAGCTTAGGGGTTGCCAATAAGAACTACTCAAGTATTTGATTGTTAATAGCCATTCCTTGGTTCAGGAATGGCTATTTTAGCAGGAGAGCTACAAGCCCTAGCCCTTTCTGTTGGGTGGTTATTTTAATCGTTATCTGGAGAAAATTCACTAGGTGGCTCATACTTCATTAGCTCTAAAATCTTAGCTTTAGTCTCATCTAGACTCATGTTCCAGTCTTTTGCCTGCTGCTGTAGCATTATTTCGATGTCAGCTCTATTGGCCTCTATCCTAGCTTGGATGATATTTTGAGATAAAGCAGTTTTGGATGTCCCCTTGCACCATGCCCACCACAACAACCATTGTTCATGGAATGGTGGGAGCCCTATTGGCCATTGTTTTCCTTTTGGCATATTTTTTATAAACTAAGTTGACAATATACTAGATACTTAGTATATTATTAGTATACACAAAAAACAACCGCTTTTGAGTGAAGGACTAAGCAGCTCTGATGAACTATATAAGAAGGTTGTAGCGTGTAGAAAAACTTTTCAGGTAGTCGGGATGAAGCAGGACTGGTACTCCGGCAACACCCCTAGCCCCAAAGTTACTACGAATAACTAAGGAGATAACAATGACATTAGCGATCTTAAGGCCACAACGTCAAGTTGATGGTTTACTCAAGGCTGATATTAAGTGGCTCGTTTCGCAATGGCCACATGAAGTAAGCTCAGATTACCAAGAATTGGATCACTGCGAATATTTGCTCTGGGATTCCAGGCGATACCATTATCAAGTCTCACTGCATGATGATGGTCGCGTTATTTTGCTCAAACAACAATACCTCCACGACGGTAGACTCGGTGAAGAAATTGAGGTAGAAATCGTAATGTTACCCCAGTTCGTTGCAATGATTACGGAGTAGGGGGCAACAATGACACAACAAATAGCAACATCACCAGGTCTGTTAGAACAGCTCCAGGAACTTCTGCAACATCCAGACTTTGGGTACGACGTGGAAATAGAACAGCTAACAGGAGCTACTATCTACACTTTTGACACCGAGCAATCAAACTTCGACTTAATCTTAGAATCACAGTCAGCAATATTAATGCAATATGATTTCATACCATCACCAGATGGAGAAATTGATTATTGGGATGTCGAATTTAAGAAAGCACATCCTATAGACTCAGTGCAGAATTTTCTAGACCTAATCAAATAAAAACAATCAATAAGTAGGCAAAAACTAGACTAAATAAGCCTTTTCAATTGTTGTAACTAAATTCAAAAATTACTACAATTCGTTAGGAGAATTACAAAATGGGATATTGCCTCGGCTACTACGGAGCATCGGACGAAACCAGTGCCAAACTAGACTTTGATGGCAAGCAACCAAAGCTACCTGATTTGATTAATCCTTTTTCATTTTGAGCTTTTACTTTTCTTTTTTCTACATCTACTTTTTGAGCATTTTCAACTAATTTTGTTAACTGTTTATCAGTAATACCAGTAATTCGTTTCGTTTCT
>JBARXI010000176.1:0-3174 GCA_049647275.1 Microcoleaceae cyanobacterium
ATTCTGCTGTAGGGGTAATTCTGCTGTAGGGGTAATTCTGCTGTAGGGGTAATTCTGCTGTAGGGGTAATTCTGCTGTAGGGGTAATTCATGAATTACCCCTACAGGAGTCAGGAGGGAAGGAAGAAGGAGAAAGTTTTTTTCATAACTTATCCGTACTTGATATCAGATATCAATTTCTCAGAGGAGTTAATATTACTTGTCCGACATAAGAGCGCAAGTCAGAAATCAGAAGTAATCCCTGAGTGAGTTTGAGCATTTATAAATGTCTGCGCCCTATGTGCGTAGTGCTATATCAACTTAAAATCCCCGTGACTGTAGTCCGGGGAATAGTCAACGATGTTTAAACCCTGAGTACCTTAACCGTTCTTTTCTAAATTAATAGATATTAACTGTTTCTCAGGCAATACTGTGTATTCAGACACGATTTGCCTAAATTCATCACCCTCAATAGTCTCCTTCTCGAGCAACAAATCCACAAGTCGATCCATCAAAGCACGATTTTCTCTGATAATTTGGCGAGCTTCCTCATAACAATGAAAAGCTATTGCTCTTACCTGATGGTCAATCTTAGTAGCCACTTCCTCAGAATATTCCAACTGTGACTGCCAACCACGACCCAAAAACACCTCGCCACTCGGTTTTTCCAAAGCCAGTGGCCCCAAGTCAGACATTCCGTAGCGAGTTACCATCTCACGGGCTAAATTAGCTACATTTCTAATATCGTTAGCAGCTCCCACCGTAACTTCCGACGAGCCAAAAATCTCGTCCTCTGCAGCTCGTCCACCGAGAGAAATTGTGATTCGGTCAATTAACCAACCTTTGGTATATAGACCACTGTCAACCATTCCTTCATCTAATACAGGTTGAGCAAAACCACCGACTCCACCAGAACGAGGAATAATAGTTACCTTATTCAAAGGGTCAGAATTTTTCAGCAGAGTCATCAGTAGAGCGTGCCCAACTTCATGGTAACCAATTAACCGCTTTTTCTTACTATCCAGTAATGGGGTCAGACTCAAGCCAATAGTTACCCTGTCAATAGCATCGTCAATTTCTAGAGGTGTAACTGCTTCTTTGCGTCTTCTGGCAGTGAGAATAGCTGCTTCATTGAGCATATTTGCTAGGTCGGCTCCAGAAAAACCAGGTGTACGGCGAGCGATCGCCTTCAATGAAACTTCTGGAGTTATTTTCTTATTCCGAGCATGAACTTCCAATATTCCTAAACGTCCATTATAAGTCGGCAAGTCTACAGTGACTTGTCTGTCGAAACGACCCGGACGTAATAAGGCAGTATCCAGCACATCTGGACGGTTAGTCGCAGCAATAATAATAATGCCCGTATTTCCCTCAAACCCATCCATCTCTGTCAATAGTTGGTTTAGGGTTTGTTCCCGTTCATCATTACCCCCACCAATACCAGCACCTCGTTGTCTACCCACCGCATCTATTTCATCTATAAATATGATGCAAGGAGCATTTTCTTTGGCTTTGCGAAATAAGTCCCGCACGCGAGATGCTCCGACACCCACGAACATTTCTACAAATTCTGAACCGGAGATACTAAAGAAAGGCACTCCCGCTTCACCAGCGATCGCTTTTGCCAATAAAGTCTTACCTGTTCCTGGTGGGCCAACCAATAGTACTCCTTTGGGAATTTTCGCCCCAATAGCTGTAAACTTTTCTGGCTTTTTCAGGAAACTGACCACTTCTTGGAGTTCTTCTTTAGCTTCTTCGATACCTGCTACGTCATCGAATAATACCCCTGTCTTAGCTTCTATCTGAAAGCGGGCTCTAGATTTACCAAAGTTCAAAGCATTTCCCTGTGACTGGCTAGTGCGCCGTAAAATTGTTAGTAATACGGTAATGACAACAAAAACGATGAGTATATTCAACACAAGACCCATAGCTGAACTATTGTCAGGGGAGCGCTTCACCTCGAAGTCAATTTTTTGAGCACGAATTTGATCTAGTAGTTCTGGGTTGTACTCAAATAGATTGACTGTGTACATTTCCTCGTTACTCTTTTGCCCTTCTAGACTAACCTTGGCTATTCCTTGGGAGGGATAAGCGTCTATTTCTGTAACTTGCCCGGCCTTGATTTTTTCTAATAGCTCGCTATAGGAGAAAGATTGTTGGCTGCTGTCGGCAAGAGCAGGAGCTCCTAGTAATGCCCCTTGGGTAATTATCCAACTGGCCAAAATTCTCCAAATATGCTTTCCTGTAATTTTTTGACTCAGAAGAGCTTTGGCATTAAGGCATTTTTGTTTGGTGTTCGATGGTAACTGGTTTTGGGTGTTTATTGTGATTACCTCGTCTTTTTGCCCCCTGTTATTGGTGTCTTGATTGATTGGAGACCGATAGAAGTCCTTTTTTTTGCTTGCCTGCTTTCTTATCCATGTTTGTTTCCAGAAACTTTTCATCTTTTTTTTCCTATCTTTTAATATTTGGGAGCTTTCTTTAGTTGACATACTTATTATTATGAATATTATTTAGCAGAAACAACAACTTGGTCAAAAATCATGGTAAAAATTGTAGGCATTGCTGGTAGTTTAAGGTCTAGTTCCTATAGCCAGCAAGCATTAGAAATAGCAGGTCAGAGAGTAGAATATCTTGGTGCAGAGGTGGAAATACTGGATTTGCGATCGCTGAATCTTCCTTTTTGTGATGGTGGAAATGATTATCCAGAATATCCAGATGTGGAGCGGATGCGGGCAGCGGTTAAGCAGGCTGATGGTTTAATTTTGGCCACGCCGGAGTATTGACTTAATCAAAGAATAACGATATAATGCGCTACTAAGCATACTTTGACACAAACTGCCCTCGCCTATACATGAAATCCATCAGAACAAAGCTGAAACTTAATAATAAGCAGAAAACTCTAATGGCTCAACACGCAGGTTATTCACGCTGGTGTTATAACTGGGGTTTAAGTTTATGGAATGCTGCTTATGTTGATGGGTACAAGCCAAATAGCCGTAGACTAAGAGAGGTTTTTACCAATCACACAAAACCTCTTTATCCTTGGATGAAAAACTTGTCATCTAAAGTTTATCAATATGCTTTTATCAACCTGGGTGAAGCATTTAAAAGGTTCTTTAAAGGGTTAGGTAAATATCCAAGGTTTAAAAAAAAAGGTAAACATGATTCTTTGACAATAGATAATTGTGGAAAG
>JBARXI010000177.1:0-5730 GCA_049647275.1 Microcoleaceae cyanobacterium
ACATTGCTCGTTTACGAAGTATGCCGCTAGGCAAAACAACCACATTGCCAGTACCGTACCGTAGTACGTATACACTGCTCAGTCAACTTGGCGATGCCAATTGCCACTACTCTCTCCGGCCAAAAGACCATTGAGGCTACTTTTTAAGTTGTTAATTAATTATAACACATTTTTTGACTACGGATTAAAATCCGCGCCCGTCGTTTCCATCCACCGCTTAAAAGACGGTGGTTTCCCACTTACCGAAATTTTACTATGATATATGAGGAAAAATTATGATGTCTCAAAATACAGAAGTTAATCCGATTATCTGGCAAAATGACCGTGTTTTATTAATTGACCAAACTTGCCTACCAGGAGAATATAAAACTGTAGAAATTAGTAGCTCTACGGAGATGGCAAGAGCTATTAAAACGATGATAGTTCGTGGGGCACCAGCCATCGGTGTATCAGCAGCTTATGGAATGTATTTAGGGGCGAAAGAAATTTCTATAACTGATAGAAATGAGTTCTTAAAACAGTTAGAAGAAGTAGCTGTAATGTTACGACAAACTCGCCCAACTGCTGTTAATTTATTTTGGGCTATTGAGCGAATGTTGAAAGTAGCAAATCAAACTAGTGGCTCTGTAGAAGAAATTAAAACAGCTTTATTAGAAACTGCCAAAAATATTCAAGCAGAAGATTTACACACTTGTCAGGCTATAGGCGATCGCGGAGTAGAAGTTTTACCGACTTCTCCAGAAAAATTGAATATTTTAACTCACTGTAATGCTGGTGCTTTAGCCACTGCTGGTTATGGTACAGCATTAGGTGTCATTCGTTCGGCGTGGCGAGAGGGAAGGTTAGCAAAAGTCTATGCGGATGAAACTCGCCCCCGTCTCCAAGGTGCAAAACTTACTACTTGGGAATGCGTGCAAGAAAATATTCCGGTTACACTAATAAGTGACAACATGGCTGCTCACTGTATGAAACAAGGTTTAATTCATGCCGTAGTAGTGGGAGCTGATAGAATTGCTGCTAACGGAGATGCTGCTAATAAAATTGGTACTTATAGTTTAGCAATTGTTGCCAAAGCACATGACGTTCCTTTCTTTGTGGCTGCACCATTATCAACAATAGACTTTAAAATATCTGATGGCAGCCAAATACCAATTGAAGAAAGAGATACAACAGAAATTTCTCAAGTGGGAGAAACGCGCATTTGCCCAGAAGGAGTAGAATTTTATAATCCGGCATTTGATGTTACCCCAGCCGAATTAATTGCAGGAATTATGACAGAATATGGTACAGTTGCACCGGGAGAATTAGAACAGTTTCGGGTAAAACAGTTACTTTAATTGAGTGTCTTGTGAAGTACGGGGAGCAAGCAAGAAAAGCTCCACTGTGCCCCTAGCATTAATTTTGTAAAGTTGTTCCACGTTAAACTCTTTTTCAATCCCAGACAGTAGAGTTGGTGATCGATTAGCATATACTAACAAGATGCGCGACTGAGTTTTTGGTAAACTTTGTAGCCAACTTTCTACAGCTTGGGGATCGTCTTGAGGTTGGTCTTGCCTAACCTCAATAGTTGCAACACCCCCATAGTAATGATTGAGTGCTCTGGGAATCAGTTCTGAAGCACTCCAAACAATTATATCCCCAGACTGTTCCTTAGTTTGAATCAATTGGACAAGACCCCGCCAATCTTCTCGATCTGATACACTGTAGTAGCGCTTCAACCCTCCAGCAATAGCAACGAAATATATCGCAGCGATCGCTACTGCTGGGATTCGCCACCGATGCCAAACTCCGATAAAGCCTGCTGCCAAAAGAATAAACAGATAGGGGGCAGTAAATATAATGTAACGATCTACCCACAGAGAGCGAGAAATTTGAGAAACCAAGAATATTGGAATTAACGGTAAAAAGCCCCAGGCAGCAGCCCAACCAAGTTTATCTGAATTTCGTCGATCAAAAATGCCTAAACCTATTAAGCTAGCTACCATTACGGAGTAGAGATTATAAAACCAGAAAATGGGCGTGGAAATAGGTTTGCCAAAAGACCAAGCAGTAAAACGACCAGGCTGTAGTAGCACATTAATGATACTAGGGCTAGGTTTTTTAATAACTATTAAATTTGGATCTACTGTACCAACTCCTCTGACTCCCCCCATAAAATCTAATGAACTTAGAGCTACATTAATTAACCAAGGAGACCATAATAAACAAACGGCAATCAGCCCTACACCGAAACTAAATAACACGCGCTTTTGTTTATGAAATCTCCAAGCAAATAACACTGTGTCTGGTAGTAATAAGAGTAAATTTAGTGGAGTAGAGATAATAGCTAACCATCGAGCGATCGCCCAGCCACCGATCGACAATTTATTTGGAGACTCTAATGCAGAAGTTAAAATCAGAGTACCAAGTAATCCAAAAAAAGTGCTAATTCCATACATTCGCACCTCTTGAGCATGATTGATAAACAAAGGCGAAAGAGCTATGAATAGGGCAGAAATTAAACCCACAGGTTTGCTCGCCAGACGGCAACCGAGTCGATAAGTTAAGAAGACACTACCCAGAGTAAAAACAACACATAACCCCCGCAGCCAACTATCGCTATTTCCACCAAGCATTATCCATCCCCTTAAAAGGATGTAAGAAAGGGTTCGTGGTCGCAAAATATCGAAATTTTTAGTGGCACGATCTACACTCAGGAGTTCATCTTTCCAGAGACTTTCTGTGTCAAGATTATAGATATCTAAGCCAGTAGCTAATAATAGAATTAAGGCGATCGGTAGCCACTGTTGCCAGTCAAATTTGTGTCTGTGTGTGGTTGTATTGATATCAACTAATACCAATTTCAAAATATTATGTCACAAAAGTTGCACCTGTTCTTTTCTTGATTATTGCTTATCTTTCCCATTCTTTTGAGTTTTGTTGTCTCCTGTCATAAATATTTCTGATATGTAATTTTACTGCAGCAATAGTGATTTCGAGACCATAATCAAGTGCGATTGGGATTTCAGGCAAGGGTTTATAAGACATCTGGTGAAAAAAATATAGACTTTTTATAAGAGTTGGCAACAGGCAACAGGCAACAGGCAACAGGCAACAGGTAACAGGTAACAGGCAATAGGGAAGATATTTTTATAAAAAAGGTACGGAAAATGAAAGTGAAGTGACTTTTACTTCTGTTGCTGATGCTAAATAAAGGGCAAGTTTATTTTCTGGAGATATCTAGTTTTCTTTTTTTGCCCTTCTGTAGCTGTTGCCATAAGAGAGTTGTTGCCTAAAACCTAAGATTTTGTACCTCACGCTTTTTCGGAATTGCTATAGTTTAAGTTTTTAGCACTTTCATCTAATACCTGAAACTTGCTACCTAATCTCAATCTGCACCTCACTCCGTTTCAAATACTCCGGAGTCATGGGTGAATTATACAACAACCGTCTCGGCGGGCCCGCAACTTCATATTCAGGGTGCTGCGCTAACCAGTCTTTTAGCTCTTGTAGATTTTGTTCGTAACTTTCCCAACTGTAAGCACCCTGCACCCCAATACTCACAACTTTCATTGGTAGAGTATCTCTCACCATCACCTGAGAATCAATTTTTTGGGGAATCATTTCTGGCTGAGAATAGAGAAAAGATACCTCTGTTTCTTTGCCTTCGGTGACATAACGCGCTTCCACAGGTGTTGTCATCGCAATTTCATTGGTGCTGATATGTTGATAAAGAGGATCGAATGCAACTCTAGTCGCTTGACGCGCATCACCTTTGTGGGAGTAGGTGACACCGCGATATTGTGGATATTCTTTGATTTCGATGACGTTAACCTCGGTGGGTTGGGGAAAACCTTGGGGTAAAGATGCGCACATTTTACTTATTAATTTAGTAATTGATAATTTACACTACAACAATATACTACCGCGAATTATTAAACCTGATAGAAATTATCGAAAGTTGCATAAGCTGCTTAACTTCGGGAAATATATTACTGTATTATCCAATCATATTAGTAGGTTTCAATAAAGGGAGAAAAAAGACTATGGGTCTGAGAATGAGAAAGGCAAAAGTTCTAAATCAGTTATTAGGATATTATTACTGGGGTGTAGTTTCATTTAATAAATCTGCCGATCTAAAATTAATTCGGCTTGTTCGACTTCTTGATGTAATTCCTCCAAATTCTGCTAAGTATGTTATACCAAATTCAAAAAATAACGCCATATAAATAAATATCTGGAGTAGGGGCAGATTTAATCAGAAATCTTTCTGTTGGCTCAATTTATCGTTCATCAAAACCAGCCCCTAAAGGTTTTTTTCTAATCATCCTAATGCCATAACTTCTGGAGACGTTGCCAAAATCTTACTAATAGCAACAGCTCTACCAATAACTTAAGATATAGCAGTTCGCTCTGGGGTATTTACAGATTATTTTTTGTATACCCTCTCGAGTATCTAACCTGAGCTATAAGTTGTAACGACACGAGCGCGAAGCGCTATAAATTTCTAATTCCCACTATGTCGCCAGAGGGCAAAACTGACGCAGACAAAGTTCTGCTTCACCATGATCTGGAATCCAAGTTATCCAGTTTTCCTCATCCACTTCACACAATAACAAAGCTTCATTGTGAGCATACTCAGAAGGCACAACGAATAGAGAAACCCAGTTACCACTTTTCAGTACTCCAGATTTTTGAGAAATGTATTGACAAGCTCCCCAGTAACCCCGATCCGGAGAGTCAAGTTGATTTAGTTGGGCGATCGCCATAATTTTCTCCTGAATTTATCATTAATTGTTGACATTTCCCATTATGAAACTTAAAAACAAAAATCTGTATATTTGAATACAAAAATTTGCACTTCCGCCGGACTGCTTAACAAAAGTCAACTTAACAGTAAATTTTGTTACAGAATTAAATCAAGATAAATTGAGACACTGTTATAGTTATTTGAGCAGCAATAATATGAACAGCTTTAGCTTGGCCTCCTTAGTATTTCCAGCAATCTTAGGACTAATAACAGGAGTTGGTCATGGAATCCTTTCCCATCAAGCAGACTTGCCAATATCCCTAACCGACCAACTTCAATTGCCTCTACAGATCGATGGGTCCTTTCAAGAATAAATTTTTATTAAGAGTATCTAATTTTTGTTAAAAGTATCTACTTATACAGAAAAAGCTGAGATAATTAGATTTGTAAGTAATTGAAGAGACTTAATTCTATGCAATTTCAGCACTCTGAGAATATATCTGCTTTAGACCGGGTTATGGCCAGTTTTCTGGTGGCTTTTTCAATGTTCATGGTCAGTTACACTGCAACCCGCGTTTATCTAAGTCAGCCATCACAAGCAAATGCTCAAGCAGAATCAAATGTCATCCCTCATCCGGCTTCCTTATGGAGTGAATTGGGGCGATAATCAATTCTATATATAGTGTTTTACACGACTAAATGATTTTTTGTAATCTTTTGATACTTTAGGCGATCGCTTTTTTGGTCAACAGAGCGATCGCTCATTACACACCTACAAACTTAGGAAAGCAAAGCCACCAGAAAAAATATCTTCCGCAAAGCAATACTATTCTACTCGCCCATACCTGGCAACAACTGCACCTTCATTATTCTCCTGACTTGTCAACCAAGCCCACATTTGGTCGCCTAAAGAAAAATGCCACCATTCTTGTTGATGCTGCCGAAACCCAACCGATAACATCACCTCTGCCAATAACTGTCGATATTGATGATATTTCTGA
>JBARXI010000178.1:0-15459 GCA_049647275.1 Microcoleaceae cyanobacterium
AAATTAGTGCCAGACAAACCTTGAACTTGTGATTTTTCTGGGATGATTATTCCGAATAATTACCAGGAATGGCAAAACAAGCTTAATTCTTTTATTGATGGTGATAAATCTCGACCTGTCGATGAAACATGGTTCAAAGATTTGTTTCCTTATCTGTTAGACGGTGTAGATTATTGTATGAATCAAAGAAAGCAAATGAGTAGCAAAATTCAGCCTAATATTTCTAGAAAGCATCGTAGCAAAACAAAAAAAATCATCTTGTTGTGCTTGGTTTCTCTAGTATTGGCAACTATCCCACTTGTGCCGATAAATTTTTCGGCAAAGGCAGCAAAACAGATTTATTTTAATTACGGTCTGCTGAAAGTTTCTGTGTCTCTAACTGCTTTAGAAACTTATGCTGAAACGGGTAAAATTGAGGATAAATTGAAGTTGTATTTTCTGTTTATAAATGTAGAAAATCAGGAAAAATTGAAAAATGCACTAGAATTTAATCTGAATATTAATCCCGTGCAACTTGCTCAAGCTCTGTATTCCCCAATGGGTGAAAAGTTACTCCAGTATTTGGGGGAAATGATTCAGACTAAAGATGGAAGTAATGGAGCAATTGCTTTTCGGGAAGCTTTAATCAAAACTGCTGAATCTCAAGATTTTACACCTATAAATATTTTGCAAAACTTTCCAGGAGAAGTACAGTTTAATATTCTCAAAATTCTGGCAGTAAATCGAGAATTTTCTGCCTTGCTTGAAAGTACAAAAAAGTTACTTACAGAAGTTAAACAAATCACATTAACTGCTGCTGCTACAGAAGGCAAAGTTGATTTTTCCACATTGCCAGACTTACGCCAATCAGGTAATATTTATTTCTATCAAGAAACTCTGACCCTCAAGGATAAAAGTCGCGTTTCCGGGACGGATCGCCCAGCGAATCGCCAATTTCTGGTTAATCTTTATTTACCGTCTAACGAAATACAAACTCAAACTATTCCAGTAATTATTCTTTCTCCTGGTTTAGCAGCAAAACTTAGTCAATGGCAACATTTAGCCATACATTTAGCTTCTCATGGTTTTGCTGTGGCAAAAATACAACATCCAGGCAGTGATTTTAATCATTTTCAAGCTTTTCTAGAAGGGAAAGAAACAGAAATTTTTCAACTCCGAGAATTTATTAACAGACCTCTAGATATTACCTATTTATTAGATGAACTTGAACGTCGCAATAATTTTCAATTTCAAGGAAAACTGAATCTGAAAAATGTTGGAATGGCAGGTCAATCTTTTGGTGCTTATACAACATTAGCTTTGGCAGGAGCAAAAATTAATTTTGCACAACTAAAAGAAGATTGTTTACCCAAAATCAAATCTTTAAATCCTTCCTTATTTTTACAATGTCGTGCTTTAGACTTGCCTCAACAAAATTATGATTTACGGGATGAAAGAATTAAGTCAGTATTAATTATGGACCCGGTGAATAGCAGTATATTTGGTAAATCTGGTTTGAGTCATATTAATATACCGATTTTGTGGGTTGCTGGTAGTGAAGACCAATTAACTCCTGTAGTAATAGAGCAGGTTTATCCTTTTACTTGGTTACCAGTAACAGAAAAGTATTTTATGTTGACAAAAGGGGCAAAACATCTAGATTTTAATATTACTGAAATTCAAAATATGAAATCTGTAGATGATGATTCTTTAAATCAGTTAGTTAGTGCGAGTTCCCCTATAATTCAATCTTATATTGATGCTTTTGGTTTAGCATTTTTTCAGACATATTTGGGGAATGATTCTGATTATTTGAATTATTTGCGTTCTTCTTATGCTGTGGCTATTAGTGAGGAACCTTATACTCTTGGTTTTTTATCTGCCTTGACAGTAAAACAATTAATTAATAATTAATAATTAATAATTAATAATTAACAATTAATAATTGAATAATTCTGGTTTACAGCAGTTTTCCTACACGGTAGGCCACAGTAGTAATGTTGCATGAAACGTCCCTACAGGGTTTTGTTTATGGCGATCTGGTTCATTAATTTGAAAAGTGCTGTAAAGCTGACCCTTTCAAGTGGAAAAAAAGGAAAAAGGGTAAAGGGGGAAAGAATAAAGGGGAAGAATGCTAGGAACGAAAGACAGAAACGACCGGGGAAGACGAGACAATCCGAAAACCCCAATCGTAGTTGTGGTAGTCGGCATTGTTATAGCTACGCCCGGCACACCGGCAATACCTAGAATTGTAGTCCCAGCTACCGCCACGGAGCACTCGACCTCGACGAAAAATCAATTTGAAAAATCCCTTTTCTGGGGTTTCCCAAGGACTGCCATTAGTAGGCGCACCATTATAGTTATCATGGCAAATATCCTGACACCATTCCCAGACATTGCCGTGCATATCGTATAAACCAAAAGCATTGGGAGGAAAACTTCCCACATCACAAGTAGACTTACTTTTGTAGTTAACTAAACTAGGATTAATACTAGAACCAAAATAGAAAGGAGTAGTTGTACCAGCGCGACAAGCATATTCCCACTGACTCTCACTTGGTAATATATAAGCTTTTCCAGTTTTGATAGATAGTTTTTGGCAAAATTCAGTTGCATCAAGCCATGTCACATTTTCGACTGGACGCTTTGCTCCTTCAAAGTCTTTTCTAAATAGTTTTTTTCCTTTAAATCGAGAGGGGTTTTTGCCCATAATAACTTGATATTGTTCTTGAGTTATAGGGTATTTACTCATATAAAAAGGTTGGAGAGTAACTTCATGTTGCGGACCTTCATTTTTTTCTCTTCCCTCCTCATCTTCCGGCGAACCCATGAGAAAACTTCCTCCAGGAATATAAACCATTTCTAATTTAATTCCATTACCTAAATATTCTATTTTTTGCCTCGCACTTCCCTGGGTACGGTTAGTAAGATAGCTGGACTTGTCGAAAGTCACAACTTCAAAACTAAATAGCTCTCCTTTTTCTGATTCTGCTGTTGATGTTTGAGATGTTTTGGGTGAAGAAGTAGGCTGTTTTTTTCTTTGAGAGGTAGGCTGAATCAGAGACAAAATTTCTCCTACATTTGTCAACCTTTTCTTAGTTGCTCCAACAATCATTTTATCCAATATTTCTCCAACTTCATCACTCACCTTTGACTGTAAATAATCTCGCCATACCCACTCACCTTCACTAACATCAAATAAATTAAAAGGCTCCACTCCAGTTAATAAATGAATACAAGTTACACCCAAACTATAAATATCACTAGAAAAAGTTGCTTTTCCTACGGCTTGTTCCGGTGCAATATACCATGCCGAACCTATAACAGTTCCTGTTCTTCCCAAAGCAGTCATCGTGGCATATTTCGCTGCACCAAAATCTACTAATACTAATTGGTTATCTTTCTTTCTCCTAATAATATTCTCTGGTTTAATATCTCGATGAATTATCTGTTTAGAATGAATAAATTCCAAGACTGGCAATAAACTTTTTAACAACTCCAAAATTTGACCTTCATTAAAAGCTCCTGAATCTTCCAACTCCTGCTGTAAATTTTGCCCGTCGATAAACTCTTGTACTAAATACTGTCGATTATCTTGAGTAAAATACGCGAAAAGTTCGGGAATTTGTGGATGTCTACCTAAACCATCTAAACGTTCAGCTTCTTGAGCAAATAATTCCGCAGCTTTTTCCAAAGTTTGAGTTCCTTGTGCTTGAGGAAAAAATTGTTTAATTACACAAAAAGGTTTTGAAGGTTTAAACTCATCTACAGCTTGAAAAGTTCTACCAAAACCTCCTTGCCCGATAATTTTTAGAGCGCGATAACGTTCGGCTAAAACTAATTTTTCACCGCAACTTTGACAGAATATTGTTTCTGGTGAATTTGGTTTGAGGCAGTCAGGATTTAGGCATTGAGTCATGGTTGCTCCTGAGAGGAAATAATAGAGTTTTCTTTTATGGGAAATATTCCAGATTCAATAGTTAGACGACCTACCCGGTGATGAGCAGATTCTACAATTAAAATTTTACCTAAATGTAAATTCTCAAATAATAGTCAGCATTCTAAATGTCATACCAGGTGCGATAAATGTTTGCTACAAATAAATTTTAGGTTTTAGCTGGTAGGTAAACCTTAATCCTGTGACTATAATTGAATCCTATTTTTAATAGTCTCATTACTTAACTATTGGCGTTGCTGAATCAAGGGATGAATATTTGTTGAATAGGTAAATGCCATCTTTATACTTCCTCTTTTTTCCAACCTACAATTCCAATACGCAAATATGCAACGCCTAGAAATCAAACAAATCTCTGGTTTTTCTCCTCTTGACGAGGATATATTTTAATTTATATCATGTCCGGATAATAGCGCTCTGGAAAAAACTTTCTCCTCTTCTTCCCTCTTTTTCCAACTTCAACCCTCCTGACTCCTGACTCCTCCGTAGTTTATTTATAACTATTCAACCGGACATGATATTATTCCTACTCCCCAACTCCATTACTCACCATAATCCTCTAATATATTAATTAGAATTTGTCAGATTTGTAATTCTGTTGTGAGGAAATTTTAAGTGCAGGTTGAACAGGTTATTGAAAGGCTAAAATTGGATTTGCCAACTCTATTTGAAAGAGATATTTCCTACGATATCTATACTAAGGATATTTTTTTTAAAGACCCGGTGAATAAGTTTAAGTGGAAGTTTAATTATCGGATTATTTTTTGGACTTTGCGTTTTCACGGTAGGTTATTTTTTACAGAACTTTATTTTGATTTACATGATGTTCAGCAAACAGCAGAAAATATTATTTTGGCAACTTGGACTGTGCGTGGTGTGTTAAGAGTGCCTTGGCAAGCTAGGATTTTTTTTAATGGTTATTCTACTTATAAGTTGAATCAAGATGGGTTGATTAATGAACATATTGATACTTGGGATAGAAAGCCAGGGGAAATATTAAAGCAGTTTTTTCAGAAGAGAGAAAAGGGTGTTGATTAGACACCCATTAGTTACCTAAATATTCAACCCCACTACTGTTAACTATGGGGGATTTTCCACCACAAACTGATAATAAACTTCTTGAGTCGATTGGGGTTGTAATATTAATTCCCATTCTAATAACCCCATTTGACTTGTCTGAATCTTGGGGTAAATTTGGGTTAGCTATATTTTAATTCTTTCATCTCGACTAACTGGTATTTGCTCCTGCAATATTAAACTCGAATTTTTTTTAATGGTTATTCAACTTATAAATTGAATCAAGACGGGTTAATTTGTGAACATATTGATACTTGGGATAGAAAGCCAGGGGAAATATTAAAGCAGTTTTTTCAGAAGAGAGAAAAGGGTGTTGATTAGACACCCATTACTTACTTAAATATTTAACCCCACTACTGTTAACTCTGGGGGATTTTCCACCACAAACTGATAATAAACTTCTTGAGTCGATTGGGGTTGTAATATTAATTCCCATTCTAATAAACCAATTTGACTTGTCTGAATTTTGGGGTAAATTTGGGTTAGCTGTATTTTAATTCTTTCATCTCGACTAACTGGTATTTGCTCCTGCAATATTAAAGTAGTTTCAATTTCATTCAAATTAGTAATTTGTAATCTATAAGCATAAGTAGTTCGCCTATGATTACCAATTAATTTTTTATCAACTTCTCGCTCTACTAATTCTCGCTCAATACTAAATCCTTCATTTACTCCTAAATTCACCTTAAATTGTTGCCCTGGTACAATATGTTCTAGTTGAGTTGTACCGATAAATATTTGGTCGCGAAAAATATTGATTTTACCGGGTAATAAAGTTACACCAGTATGAGGATTAGTAATAATTGCTTGTTGATAGACAAAGCTAATCAATTTTGGGATAGCGACAAACTGGAAATAACTGGGATAATCATCATTAAAAATAATAACTTTATGAGCTGCTCCATCACTAGGAATATGATTTTTTGCTTCTAATTCAAATGTGACAAAACTGCCTGATTTTAAAATTGTTGCCATAGCTGTTTGAGTGGCTATTTCCTCTTCTATCGGGGAAATTTCCACAGCTTTTTCTTGATTTATTACCCCATTTGTGGATTCTAATTTTGCCTGATTCATAGATACTGCTGCCATTGCCATAACTGGAAACTGGGCAGCTTGTTGGGGTGGCACATCAATATACCATGGCTCTAGTTGCGGAGGTAATGAGGTAATTTCTGGTTTAGCTGTAGAAAGAGTAAGATTAATATTTTCCCAATCTTCACCAGTGGTTTGTTTAATTTCTGCTAAATAGGTAATATTAACTCGATCGCTTTCACTAATAGCTGCCAAATCATAAACTGGTTTCCAACCTGCTTGACTAACTAAGTAAGATATTTCTAATTGAAAATCTCCAGATTCTTCTACGGCTATTTTAATTGTTACTTTGCAGCTTTCTAGAGGGGAATGGTTTTCTAATTCTTGTAGCTCTTGGTAGAGAAAATTTAATTTTTTGTCTAATTCTTGAAGTTGCTTTTCATAGTAGGCAACTGCTCCAGAATATTCACTATAACGTTGACCTAAAAAACCGATTAATTCAGTTGTTTCACTTAAACCTATTTGTCGTTTTGCCAGACTATTAGAAAATTCTGCTACAGATTTTTTACTCAAATCTTCCACAAAAGTAACTTGCATCTTCTGAGCTTTGATTTGGTCTTCAACGTAACGTTTTTGTGCTTCAGAATCTTGTATTTGCTGAGTTAAGTCAGCTAGTTTTTCTGTAATTAACTCAGACTTAAATACTTGTTCTGTTCGTACTCCCAATAATTGCACTGCAACTTTTCCTGCACCTGTTACTCGTACTGAGTCTGCTTCCAGAGTAACAGGTAGTTCAGTTATTACTAATTCTTGCTCATTTCCACTAACTTCCAGATTACCACGTCGTGTAATTCTGGCACGATCAGTGTAGACTGTAACTTGAGATATTTCAGTATTTACTATCTTTTTAGTCTCAATTTTTTCTGAGTTGGTCACTAGGAGTTTCTCCAAATATTTGATTATCGCAAGAATTTTAGTGCAAAGTAAGCAAACATTTAGAGCGCGGTCAGCTTTTCCTGGGAAATGTTGCACAAACAGCAATAAAAATGAATTCGGCAGGAAATTTGATGAGTGCTCTATAGACTGCCAAAATCTTCGGATATGCTTTTGCCCATACTTTATAATTTTCTCAAATCTATCAATAATAATTGCTCCTCCCAAAGCAATGAGCTATTAACTCTTGGCTAATAGCTGACCGCTGTTAGCTCCCCATGACCTAGGAAATGCTTACAGTACAAGTGCCTAATTCAATATTGGCTTTCTGCACTAAATTCTTTACTATAAAATTCAGGATTTTTAGTGACTAACCGGAGGAATTTCCGCCATATCTAATATTTTTGGAATTAAGTCTTCCCGCTTAATTGCCATCATGTGAACTCCATGACACATTTGGCTTGCCATCTGTACTTGTTCGGCAGCAATTTTAATTCCTTCTTCTAAAGGTTTTTCCGCTTTTGCCAAACGGTCAATAATATGTTCTGGTATATCAACTCCAGGCACATACTTATTAATAAAAGCAGCATTTTTGGCAGATTTCAATAAAAATATTCCAGCTAAAATTGGTTTATTACTATCAACTGCAATTTGATTCATGAATTTTTCTAATTTTTCAAAATCAGAAATTAACTGACTTTGAAAAAATTGAGACCCTGCCAATAATTTCCGTTCAAATCGTCGTTTTAATCCTGACCAACTGCCAGACTGAGGATCTACCGCAGCACCGGCAAATAAATCTGTTGCTCCATCTGTTAGGGGGTTCTCATTCCAGTCTAATCCTTGGTTAAGTTTGGCGATCGCTTGTAATAAACGTACTGATTCGAGGTCAAAAACACTTCTGGCATCTTTATGGTCTCCTGCTTTTACAGGGTCTCCAGTTAGGGCTAAAATGTTGTGAATTCCCAAAGCAGAAGCTCCCATTAAATCAGCTTGTAAACCTATACGGTTGCGGTCACGACAGGCCATTTGACAGATTGGTTCTATACCATGATTTTTTAAGATTACGGAAGCTGCTAGGGAACTCATTCTTAGAACAGCTCGACTGCCATCTGTGATATTAACGGCATGAACTCGTCCTTTAAGCGATTCAGCCATTTTTATCATCTGAGTGGCGACTCCTCCCTTGGGGGGTGCTACTTCGGCAGTGATTAAAAATTCTCCGGATTTAACTGCATTGCGAAATCTATTCATTTATTTATCGAGGTTTTGTGTTTAATTTGTTGATTTAAGTTTAGCTTATTCAATAGATTATCTGTTGTTTTGACTTGAGTTATTGGCGAGAAATTTTATTAATAATTAACTACTCTAGGCTGTTGTTAATAGCTAGTGTATTTCAGTAGTAATTATGACCTTTGAGTACAAAAAAAAATTTAATCTGGTCGCTCATTCCAAATTATATTATAAAATTATATTATATAGAAAGAGATTTTCAAATCCAATACTAATTTATCATCAAACGCAAAAAAAATACTGCTGTCTCTTTCCTGAGTAGTTAAGCCAAATGAATTATATATTTTACGCTCTGCTTAAGTAGTGCTCCGACAATTTTAATTTGAAAAATAGGGTGGCGTTGAAACCTGGAGAGGATTGAAAAAATAATTCTTCTATCCATCATTTTAATATTTATAGACCACTAGGTAGACTAAATTATTTGTATAAGTGCCTAGGCAAAATTAATTACCGAATAATTAAGGTTTAAAGCCTCTCCTTGGCTGCGCCACGAGCTGTCGCCAGACAAGGAGAGAAAGCGGTCGCGCATGCTCCGCAACATGTTCTTCGGAGCGGCTCTGCACTCTTCGGGTCTCCTTGATGGATGTCCAATCGACCAAGAAAAGAAAAAATTTTCCTTTTAGTCAATCCAATCCGTTTCAACAATTAATAATTATTAATTGTTGAACATTATTTTTTTCCTCTAATTTTACAACAATACAGGCTTTTCAGCTTTAGAGTATGTGTAATTAATTTGGCATGACTACTTATCTAAACTCAAGTATATTTTTTGTTTCCTGTTCCCTACTTAAATTAAATATTAAATTAATTTGGCACAGGTACTTACTATTCTCCATTCCCTTTTTTATCGACCCTAGTTTCAGATTTTTAATGTAAGTAGGTAGGCACGAAAAAAACTAAGTATCTAACAAAAAGCAAAGTAGCTCAGAAACCTCTTCTTTCCTGCCTTCCTATAGGGATAAAATTTAACGCCTACCTACTTAAATCCTATAGTTAGTTTTTACAGTTATTTTATAGATTCTGATATACCCTCATAAAAAGTTATCGAGCATCGAGCTGGGAAAAATTCCCAATACTTAGAAAAACAAGATAGAACAGAAAATTCAGTAATTATTTTTTTTTATACTGGTTGTTTAACTACCAAATTTATTTGATTTTCAATAGAGTTTAATTTAGGGAATCTAGATGTTGACCAATAGACATAGGTGTGGAAAATAAATAAACCTTTTAATTAGATCGGAATCGGAAAGAAAAAGTCACCCGAAAAAATCCTTTTTGGTGCCTTTTTCGTAAAAACATCTTACCGAATAATTAAGGTTTAAAGCCTCTTATTTTCACAAGAAAAGCGGTCGGGGGATGGCGTTTTGCTGGCGCACAACTCCGCTCTTCGCGGAGCGACATGTAAAGCGGAGCGGATCTGTAAGAGCGGGTCTCCTGTCCCTCCGGGACGCTACGCGTTTTGCTCCGCAACATGTAAAACGTAGTTTTGCGAAGCGCAAACGATGAATGTCTAATCGACCAAGAGAAGTCAACAATTTTCTCATTGGTATCAATCCTCTTCCTTTAAGACAGAGGTAATTATTAATTATTCATTATCAATTATCAATTCTTGAACTGTTGCCTACTCCTGCAAAAAATCTATATCTTTTTCCCAGAGGTCTAATGAAAAAAAAGGGGCATTTGATTGAAAAAAAAAATTTTTGACAAATTCCGATTAATACTGTGCCCCTCTCTAATTTTAGACTTTAACAACTTACTCCTTAGTATCATCAAAACAACACCAATTATTAACAGCTAAATAGCCATAGAATAACCCAAAGCTGCTTTAACTTTTGCCATAGTTTGATTAGCGATAGCTCCGGCTTTTTGTCTACCTTCTGCTAATACAGATTCCAAATAACCTTTATCATCCATTACTGCTTTATATTGTGTTTGAATTGGTTTCAAAACTTCTATTGTTGCCTCAGTTAATAAAGGTTTAAATTGCCCCCATCCCATATCCTGACATTCTGCTGTTACTTCCGCCTTAGTCTTCCCTGAAAATAACTCATAAAGAGTCAATAAATTATTACATTCAGGTCGTTCAGAATTATCAAATTCCAAACCTTTAACCGCATCAGTTTTACAACGTTTAATTTTTTTTGTAATAACATCTGGTGGATCTAAAAGATTAATTCTACTTAATTCTGAGGGGTCAGACTTAGACATTTTGCTCGTACCATCCGCCAAACTCATCACCCTAGCACCCTCTTTTCTAATCAAAGGATCTGGCAATTTCAAAACCGTTTCACCCTGACCAAACTGATGATTAAACCTGACGGCAATATCGCGAGTAAGTTCCAAATGCTGTTTTTGGTCTTCTCCTACAGGAACTTTATCTGCATTATAGAGTAGGATATCTGCAGCCATTAACACTGGATAATCCAATAAACCCGTACCGACATTTTCTCCTTGTTTAACTGCTTTTTCCTTAAACTGGATCATATCTGTGAGCCAATTTAAAGGGGTTATACAATTGAGTAACCATGTCAATTCAGTATGAGCTCGGACGTGAGATTGTACGAATATGGTAGAATATTCCAGGTCTATACCGCAGGCCAAATATAGAGCTGCAATATTATAGGTATCCGTAGCTAGTGTAGCTGGATTATGTGGTACTGTAATCGCGTGTAAATCCACTACACAGAAGAAATTCTCGTATTCTTTTTGACCTTCTACCCAGTTGCGAATTGCGCCTAAATAGTTTCCAATATGAAGGTTTCCAGTTGGTTGAACTCCAGAAAGTATACGTTGTTTACCCATTAACCCCGTGAGCCTTAGCAATTAATAATTAATAATTAATAATAACATATTTAGCGATTGTTTAATATCCCGATCTAGTTTCATGCAAGTCAGGCATTCATGTATCCAGTGTGTAATTGGTCGGTCTCCTTTCGGTGCAAAAATGCTACGCAAACAGAATGTTTGACACACTTCATTACAGCTAAATTGTCAAAAATAAGTTTATATAGAACCAATTTTATATCTATATAATTACTATAGTTAAGTCTGATCGCGCATCAATTTTGAGGAAAAATCTGCGTATTTTGTGGAATTTTTCAGCTCTTCCCTCTTCCCTCTTATATCATGTCCGGTTAATAGCGTGATAAAAAACTTTCTTCTTTCTTCTTCTTTCTTTCCTCCAGACTCGGTGACTCCTCCGTCGTTTCGTTATTTACAAATGTTCAACCGGACATGGTATTAGTTCTTATCTCCAGACTCGGTGACTCGGTGACTCGGTGACTCCTAACTAAAAAAACGATCTTCATTGACAAAGAGACCAAATGGGTTCTATAAGCTAAAAACTTTAATTAACAATAATTTTAGACGATTGATTATTTAACATCAAAGGTTTGAAATTATTTGTGAAATCATTTAAGTGAATTAGTATAACAATCCTAAATTATTAGACCTCGGCGAAAAAGATATAGATTTTTTGCCGGAGTAGGCAACAGGTAAGATATTTTTACGCGCGAAGGCACGAAAAAGAATTTTTTGGGGTGACTTTTTCTTTCCGATTCCGATCTAATTAAAAGGTTTATTTATTTTCCACGCCTATGTCTATTTGTCATAAATCAAAACACAGATAAAAAATCTGAGACTCTGTTGCCTTTTTGTGAGATATTTTTACCGAATAATTAAGGTTTAAAGCCTCTCCTTTAAAGGAGAAACAAGCGGTCGATCTTCGGAGCGAACCGTAGGGTGGGATGGCGATCTTCGGAGCGGCTCTGCATTCTTCGGGTTTCCTCGCTGTCCTCCAATCGACTCCTGTGAAGAAAAAATTTTCCTTTTATTCAATCCAATCCGTTTTAGGGAGAGGTAATTATCAATTATCCATTATCAATTATCAATTATTGAAACAACCACGCCGAGGACTGCTATATAACCAAACCCTTCGGCATCTAACTAAGCTTGTCTGACAAAACTCAGTTAGATTAATTAAGAAGTGTCAAATTTTATAGAATTATACCAACGCCACAAATTCCATGGGTAGAATTACTTCTAAATCGGGTTGACGAATTGCCTTTTGACTACTCTATCTAAGTGTAGCGAAATTACATAAAATTGATAAGCTAAACATCATAAAGAATTGTATATTCCCTTCCGGAGCTGTTGCCTCCCCCAAAAATTGGATATATGGTTTAAATGCGCTGGCACCTTATTACTAAATTAATTATCCAGATTACTTGGATTAGTAGTTGACAAATGAAAAAAAATCTATTTCAATCAAAATAGGATAGAAAAATTTCTTTTCTCTAGTTTAGATAGATTTTATCTAGATAATAAGTAATAAGTTACTATTGATAAGTTGCCACAAAAAACTGCTAATAAAAATTTCCAACTAATCAAGATAAAACTATCTGTTTTGTGTAAATCAAAAAATCAAATGAAGCCTAAAATTAACAATATTACTTCCTGGAAACAAGCTGAACTGCTGATGCAACCTGCCTTCATTAGAATACTAGATTGGCTGCAGAAAAAATTGGCAGATTCTGTTTGGGAAGGCACTTACCAAGAAGTACAAACACCCATACCAGGCTATGGGCTAAATTTAGAATATCAAGACCAAAAAGTTAGCATTGATGTCTGGGAACTTTGCTATCAAGTTTGTTTCAGCAACTATCGCCCCACTCATGCGGCGGAGCAAACAGTAGAAGTTGATATTGATACTAGCCTGCTGAATGAAAAGGGAGATGTAAATTGGGATAGACTTGACGAAAAAGCACTTTTTGTGGTAGAAAATATGATTGCAAATTTACCAAAAATACACCAGTAGTCAGGTAATGATATAGTGTTCAGCATTTAGCATTTAGCATTCAGCATTTAGCATTCAGCATTTAGCATTCAGCATTTAGCAAATTTTGGGTTTTAGGTGTCGTAAAAAAAACACTCTTAAACAACAACCACTAGGGTAAGCGCATCTCAAACCCTATTAAAATGGTAGCTTGAGCATTTATAGAAGGCCTGAAGGAGTCTATAAACTCGACTTTAACCGAAAATAAGGCAAGACATTTGAGCTTTGATGCAAGTGAAAATCAATCGGGACTATTTATAATGCGTTTTGTCCAAAATTTATGCTAATCAAGGCTTTTTGAGGTAGAAGATGAATATTTAGCTGGAACTTGAGGATTTTTATCTGTATTGAGTAATACAAATTTCTATGCCCTTACCCTGAACAACCACCCCTAGTTTTGAGATAAAAAAAAGCAGAAACTGTGAGTAGGAGTAATTTCTGAAGGAATGCTCCGCTTTCCATAAATTCCCCCTAGTTTTTCAAAATTGTATGACCTTTTCTTCTTTATCAAAGAGGAAAAAATTTTAAGTAGTGATGAATATTTTGATAAGCTAAAAATAACAAAGAATAGTATATTCCTTGTTACCTGTTGCCTGTTGCCTTCCGGAGCTGTTGCCAAAAATCTAAAACTTGTGTATCTCACCAAGAGCGAGAAATGCTATATATGGTTTAAATGCCCTGGCAGCTTACTACTTTCATATAAATAATATCTTCATATTTAATATAAATCTCCGAAAATAATGTAGGAAGATTTCAGGGAACTTTTCCACAAAGATTTCCAAAAAAAAAAGAATTATGTAATTTCTAGAGATGTCTCATTGGTATATAATCTCTAATTAGTTGATATTTATCTATCATATTTATACAAGCAAAAACAAACATTAGCTGAAAATTATGACTCAAGAATTACAGAATATTCAAACAGATAATGGTGCCACCTTTCAAGAGTCTGCTAGTAGTGCAAATATACCAGTTAGTTTTGGTAACGATGCTGAAGCAAGAAAAGCCACAAAACAAGGAGTCAGTTTGTGCGATCGCTCTCATTGGGGCCTAATACAAATCTCCGACGACGACCGCCTGCGCTTCCTACACAACCAAAGCACCAATGACTTCAACAACCTACAACCAGACCAAGGTTGCGAGACAGTCTTTGTCACCCCTACCGCCCGCACTATTGACTTGGCGACAGCTTACGCGACAAAAGATAATGTCTTGCTGTTAGTTTCTCCAAACCGTTGCCAACAGTTAATGGAATGGTTTGACCGCTATCTCTTCCCCATGGATCGGGTGGAATTAAAAGATATTAGCAGTGAATATGCCATATTTAGTCTCATCGGGCCCGAAAGCAACAACCTGATAGAAAAGTTAGTAGGCACAACTCCCCCAGACCAACCCTACGCCAGTCACCAGTTAATGAGTTTGGCAGATGTAGAAGTTAGGGTTGCTGTTGGTAGTGGGTTGGCAACGGTGGGATACACTTTAATAATTCCTGTTGGTAGTGCTGCCAAGGTTTGGCAAATTTTGACAAAAGCAGGAGCAATACCGATGGGCGATCGCCTGTGGGAAAAGTTGAGAATAGAAGCAGGTCGCCCCGCGCCAGACTACGAACTTACGGATGATTATAATCCCCTGGAAGCTGGTTTATGGAATACTATTTCTTTTGAAAAGGGTTGTTATATTGGGCAGGAAACTATCGCTCGTTTAAATACATATAAAGGTGTGAAACAACAACTTTGGGGAGTTCGTTTGAGTGGGGTGGCGGAATTAGGAAATGTTGTAAAAGTTGGAGATGAAAAAGTGGGGAAACTTACCAGTTGTACGGAAACTGATGAGGGTTATTTTGGTTTGGTTTATATTAAAACAAAAGCGGGTGGAGTTGGTTTGAAAGTTCAGGTGGGAGATGTGGCAGGAGAAGTAGTTGAGGTGCCTTTTGTGAGTCATCAATATCCGGATAGTTAGGAGATTTCTTGCACAAACAATCTTACAACTATGCTATTTTCTCCAGCGATCGAATCGAGCTTCGGAACACCCATTAATATACCCCTTAGCACATTATGGAATGATATTGCCAAAAATTAGTTTAGACTTTGACGAAAAAAACATTAATTAATCATCCTAGCAATTATCAAATCCAAAATCAAATTCAACCAAAAATCTCAAATCATTCGTTACTGTGCAACACCAACATTGGTATTAGTTATTTTTGCCTATTGACTTTTTTGCTAAATTTAAGCTAATTTAAAAAATATTTAGACAATAAATATAATTTCAGAATATTAAAACTAAGACGTTATAGTTATGACTACTTCATTTGCAACTACAACAGAAGCAGCTTTTCTACTAAATATTTCCACAG
>JBARXI010000179.1:0-6316 GCA_049647275.1 Microcoleaceae cyanobacterium
TTAAGAAGAAAAGCGGTCGTTTGCGCAGCATTCCGTAGGATGGGATGGCGAGGATACCTCGCCATATCCAATCGACCAAGAGAAGTCAACAATTTTCTCATTGGTATCAATCCTCTTCCTTTAAGACTGAGATAATTATCAATTATTCATTATCAATTATCAATTATCAATTATTGAACTACTCTTTATTCATAATTAATATCAAGTCGGGATAATCAACAATCAAAAACCTAATATTCCATCGCCTGCCGTCTCCATAGCTGCCTTCTTGTCAACAAAGTTTAAGTATTCAACAGGACAAGTTCAATTCGTCAGAAATCACCAAGTGTGTTTGCTCCGCATGACAAACGGAAAGTCAGAAGTTAAAATTAGTGGGAGATTGTTACTCACCACTAATTTTCAACCGCTAAAATGAAATTTATAGCGGGGGTCTTCAACCCTATTTCTCCGTCTAGAAATAGAGATTTTATTACCGAAAATTATCACGCGAAAAAACTTCTGACTTGTGAGTTGCTATTTCTGACTTTCCGTGCCTCCTGGGTCGTAGCTACGCTAATGTCATGCTGCACAAACGAGCGCAGAGATAAAAAAGGGATTGATTTGGCTCAGATTTAGACTTTTTCCGATGCAATAAAAAGTTTTTATAATAATTAACTAATAAACTGATTATAATAGCATAAAAGTGTAATTTTATCAAGTCAGATTGACCGTCTATTACTACACCTGAAATAATCATCAAATTCAGCTAAATTATAAGAGAATAGTCAAAGTAAAATAATTGATATATCTGTATTAATTGAAATAAAAAATTATTAGTAGGAGAAACTTAAAATGTCAGGACGACTGTTATTAGTAGATGATGAACCAGGATTACGGGAAGCCGTACAAGCTTACTTAGAAGATAGTGGTTTCACTGTAAACGTTGCCAGTAATGCTAACGAAGGATGGGATATTCTACAATCAAATGTGCCAGAGCTGATAATTACAGACATTATGATGCCACAAGTAGATGGTTATCAGTTTCTGCAAAAACTGCGGGAAGACCCAAGATTTCAAGCACTGCCAGTGGTATTTCTCACAGCAAAAGGCATGACAACAGACCGCATTCAAGGTTATCAGGCAGGTTGTGATGCTTATCTTTCCAAACCATTTGACCCCGAAGAGTTAGTTGCCATTGTAGAAAACTTACTACAACGTCGAGCAGCAGCTAAAACAACAAATCAAGGAGAAGAAACTTCTGATATTGCTGCTTTAGCAGGTCAAATAGCAGAAATTAAGGCAATGTTAATGGGAAAAAATGCGATCGCGCAAACCCCATCACCAATCAAAATAGATTTAACCCCTAGGGAGCAGAGTGTTTTAGATTTAGTAGCTAGAGGGTTAATGAATAAAGAAATAGCTCGCGACCTCAATACAAGCGTTCGCAATGTGGAAAAATATGTGAGTAGACTATTTACAAAAACTGGAACGAATAGTCGCACAGAATTAGTTCGCTATGCTTTGGAGCATGGATTAACTAAATAGGATTTGCAGCAAAAAGTCTTTTTTTAGGAGTCAGGAGTCAGGATTCATTTCAGTTAGCCTCCTGGGTCGGAACTGCGCCCTTCAGTTTGCTACGCATATGTTTGCGCAGCATGGGCGACCGCTTTTTATCCCCTTATAGAGCGACAGCTCGTGGCGCAGCCAAGGGGAGGCCCCAGACCTTATTTACTCGGTCAGTAATAATTGGAAAGGAAGAAGAGGTAGGAGGAATTATTGTCTCTTGATTTTTCCCCCTAGGTTTGCTCAAAAATCTCACTTTTTGAGCTTTTAGGAGCGAAAAAAGAGCAAGCTTTTCGCTCTTAAAAGGCTTTAGTCTTTATCTGTAAATTTTAGAGTTAATCAGCAAGCTCTAAATAATATTATGTCCGGTTGAGATAGTTATAAATAACGAGTCAGGAGGAAATAGGAAACAGAAAAGAAGAGTAGAAGAAAGTTTTTTTTATCACGCTATTATCCGGACGTGATATAATTTAAACTTTTTCTAACTGATGACTGATACCCGATCGAATAATATACCTCTTTAACTAGAGGAAAGCTTTAATTATTAGGGTGGCATAGGAATATTCCCACCCTATAAACGTAGTAGAATATTACGACCATGAGTATCAGTACCACAGGTATTAAGTAAACCATAAATAGCACTGAGTTTTTTCACTTGTTCTGTTTGTTTTGGACTAGGCTGCCAAGGTTTAGCGTGAGTATAACCATAGTAAGTTTCCACACCATCAATACCTAACTTGGCTGCTGCCTTGATTAAATCAGTAGCCGATCGCCGATAACGACAGGGATGAGCTAGCACCGCTAAACCACCTGCCTTTTGAATAGCAGCAATCACATTAGCAGCTTGATAATCATTACCTTTAACAGCTTTTCCCTTCAAATAGCGTTCTAAACAAGGGTCTTCAGGAGCGAAGCCATATCCGAGAATATGTACCTCAATATTAGTTAGCTGGGCATTAATTTCTACACCACTCCAGAGAGTAGGTGCTAAACGTTCCTTATCTGGAGTGATAGATTTCCAGTTTTCCAACCAACTCTTAGCTATTTTGTAACCAGCAACACTATGATGGTCAGTAATGGCCAAACCTTTAAGGCCGATCGCGATTGCTTGTTCCATTAATCTCTCTGGTTTTAACTGTCCATCCGAGTAAACTGTGTGCATATGAAAGTTATAGAAATTTGGACAGCTATCGGCCTTAATCGTCTCAAAGACTTGGCTTAATTTAGAAAAGTTATTGGCCTTTTTATTAGTTGAATATGGAGCCGGAGCTATATTGATAGACATAGATATTAATAAATTGTTACTTGTTCCAATATATCTAATTTTTAGAGAAAAGATGCTAATAGACTTTAGCTCATAGTTAGAATTTTGATTTTTAATTAAAATAGTTGTATTTTTTTAATTAATAAAATTATCTTGAGTTATTGTTATAAAAATTCTGAAGTTTAATACTTACAAATCTATATTGTGGTAAGTATAGCACTACGCAAATAGCAGACATTCCTCTGTTGACTGTTGCCTTTGAACCTATACTTATTGTCCTAACTAAAAAACGTACTGCTATATTTTAGGTCACAAAAAAATCATTAATGAACTAAATAAATATGGTTGACTGAAAAAGTTTTTTGCTGAGGTTTAGTAGTCAGTAGTTAGTAGTTAGTAGTCAGGCAAGGGAGTCAGAATCATCAATACTTGATTAAACTGCACGATTTTTAATAAAATTCAGGCTATTTCCTGGTAAAATATCAACTCTTAATGCCCTTTAAATATTGCTCTATTAAAGGTTTTAGATTGATTAAGCAAGCCCTAAATATACCTAAATATAATATATATAAATATAAATAGGATGGGCATTGCCCACCCTAGGAAAAAGTAGGATGACCCTTATCGGAAATTTTAGCTAACGAATTAGTATAAATAACCTGTTTCATTTTTAATATCCTATTAGCTTTGGTTGCTATTGCGAAAGACCCAAGCCAAATCCAATAGTTTTGCCCAACGTTTTTGTAACTGTTTAGGAGTACATTTGATAGCTGCAGCGATCGCTTGTTCATTTTCACCAGTTCGCTTAAGTTGTAAAATTTGTTGTTGTTCGGGAGAAAGTTGCCCTTTGAAAGCTTCCCACTGAAAAGAAGTCATCCCTAATCTTTGGTCAAGATCGGCACCCAACCATTGATGCACCAACTTCCAATTTTGAGAACGAGCGAACTTTTCGACATGATACTTAAAACGCTGCTGTAAATAATCTCTCTGACGAGAAGTTAACCCAAGCTCCTTATCAATATCAGATGCCTGATAATCTTGCAACTTTAAACGCAGATAATCAATACACTGCTGTTGACCTTGAGCCTCCAAATAATCAATTAACTCAGCAGTTACGCGATCGCGCAACACAGCCTCAGCGGGGTCAACAGTGTCATAAACCATTTGCTCCCGCACTTGTTGCACAGCAGAAGAGCGACTGAAAGCTTCTGCATTTTCACCCTTGGGAGACTCAACCGCCATTTCAATATCGAGAGCAGTTTCAGGAGGTTGACCCTTAGCAAAACCCTGAGCCCGTAGCACAATTAATCTTTGACGGTTGCGACCAGGCAAACCGATTTGACGTTTAGCATATTGTTCTGTGAACGCCATATACTCAGCCAACTCCAACTTCACTTTAGGAGTATAATCTAGATCCAAACTATGCTCCCGACGGAAAGCTCTTAGAGACTCAATATAAAACCCTTGTAAAAAATCCTCAATCAAATTATAGCGAGCATGGAAATTTAACTGAGCGGCAAAAGAAGCAATATGGCGATAAATCATCGAAGCTAGCAAAGAGTGTAACTCAACCCGACCTTGCTTAGAACCAAATTTGTAGTATTGCAAGCACTTTTGCAACCGATGACGAGCTAAAGTTAACTGCCAAGAGCTAACCTCACCAGAATTTTGGATACGATTACTCTTTAAGCAAATCCGTTCTACTTCTTGAGCCATACGCATAGTTACAGTTTCAGCTCTTGCCGGCTTGATTTTCAAAGCTCCTTGCAATTCTTTCAAAACCACCGCAGCTACAGCATCAGTATCCATTTCTAGGACAATATTAGCTTCAGTTTGATTTTCAACTTGGCTGTTATTAACTTCTAAGGCGGTAGCGGAGTTGTTAGTTAGGGAGTTGGAGGAGTCAGCAATCTTAACAGTCATTTTATTTACCTTTGGATAATGCACTGAAGTGTACGAAAGAACAATGTAGAGTAATGAAGTCTTGGTTTAAATCTGGGTGATTTGTTTCTTCCCTCTACACTTATGACTATAGGAAAGATTAACTGCTTAAATACTAAGGAAAGTTCCACTTTTGTCATGTGGTTTTACGGTTAATAGCCAATCTAGGAATCAACTGTTTGAGATATAATCACTCAGCCGCTATATGTTAGATGATGAAAACCCGGTATATTAAGGCTTTTCACCTTTCTGCTTTCCTACCGAATGCGGAGCAAACAGACTTTGCTCAAGCGGGTCTCCCACCCACCGAATATGACAATTCTAAAATTGACTGTGCCACCTGTGTTCCAATAACACAAGTGGCACAGACAGTACTCAACTCTCAAACCTCAATAGCTCTTAGCTAATTAACTAATTAACTCATCATAGCTGTAACCGTTTCGGCTCCCAGACCTTCCCTAATCAAACTGGGTTGTGTCGCAGTTAAGTCAAGGATCGTCGATACCTGATACCCGGGGTCAGAACCATCATCCACAATCACATCTACTACACTTTCCAGACAATCAAACAATTCTGCTTTACCAGTGACTACTCCGATGTCTACTGGGGCCATTCCTTCCGCTTCGCTGGTAATGTGGGCCGATGTAGAAACGATCGGATTGCCTAAACCCTCTAATAAGGCCAAGCAAACTGCATTATCTGGAACCCGAATACCAGTTGTTTTACGCTTTGGACTCATCACTAGTCGTGGGACTAACTTTGTAGCTGGGAGCACAAATGTGTAGGGGCCAGGAATTAAACGTTTGACGATTCGGTAGGCTGAGTCACTCACAATGGCGTAACTGGCGATATTAGATAGAGATGAACAGAGAAATGTCAAAGGCTTGTCATTAGATAGTTGTTTAATGTTTCTAACCTTTTCTACAGCCGATTTGACATTGAGGTCGCAACCTATTGCATAAACAGTATCGGTGGGATAGAGCATAATTGCCCCATCTTTTAGATTGTCAATAATCTGTTCTACACGTCTTTGTTGGGGTGTATCCGGATGAAGTTCGTAGAAAATAGCCATATTTGTTATTTTAGATTTTATATTCTAGATTTTAGATACAATCGGAAACTGTTGGTTTATAAACTTTAAGCGCAAATGTGCTCATAGATTCCGGGATAATCATACATCCTATAATTGTTAGTAAATTTAGAATTTTCAATTGACTCCATAGCTATTGGCTTGTAACTTCTCTATTCCTTAACCACTTCTAATACTTTTGTAGGGGTTTACTCACCAAACCTCCACTAATTTTTTCCTTTCACAGAATGTCAAAAATAATTTTAGTACCGCTTTATGTGAAAAAATTGCCTGAAATGATTATTAATTAAAGCTTTCACAGGACTTACGCACAGACGCTACTGGTAGGGGTAATTTCGTTCCGAATGCTGTCGCAAACATGTTTGCGCAGCATTCCGTAGGAAATTACCCCTACCAGAAACACTACTTATAAATATTTTGCGTAAGTCCTGTTTCAATAAAATTAATCAATATTTTTGACTTATGAAAAAAATAGCTTA
>JBARXI010000180.1:0-7429 GCA_049647275.1 Microcoleaceae cyanobacterium
CTTGTAGCAATTGTGGAGCGAGTAATGTTGCTGCTAATAACTTCTGTCCTGAATGTGGCACTAAGCTTTAAGGCTATACTTTATTTTTAGATAGTTTTTTACAACTGATTTTCATTTGCAGCGACTATTTGCTCCTCTTTGAAGTAGGCTAGGCAAATGCCTAGCCTACTTCATTGTATCTGTTCAAATTGAACATTTTCAAAAAGGGTTATATTATATCAAATCCGGTAGCATTGGTATAATTAGATAGTTAATTAGGAGTCAGGAGTCAGGAGTCAGGAGGGAAGAGAATTTAGAAAGATTCGCGCTCGTGGGTGAAGATAAAACATTTTTTTATACCGAATTAACCGGAGATGATATTACTAATGTTGGTGAGCGATTAAATTTCGCTTTAATTTTAATGCAAATTACTGAAAATTTATTTATGAGGAAAAAAAAATGGCAATAGACGATGAGTTTTTATACCCTCGCAGTCGCTATCATGGTGATTTTACTCCTGAAAATTTAGTCTTTAATGCAAATCTTCAGGAATTTGCTCAACGAGTAAATCTGATTTGTGGTTTGGAAACTGGTGGTAAAATTAGTCCTGAAGAAGCTTACAAGCAAATTAAGGCTCTTTGGAAAGGGGTGAAAAAGTCTAAGAAAGAATTGGGTATTGGAGAAAAGGGTGAAGGTGATAGTTAAGGGCTTAAGTGCGACTTTTCTGGAGGTTTGCCCGTTATAATCGCGATATTTAACGGGTATTATTTCTTTAATAGAGTTGTCGCTAAATAGATTGAAAAAACTCCTAAAATCTATACCGATCAATTACTTAAAGTATTTGCAAATCAAGCCTTACAAAGCAAGGGTTTTTACTCTTTTAACTCTCTCGAACGACTACAACTCTAATGACTACTTTTAACTATGTTGAAGAACCCTTGGAAAATAACTGTTGTGCTCAACTTATCCATAAGATATTCTAGATTTATGAAAATTACTGACTTCAGGCTATGAGTTTATTGTTTCCAGCGACCGATAATTGGACTGAAAAAAATATTTAATTTGACAAAGAGTTACATTTTATCAAGCAACATTAAAACAAGTACAAATACTTAGATAAAAATTGATATAATATATAATGAGGTAATGAATTAATTGCCAATAAAAAAACTAAATAAAATTAAATCAGGGAAAAAATTAAATGAACAAATCAGAATTATTGTATCCTCGGAGTCGTTATTATGGAAAAGCAACTCCAGGAAATATAGATTTTGATGCCAAACTTCAAGAATTTTCTCAGCAGGTAAATTATATCAGTAATTTACAAACTGCTGGAAAATTCTCGCCTAAAGTAGCTTATTTAAAAATAGAAGAGCTATGGCAACAAATTGAAAATATAAAAAAACAGTTAGATATGGTTAAAAAAGATGAAGCATAAACAGAAAGAAAAAGTTGATTTATGGCTAATCACCAAAAGTGAGCGAGCGCTAATTTAAGTTCTAGAAAAAATGAACAGAAATAGCGCTCGCCCCTCAGTCAAAATAACCCGATCAATTTCCGATTTGAGCAGAAATGAAATAATTAAAATTTCCCAGATCAAGAAGCAAAATAATATATTTCAAATCATTTTATCACCCCTAAAGTTTAAATTAGGTAAACTTCACCACAGTTGCTAAAAATTCAACCTATTGTCCCCTCTGCTTGAATATCCCTGATTGCCCCATCCCTTATGTTAAAAGTGTTAATGGCTTAACACTTTTTTGTTTTGTTGTGATATATTATATGAAAATGATAATCATTCCCAAAAAAAGCTAGGACATAAACGTAAAGATGACTTCATCCTTTTGGTTCCGTAACTCACTTTTAAGTATACTTGGACTCATAGTTAGCATTTCCTTAGGAAGTTGTGCAAGTTTAGCCCAGAATAGAAATGAAACAAAAATAGTAGCCACCTTCCTGCCAATATATATGTTTACCAAAGGAATAGTAGGCGAAAATGGAGTAGTAGAAATTTTAATTCCTTCCGGAACAGACCCTCACGAATATCAAGCAACACCTGAGAATGCGCGGAGTATTGCAGAGGCAGATATATTAGTGAAAAATGGGTTAGGACTAGAAGAATTTTTAGATAAATTAGTCAATGCTGCTGGTAACTCTCAACTTCAAGAAATAGATGCTAGTCAAAATATAGAACCTCTAAAAGAAGAAGATAGCGACCACGACCACGACCACGACCACGACCACGACCACGATCATAGCCATGAAGAAGGAAACCCTCATGTTTGGTTAGACCCTGTTTTAGCGCAACAACAAGTCAAGAATATTCGCGATGGTTTAATTAAAGCTGACTCTAATAATAAAGTTACTTATCAGGCAAATGCTGATATTTATCTCAAGAAATTACAGGAGCTTCACCAAGAATTTCAAGCTCGTTTATCATCTTTTCAAGGATGTAAATTTATTGCCTTTCATGATGCCTATCCCTACCTAGCCAAACGCTACAATTTACAACAAATGGCAGTAGTAGAATTGCCAGAAGATAATATCACGCCCAGAGATATTCAAAGAGTAATAAAAGCAGCCAAAGAATATCAAGTTAAAGGTTTGCTTGCTGAAGTTGGATTTAACGATAGTCGGATGCAACAAATTGCCAAAGATATTGGATTACCCATCAAAAAATTAGACCCAATAAATAGTGGTCCGCTAGACTCAGAACATTATTTTATTGCCATGAGAAACAATTTAAAAAGTTTAGAGGAAGTTTGCCAGTGAATTTAGCAGAAATTAACGAAAGTCTGCCAGTAGTTGACGTACAAAATCTGACAGTAGTTAGAGGAAAATATCAAGCAGTAGAATCTGTTTCATTTCAAATTTTTCCTGGCAGTAACACTGCAATAATCGGCCCGAATGGTGCTGGTAAAAGTACATTAATTCAGGCAATATTAGGTTTAATTTCTTATCAATCAGGATATATAGAAATTCTCGGTAAACAAGTAAAAAATTTAGGAAAACATTGGCATAAAATTGGTTATATTCCACAGAAATTACCTTTTGACCGGAGTTTTCCTTTAACTGTCGCTGAATTAGTGGGTTTAGGTTTGCCAGAACGAGGTTTGATGAAGTCGCGAAAAAAGCTTATGGCTGTGGAAAAAGCTTTGCGACAAGTTAAGTTACAAAATCAAGCAAAACAGCCAATAGGTAGTCTGAGCGGTGGGGAGTTAAAACGGGTTTTATTGGCATATTGTTTGGTGCAACCTCGCCAGTTATTAATATTAGATGAAGTGATGGCTGGTATAGATATTACAGGAGAGATAGAATTTGCAGAATTATTGGCAAATTTACATAATGAAAAAGGCTTTTCTATTCTTCAGGTTTCCCACGATTTAGATATGGTAAGTCGTTATTGTGACCAAGTTATTTGTATGAATCGTCGTTTATTATGTCAGGGTAAACCTAGTGTAGCTTTGGATGAAGATAATTTAAGTGAGATTTATGGAGAGAGTTTAACTAGATATTTTCATCATCATTAAATAGCTTTATAGCATTTCTCGCTCTTGGTGAAATACACAAGTTTTAGATTTTTGGCAACAGCTCCGGAAAGCAACAGGGAATAAGAAATAAGCAATAGAAAAAATACTGTAGTTCATAAAGGATGAGGACCGCTTTATAACGGACTTCCAACTAAAAAAATATCCCATTGCACTGAACTTAGAAGAGCAAGAAGCAGGGGGAGTCTAAGAATTGGATAATTTACTTTTTGCTATTCCCTAATAAGTAGTCATCCTTGCATTAATTAGCGAATAATTAAGGTAAAAAGCCTATGAGCAATAATTGATAATTGATAATTAATAGATCGAGGTTGAAAGCTTTCCCCAATAATTAATAATTGCTGCAGAAATAATTATTCATTATCCATCAATGAACGTAGGGTGGGATGGCGTTTGCGCTTCGCAAAGCTTCCGCTTTACATGTTGCGGAGCAAAACGCGGAGCGTCCCGTAGGGAAAGGTCTCCTCACCATATCCAATCGACCAAGAGACAAGAAAAATTTTTCTTTTTAGTCAATCCTCTTCTTTTCAATAATTATTAATTATTAATTATTGAAACATACTCTCAAGCTGAAAAGCCTATATTGTAACATTAGAGGAAAAAAATAATGGTAATTCATTTTGCCTCGGCACTTATACTTTTGTTTGATAAATATGAATTTTTCAGAATGGGTGAATTTATTTAGTTTGCCATTTATGCAACGAGCAATTATTGGTGGTATTCTGTTGGGGATTTTAGGAGGAATTCTTGGTAGCTTTGTGATTTTGCGTCAGTTATCTTTATTTGGAAATGCTTTAGGTCATACTGCTTTTTTGGCTGTAGTTATTGGTGCTTTATTACAGTTACCTCCAATGATGGCTTTGATTGGATTTTTGGTGTTATTTGGATTGGGTATAAATTATTTAATTGAAAAAACTAATTTAGCTGGGGATACGATTTTAAGTATTGTGATTGCTGGTTCGGTGGCAGTGGGTACAATTGGGTTTAGTTTTGTACAAGGATATAGGGGGAATTTATTATCTATTTTATTTGGTGATATTTTGGCAATTAGTAATCTAGATTTGATTTTTTTGCTGGTTTTATTGGTAGTATCTGTGGGTTGGTTAGGACTAACTTTACCACAACAAATATTGTTAACCTTGAATTCGGAATTAGCACAAATTCAGGGAATTCCGGTGCAGAGATATCAATATATATTTATGATTATTTTGTCATTGGCGATCGCTCTAACTATTCGGGCAGTTGGTATTTTATTGGTGAATGCTTTTTTAGTCATTCCAGCAGCAACAGCAAAATTAATTTGTAATGAATTTGTGCCGTTTTTGGGAATGTCTGCAATTATTGGTGCCATGAGTGGAGTGATAGGAATGGTATTATCTGGTAGTTTAAATTTGCCTTCGGGGCCTAGTATTGTATTGGTACAGTTAATCGGATTTTTGGTGGTAGTATTTTCGAGTCGGGGGCGGTTTTAAATTGAAATTTTTGATGATTTTTATTCCAATCTTACAGATGATTCAATGAATCAAATCAATCGCCCTATATTATACAAATTACCAAAAAAAAATGCCATGTTTGATAAGTATATAGCGTCTATATCTAATATGAAATCCGGTTGTACATTTACCCTCAAAACTTTCTTCTGTAATGCAGCAGAAAAGCAATAACTTAACTATTATACAAATTCCCCCAAATAATCAACTTACTCAACACTTCAGTTATTAAATAGTTAAGTAAGGTATAATAATATTTTTAACGATTACCGTTAAAAAATCAATAATTAATAATTAATAATTACCTCTCCTTGAAAAGAAGTTGTATGGTTTAATCGCATTTTTAAAACCTGCTTTTCTCTCTAATAAGCAAAGCACGTTGCTGAAAACGTTCGGCTTCTGTATACTTTCCTTGGGAATAATACACTTCGGCCAAATCCTCCAAACAGTGTGCCACAGGGGGATGGTCTGCACCAAAAGCTTTTTCATTGATAGCCAAAGCACGTTGCAAAAGAGGTTCAGCTTCTGCATACTTTCCTTGGGAATAGTAGAGTGCTGCCAAATTTTTGAGGCTGATAGCTACATGGGGATGGTCTGCACCCAAGGCTTTCTCATTGATAGCCAAAGCACGTTGCAACAATGGTTTAGCTTCCCTATATCCTCTTTGAGAGTAGAATTCTGCCAACTTTTTCAGGCTGATAGTCACTTCAGGGGGAGGTAGTGGTGGATGGTGCGGTGGGCGTCGGCGATCGCGTGGTGGATGAGACCTTCGCGGTGGCCGAGGTGGTTGGTCACCGGGCAGTTGCCAGAGGCTGAGAGTAGCATCTGGGGGATGTTGTGGGGGTTGTCGGCGATCGCCTTGAGTATCAGACCTTGGTGGTTGAGGTCGGTTAAATTTGCTTTGTCTCAAGCGAGCGGACTGATTTAATTCCTGTTTTTGTTGTAGCCACCCCAAAGCACCCAAACTAATAATTCCCACCCACATTAAGCCAGCAAAAATCCAACGCATCCGCATTTTTTTAGGTGTCTGTTTATCCCGATATTTTGCTTCTTTTGCTAAATTTGCCAACTGTTCCTCAACCCAATTTAGATTAAAAATTGTCTGATAAATTTTGTTGAAAACTACTAACTTGTCTTGTTTTTTGATAACTATACCTGACAAACGTAGTGCCATTTGTATTCGACTTTCATTGGCTTTTATTTCTCCTTGCAGCAGAATTTTTTGATAGAGTCTAAGTAATTCAGGTGCTAGTTGATTTTGACCAAGTAAATGATGACGAATATATGTTAAATGAGTGGGATAATCTTTTTCTTGCCAATATGTCAAAATATATTCTTCTACTAACCTATCAATATTCGGTTCAGTAGTATCTGTATGATCGACAATAATTTGACAAAGTTTCTGAGTTAAAAATGGTTGACCTCCAGTCCAATCAAAAACTTGCTGTAAAATAGTTTCTGGCTCTTTTACTACTCCTATTAATCCCTGAGTTAAATTTTTTCCTTCTTTAAAAGTTAATGCTGTTAATTCAATTGGATGACCAATATTAAAAGGAGTATGTCTTCCATCTCTAATTAAATCTTCTGGAGTTGCTACTCCAAAAAAACAAAAAATTAGTCGATGATAATCAGAATTTTCATCTTCAGCCCGGCGATTATAACAAGAGCGAATAAAAGCTAAAAATTCATTTTTAAAAGGTAAATTTACCAGTAAATCAATTTCGTCAATAAAAATATATATTCTTTGAGTGGGAAAATTGACAAATAAAATTTCTTCAATAAACCGAGCCAAACGGTGGATATTTGTCAAACTTTGATAATTTTCTATCCAGTCTTGATAATTGATGCTATAAGCTAAACCAAATCCCCGAAATAGTTCTTCTGAAAAACCGTCATACCAAGATTGTTTTTGAATAGAAAAATCACCTAATCTACTCATATCTATTGCTGCACATTTACAACCTTGAGACCGTAATTTTTTCATCACTTTTACTCGCAAACTAGACTTACCCATTTGACGAGCATTAAACACATAACAATATTCTCCACTTTGGAGTTTTTCAAATAATTCTGCATCTTGTTTTCTCACTACATAAGTGGGGTCATTAGCAGATAAACCCCCGCCACTTAATTTATAACTAACCATGATTTTTTAAGAAGGAGTTTTTTTAGGAGACAGGAGTCAGGAGACAGGAGGAATAAGGAATAGGAATTAGGAGATTATCTGTGTTTTTCAATTGCGTTTATATATGAATCTAATAGTTTACTTACTTCTTCTAGATCCAGTATAAGTTTTGAAGTATAGCAATGTGCTCTGGCATATTTAGACATTATTTTTTGTAAACCTTTTGGCTGACTGGGCTTTGAGCTACTAAGTTGTAAATACCTCAGTGGTCAAAGCGATAATTTATT
>JBARXI010000181.1:0-7330 GCA_049647275.1 Microcoleaceae cyanobacterium
CAGTGGAATTTGAGTAAGAGTAAATATATAAATTATGAGTAACTTACAAACAAAAAATTTAACTGATACTTGGATAACTGCCTCTTGCTCAGAATATCTACAAATAATTCAAAGTCTAGATGTACAAGTTATTGAATTTTTAGTGGCGGATGGAGGTAGTAAAAAAATTAGAGATTATCTAGTTTTACCAGAATTTAAAATTTCCCTACTTGACGAAGCATTACAACGTAGTCGAAATATGAATCAACCTTTAGTTGCAGCTTGGTTAATGTCACAATTTAAACAATAAAAATGACTCAGCTTAAAAACAGATATCCTTGGGCTGAGTCCGATATTTATTGATGTATTGAGAACTAAAAACAAACTATTGACAATTCGTCAAATGTTCTGTCCAAACAAATCCTACAACTGGTTTGATAATCTTCACCCAATACAAACCTTCAATACCACCTGCACTTTCTAATTCTACCGTTTCTCCATCATCAACCGTACCAATAATATCCCCATTAGGTACTTCTCTGACATTCAAAACAAGACGTTCATTTGTTTCAGGATTTGGCATTGATACTTCACAACTAACAGCAGCAGCCAATAAAAATTCATCATTTAAAATTTGTGATTGAGGTGCTGCGTGAGATGTACTAGCAGACAAAAATTTCACACCTAATATAGAGAGAAAAATTAGGGGAATAATAGTTAAAGATTTTTGCTGAAGATTCATTATTTGTCTCATCTGAAGTTTAAAACAAAACTAAGTCACCACCATAATATAGAATTACAAAAGATAATTTGATATACTCATCCACTATATTTGTTGAAAATCCGCTAATTTACTGAAATAACTATGAACTACCGCATTACTTTACTTCCCGGTGACGGCATTGGCCCTGAAATTATGACAGTGGCGGTAGATGTCTTGAAAGTCATTGGTAGTCAATTTAATCTCAAGTTTGAATTTCAAGAAGCTCTTGTTGGTGGAGTTGCCATTGATGCTACAGGTGAACCCCTACCTACAGAAACTCTTGAAAAGTGTCGTAATAGTGATGCGGTACTCTTAGCAGCAATCGGCGGTTACAAATGGGATAATCTACCACGCCATCAACGGCCAGAAACGGGATTATTAGGACTGAGGGCCGGATTAGGATTATTTGCTAATTTACGGCCCGCAACAATTTTGCCCCAACTTATTGATGCTTCTACCCTCAAACGAGAAATAGTTGAAGGTGTGGATATTATGGTAGTGCGAGAATTGACAGGTGGCGTTTACTTTGGTACACCCAAAGGCGTTTTTGAGACAGAGACTGGAGAAAAACGGGGTGTCAATACGATGGCCTATACTGAGTCAGAAATTGACCGTATTGCTAAGGTGGGATTTGAAACAGCCAGGAAACGAGGCGGTAAATTGTGTTCGGTAGATAAGGCTAATGTTTTGGAAGTCTCTCAGTTGTGGCGCGATCGCATTACTCAACTTGCCTCAGAATATTCGGATGTGGAGTTATCTCATTTATATGTAGATAATGCTGCGATGCAGCTTGTTCGCTGGCCGAAACAATTTGATACTATCGTTACAGGCAATTTATTTGGGGATATTCTTTCTGATGCTGCTGCGATGTTGACAGGGAGTATTGGGATGTTGCCTTCGGCGAGTTTAGGTGCTTCTGGGCCTGGAGTATTTGAACCCGTTCATGGTTCGGCCCCAGATATTGCGGGTCAGGATAAGGCTAATCCTCTGGCGCAAGTTCTGAGTGTGGCAATGATGTTACGTTATGCGTTGGAGCAACCAGCAGCAGCAGACAAAATTGAAAAAGCAGTGTTGGAAGTATTAGATTTGGGTTATCGCACTGGCGACATTATGTCGGAAGGAATGAAATTGGTGGGATGTAAAGAAGTGGGAGAGGTTTTATTGAAAGTTCTGAGTTAGGTATTAAGAAATATAGGGAAAAATTTTCCATCAACTTCATCTCGATAGGTTAATTTTTCTTCGCTCTCAACCCCAGATTAAAACTTTTTTTTCATAATAGACTTCTCCAAAAATATCAATTTTAGAACGATGCTCTAAAAGTTTCAGGAATTTTTATGGAGATGTCTAATACTATTTTTATAAATGTTGGCGAAAAATACTTAAGGTGTTTTTAGTTTTCTGTAGGGGAGCATTCCGTAGGAAATCGCCCCTACAGTCAGGATAAATCAAATCTATTCTTGGAGTCAAATAGATATTAAAATAATGAAAGTAGCATAGCAAAGCTGTATTCTAAATATTCTTTTTTCACCCTTGGTCTAATGATTAAAAATTAGATCCTAAAATCGATATATTTGATTTCTAAAAGTCGTTCTAATTTGACGATAGAAGTATCAACTAAAGCTTCTTTTCTGCTGGAATATTTATCTGCCCGTAAAGCAAATAAAATCCCTGAGTAAGGTAAATCTTTGATAGCTATAGCAAAATCTTTTTGTATAGGAATAATTTTATGTTGCTCATATTTTTCTTCAATTTCAATGATTAATTCTTGATATCGATCGCTAATTTGATAATAAAGTTCTTGCCACTCTGGATAATAAGTTAAAAGTTCATCCCCTTCATTATTTAAAATAATTTGTATCATTTTACGAGTAGAAAAACTAGAACTAAAATGAGCCCATGCTACATATTGCGGTGATTTAATTTTAATTCGATTAAATTTAGCATCACAAATCACATAACCTTCAGCTTCTAATGGCTCTAATTTTTCAGCAGATTTAAGAATATTTTGCCAACTAGATAACGGAAATATTTTAACTAAATTAAAGCCATATTTTTCTGCCAAAACTTGAGGATTTTCTTCTTGTAAAGTTTTGATATTCCTGACACCATGCAAAACTAAATTATTTTTATTTTGCTGAACCACAATACGATTATAAGGAGTTAACAATTCAAAGCTAAAACAATAATCAATTTCTTCAGGTAAAGTGTAATTTAATTCTTGCCAAACTTGCCAAAAAAGTTGTGCAAAACTAAATTTAAAACCATAAACTTTACCGCTACCATCTGCTGCACCACTAGATTGTACTTGCCATTTATCGTTATAGTAATAAAGCACCATTAATGAGCCATCTAATTTATCATAAACTGTAGCAGTATCCCAATCAATTTCTACAGCCAAAGGTTCACGATAATTAAAGAATTTATCATAAGCATAAGATATTATTTGCCAGTTTTTCGCTTCATCAAGAATAATACCTCTACATTGTTGCACCACTTTTTCACTCATTGGCGATTCTATTTGAGAATATTTTAAGCAAACCAAATTAGGATAATTTTGATGGCGATTAACTTTAATTTTATAGTCTTCAACTAATTTTTCTAGTCCTTGTTTTTGTAAATATTTTTGCAATTCCATTATTAACTGTTTGATTTGGTGATGATTATGGCAAATTATTAAAAATAATTTTTTGGGCTAAGATTAGCCGAGAAACTCAGAAATTTTGTTCATCAATTACTAAGCTTTTGCTCAATCTCAGAGTTTCAAAAATAGTGAGGTAGCTTGATAGAAAAACAGTATAATCAGGATTAATCTGACTTGCTATCAGAGATTCTCAACCTGACGATACCTTAAGTTAAGATATAACTAAAAAAAGTTAGAATATCAAGCAATTATCAAAATTATATCCCAAGAAATAAAACTAGTCGGATGTAAAAGAAGCAGGAGAAACTTTGCTGAAAATTGAGAGTTAGGTAACAGTATAGGAAAAAAGTAATGATTTTCCCCCAAATTACATCATCTCCGGTAAAATCGGTAAGTACCTACAGAAAATTAATTACATATTCTTTTCCCAAACCCAAATTTTCAAGTATTTTTTTGACATATTTTCTCAAGCTATTCCTGTTTTCGTAAGCATTAACTTCAATGGATTCATACTTCATAAACTTCGACTATATTTAAATCAAGTTTGGCTTAGGTAAGTAGGTAGACAATCAAAATATTTCTAACTTTTTATCTTTCCATTCTTCTAGTTTTTCAATCATTTTATCCGTGGTATAAATTGGAGTTTTAGCCATAACCACTACTATAGGTAAGTAGTTAGACAAAATTAATTACACAAAATAAAACGTGAAACCCCTATGCAGTCTAGATATCCTAGATACTAATGTGTAAATATTTCTGTCCGATTACTTATCGATAAAATATTGACTGAATTTTTCTAACAAGTCAATGACTATTTTACTGTCAATTACTCCTTCATGTATTTCTGAATCTAATTAATTTTTATAGTTCATCAGTTCCAGAATATTAATTCTTTAACTTTGGCAACTTTTCCAGATTATTCTTTCTGATTTTTCCTGCCATCTATCTGGAATATTTTGTTTAAAAGAAAATCCACTTTCGTGTCTTGTATCTTAAGTCAATCTCCCCTCTCATAAATTGCTTTTTCACATAAATAGAAAATCTCTAACAACTCAAAATTATACATTTAGCTCTGTCTCTAACTAGCGAAAATTTACTTTGTCGATTCATTACTTTCCAACAATGTTCTAGTTTCACTGTTTAATTCCCCGATCAATCTCATTAAAAATTACCATTTTTGTTGTTTTGACGATTGTGTTAGATATGTGTAATTAATTTTATGTACCTGCTTATGATAAATTTCGGAAAGGCAGCCGGAGCTGAAGGCAGAAGAGTTGAAAAGAGGAAAAAACCTAAACTTAAGTAGATATTTCCACAAACATTTACATCAAAGATAGCAACGGACACGGTATTAAGCGTAGAGACTAAAATTTGATTTACCGAATAATTAAGGTAAAAAGCCTCTCCTTTAAAAGGGAAAAAAGCGGTCGATCTTCGGAGCTTCCCGTAGGGTGGGATGGCGATCTTCGGAGCGGCTCTGCAAGAGCTAGTCTCCTCGCTTTTGTCCAATCGACTCCTGTGAAGAAAAACATTTCCTTTTAGTCAATCCAATCCGTTTCAAGGAGAGGTAATTATCCATTATTCATTATCCATTATCAATTGTTGAACTAGATTAACGACTCTTGATTTACCCCAGTATTAACCTTCATACCTTCATGCCAAATTTTCCATCAAGAGGTCTTAGACTTTAAACCAGATTTATTGTTGAAGAAGGCAGAAGGCAGAAGGCAGAAGGCAGAAGGGAAAATTGCATGGGGATTCTAACCCCAAACAATTTTGAGCACCGTGTAGACGGTGGGGTATTAAACCCGTAAGGGAAAAGATAAATTAGTAATTATAGGATTTACACAATTTAACCAAACGATAATGGTTTGGAATTTGTTTCGGCTATCCTGACATCAAACACTATGACTTAGAATCATAATAAACTGTACTTTTTGATTCTGAGTATGTAAGTCCTAAATTATTTTCCTCAAAAAAATTAACCCTAACTATTCAAGCACCAAAAAAATTTAATTATGACTCCTTTAACCTCATCTCAAGCTCAAATAAAACTACCAGACGGACCAAAAACACCAGTCTTCATACAAACAATTCAAGCACTTGTCGATCAGTTTGGCTTGTTAGAAAGAACCCATCAAAAATATGGAGACATTTTTTATACTCCTAAATCTTTTGGATTTCCACCAATTGTAATTTTTAGTAACCCAGAAGCAATTGAAAAAGTCTTTACTGCTTCTCCAGAATTGTTTGAAGTAGGAAAACAAAGCACTCTCCCCATCAGAATTTTATTGGGAGATAATTCTCTAGTTTTGATGGATGGTATTAAACATCAAAAAGCTCGTAAGTTGTTAATGCCTCCCTTTCATGGAGAAAGGATGAAAAGTTACAGCAATACAATTGTTGAAGTTACCAAACAAGTTATTGCTTCATGGCAAGTAGGCAAAGCTTTTTGCCTTCGTGACTACACTCAAGAAATTTCCCTGCGAGTTATCTTACAGACTATCTTTGGTTTAAACGAAGGGGAAAGATACGAGCAACTTAGGCAAGTTTTGGTTTCTTGGTTAGATACATTCAACTCTCCTGTAAAATCCTTTTTTCTATTTTTCCCACTATTACAAAAAGATTTAGGTTTTTTGACTCCTTGGGGAAAGTTTGTCAAGCAAAAGCAACTAATTCACGAAATTTTACAGGCAGAAATTTCTCGTAGAAGAAACAACCCAGATACTTTAGGTGAAGATATCCTCAGTTTAATACTTTCTGCCAGAGATGAAGTAGGTCAACCTATGAGCGATGCGGAAATACGAGATGAGTTAATGACTATGTTGTTTGCTGGTCACGAAACAACTGCTAATAGTTTAGCTTGGGCATTTTATTGGATTCATTATTTGCCCGAAGTTCGCGAAAAACTTATGACTGAATTAAATTCTCTGCCTCAGAATGCAGATAGCAATACTATTACTAAACTGCCTTATTTAAGTGCGATAGTTTCAGAAACTCTGAGAATTTATCCGGTAGTAGTTTTCGTTGGTCGCCAGTTAAAAGCACCTTTTGAAATGTTGGGATATAACTTTGAACCTGGAACATCTCTTTTTCCTTCTATTTATTTAACTCATCATCGAGAGGATATCTATCCCGAACCGAAAAAATTTAAACCAGAACGCTTTCTGGAAAAACAATTTTCTCCTTATGAATATTTGCCTTTTGGTGGTGGAAACCGTCGTTGTCTGGGATATGCTTTTGCTTTGTTTGAGATGAAGTTGGTATTAGCAACTATTTTATCCCAAGTAGAATTAGAATTGTTAGATCGATATCCCCTTAAACCTGTACGTCGAGGTATTACTTTTACTCCTAGCGGTGGGGTGAAAATGTCTGTCAAAAAAAGTCTCATCTAAATTTTTGGCATTGCATATTTACAGGATGATTTAGGAATTTTGGATTTGTGGATGGGTGGATTAGGGAATTGCCGGAGTTCCTTTTGCTCTTGAATTGTTTTTCAATGAAGGAATTGATTATTTGGCGTTTCATCCCTTGATTATGCAACGCCAAATTTTTAATGAAAAATATAAAAATAAGTCAGGATTACTGATTAAGTCGAAATGCCTTTATGTATAATTGCTTTAGTCTTTTTAATGCGAAAAAAGTGCCAGCTTTTAGGAGTCAACTGCTCAAAATACTTACATTTTGAACAGACAAGGGTGGAAAAATCTCAAACAATTCTTCCTCCTACCTCTTCTATAATCCTCATTTTTTAGTCAGCAGGTGACTCCTACTCTCCACAAAAACAGTTATTGAGCAAATCCTAAGTAGGGGTATTAGAATTACATCTTCTAGCTCTGGCAAATAGAAACTACTTCTAGTTAAGTTGTCACATAGGTTTCAACCTCTACTATTGCGTATGTCACAATAGACAGTTTTTCAGTTTTTGAAAATATAAAAATAAATAA
>JBARXI010000182.1:0-9540 GCA_049647275.1 Microcoleaceae cyanobacterium
AAATCAATTATCGCACATAAATTATCAATTCTTTCCCCCTACTCCTGTACGGGTGGTTTCCTCCGGAATGCTGTCGCAAACGCGAACCACCCCTACTCCCTACTCCCTCTTTTCTGGAGATGTCTAATGTGTAAATATTTCTGTTTCCAAGAAGCGCTGATTTATCTATATTTTTCACAGGTTCGTTTGGCGACCCCCACGCTTATTGGAAAAAGCGCGTGATACCCCTTTGTCGCGGGTAGATATCTTAAGATATAAGAATACATCTGCAAATTTTGTGCAAATGGGTTTTGTAACTCCTAATTGGTCTAGAGATGTCACAATTGAGAAATTATTTTTCTGTTTTCCTAACTACATTAGTATTGGTATTTGCTACTAACTACTTGCTTACCAGTGCTAATGCCAATATCCGACTAATTGAAAAGTCTGTAATTAATCAGTCTATCGCTCAAGTAACAGAGCACCCGAAGTTAGCTCTACCTATTGAATGTAAGTTAGACCAAGACTGCTTTATTTTATTGTATAGCGATCGCGACCCCAGTCCAGATGCAGTAGACTTTGGGTGTGGTCGCCAAACTTACGACGGTCACAAAGGAACAGATTTTGCTATACCAGATGAGAAAACAATGGCTAGGGGTGTAGCTGTAGAAGCAGTGGCTTCAGGTAAAGTTCTACGAGTGCGAGATGGAATACCCGATCGACGGGTAAAAAATCAGGCTGACCGGGATGCAGTTGATGAGATTGAATGTGGTAATGGAGTTGTAATAGCTCATGGCAATGGTTGGGAAACTCAATATTGTCATCTGCGTAATGGCAGTGTTGTGGTGAAAGCAGGAACAGTTGTTGAAGCAGGTACTCAATTAGGAATGGTGGGAGAATCTGGTTTAGCTTCGTTTCCTCATGTACATTTGAGCGTTAGATATCAGGGAAAAGTTATAGACCCTTTTGTCGGAGCAAATTTTGAGAGTGGTTGTAATATTGCTCGTAACCCAATTTGGCAACAACCGTTGAGTTACAAACCTACTGGAGTAATTCGGACTGGTTTTGCTTCCCAAGCACCTACTATGGATGATTTGTGGTCAGGCAAATTCGAGCGGACAGTTTTGTCTGAAGATATTACTGCATTAATATTTTGGGTGCAAATATACGGTGTGTTGCCAGGAGATAGAGAGCGCTATCAATTATTTACTCCGAATGGCGATCGGGTTATAGATAATACAAAGGAAATTAAATCTGCTAAAAAGACATGGATGGGATATATAGGAAAACGAAATAATCCTCAAACCCCACTTGCTACAGGTAAATGGTTGGGTGAGTATAGTCTGATTCGAGATGACAAAGTATTGATAAATGTCACAAAAGAGGTCGAACTACAACCATAGGTTGTGCATCAACAAGATGACGCACAGACGCGGGGACACGGGGACGCGGAGCGTGATGTGTCTCGACCGGAGCGTCCGGGGCCGAAAGCCCCAAGGGTCCCTTGTCCCCCATCAAAATCTACGATTTGATGGCGGACGATTGGTGGTGGGTTCAAGCCCCCATCATATCGGTGTCTCCGCGTCTGCCTTTCTCCGCGTCTCTGCCTCTCTTCGTGAGAAAAGTGTGGGAATGGTAATATAATTACTATCCCTAAATACTTTCATTAGAGATAGGCGTGGAAAATAAATAAACCTTTTAATTAGATCGGCGAAGGCAAGAAAAAGTCACCCTAAAAAATCCTTTTTCTTGCTTTCGCGCGTAAAAATATCTTACCTGTTGCCTACTCCTGCAAATAAATCTATATCTTTTTCCCAGAGGTCTAATTATCATTTAAGAACTAAGTAGCCAGGCGTAATTAAATGTTACTATAGCAATCAGGAATTAGTTGTGAGAATTGAGGTGTTCCTTAAAAGTATAGAATATGGCAATTATTATATTCATATAATACGTTTTTTCTTCTTCTCTGTTCCCTGTTCCCAGCTCCGGTGTTCCCTAAAAGTTTCCAATATCTCACAACTCAAATCATATTGCTATATCTTTTTCCAAATAAAGATATTTTTCTCTATTTTTTATACTATTTCCTGTTAATTAAACAATCAAAACTGCTCAAACAAAAGAATAATATATCTGTGTTTCAGATGAAGTAAAGCTAGGGATATTCTGAATCAAATTCATCAAATGAAAATTTATAGATAAAGTAGCTAAACTAAATTAATTAGAAGGCTTAACTCAACGTTTAATAGCAGATGCGCCAGAGATAATTAAATACATTTTAATTTACTAATTTAACAATAACTTGAACTGGTTATTAAACTAAATTAATGAGAAGATTCAACTCCAGGCTTAAGAGTAGATTTGCTAGAAATAGCTAAATACATTCCTAATAAAATCACCATAAGACTTACCGTAGTCGAAAAGTTAATATTTTCCGAGAAAATGACCCAACCTTCGATCGCACTGAGAGCGGGCATAAACAATGCGAGTAAGCTAGCAAACCCTGCAGATAACTTTTTCAGGCTATAAGTCCAAAGTCCTATACCTAGCATTTGACCAAACACAGCTAGAGCTATGACTGCAAACCAGCCAGTTGCTGAACTCGGAAAAAGTTGCTCTTCAGCTAGCATCGCAATAGGCAAAAGCAATAAAGCACTCGTTGTCGAAGACCAAGTCATAATTGAGATCGAGTTGAATCTAGTGCGCAGTTGCTGAACTATTAGTGGATGTACGCCAAAAAACACTGCAGAAAGTAAAGCAGCAAAATCTCCTAGTAGTTGTTGGTCTGTCCTCAATGATAAAAGGTTATTCACTTCTAGCAAGACTGAGCCTGCGATCGCAACTACCATACCTAACAGGAATCTACCGTCAAAGGTCTGACCTAAAGCTAGCCACCCTCCTAAGATAGTAAATATAGGAATCAGACTATGAATAGTGCTTGAGTTGGCAACACTTGTCTGAGTCAAAGACCAGGCCCAAGATATCAATCCCATTGACAGAAGAGTCCCATCTGCTATTAGTAGTCTGGCTCGGCAAAATGGATGGGGTTTTTGTTCGGCAGGTTGGGTATCTTGTTTTTGGTGGCGTACAGTCAATAACGAACTCAATAACCCAAAGGCAACAGCAGAAATCCAGAAGCGATTAAATATTGTAGCATTTGGACCGATTTCTTGTTCGCTTAAACGGATGAAAATTGGTGTCAAAGAAAGGCAGACTATACTGCCTATTAATGCAGCTAAGGAGTCTATTGGTAATGATAAAATAGGCTGTAGCCTTACCAATTTCATTCGACCATTCATTTTTTCCCTCTATGGTTAGTCCAAAAATCAGCAATTAAGTAAACTATAAAACCTGCTGCCATACCAGGAAGCACCTCATAAATAGCAGAAGATAAGCTAAATCCCATATTCCAGATTATGGAAACAGCTATACCAACTATCATCATGGCGATCGCTACTGGTACACTCACAGGCTTTTGCAAAACCCGCAATACCAATAATGGGCCTAAACCGCAAGCTAAAATTGACCAAGCAAAAATTACTAAAGCGAATACATTATTGTCTCCTACTAGAGCGATCGCTAATACAATAGCGGTGACAACTAGCGTAGCAATTTTTGCCATTCTATAAGAATTAGCTGTAGTGGGAATTAAGTCTTGACTCAGTGCAGCCGAACAAGAGAGTATCTGAGAGTCTGCTGTAGAAATAGCGGCTGAAAATAATCCGGCTAACATTAACCCCACCATCACTGCTGGCAAAAGTTCCATAGATAGATAAGGTAATGCCAACTCTGGGTCACTTGATGTCATTAAATCTGGCAACAATGCTCTTGCAGTCAATCCTACACCGAAGGCAGTAGCAGAGTTCATTTGACCACAGACAAATTTAATGTTACGAGCTAAAGCTACATTATCTGCAGAGTCAATTGCCATTGCTCGCACTAATATATGAGGCTGACCTACTGCACCAAACCCGGCCACCATCCACCCCAAAAAGTAAGGGAAAAATCCCCAAGGCAGATCGGCAGGAATCCAATTTGTCAGGGTGGGGTCAATTGCATTGAGTTTGGCCCAAAGTTCTCCAAACCCACCACAGTCAATCAAACCTACTACACACAAAACCAACAAGGAGCCAATCATCAAAACTGCTTGCACTGAGTCAGTCCAGATAGAAGCACGAATGCCTCCTGAAAAACAGTAAATAACGACAATTATAGCTCCAATTATAACTCCTAATTGATAGTTCCAGCCAAATATTGCATTTAGTCCTTTGCTTGCTGCTACGAGTTGAGCGGAGGCATAAGTACCGAGAAAGGCAATAGTAATTAAGGCTGAAATTATTGTAATCCAGCGCCCGTTATTTTTTCTTTGCCCCATTACTTGATTTTCTTGACCAAGGAATGAGGAAACTGTATCTGAATTAGTTTCCTGAGAGACTAATCTCAATTTTTTGAATATTAACCACCAAGCAATATAGTCTCCTATTGCCCAAGCAACAGGTATCCAAATTGAAGCAACTCCCACTTGGTAAGTAAAGCCTATTACACCAATGAATAAATATCCACTCTGACCTGTTGCCATTGCTGATAGAGCTGTTAGCCAGGGATTGACATTTCTACTAGCAAGTAAGTAATCATTTGTTGTGTTTTGTTTTTGGGTTGCGGAGTAAATGCCTACTACTGTAAATAATAGTAAAAAGGCAATAAATGTCATCGCAATCCAAATTTGTTTATCCATAAAAATTGATGATTTAACCTGAGTAGAAACCTGGTTTCTCTTTCTTAATTTCTGAGTTTACAGTCTACATAAATCCGGTTTGTTAATCTCCGCCTCAGTACCTGGTTTTTCTGCTTTGGTTTCCGTTCGGTTTATACCTGTGCTTGCTACAAATAGCTATGGTATTTATTAGAAGTCAGCCATGGTCGCCGTCGGATTTGCGGCGTACAGAATGAATAGCTTTGATACCATTTTTTTTGTTGTAAATCATCTTTTTAGTCAAAGAGATATCTCCTGTAAAGTATTTCTATCGCCCCTATTATTCATAACATTATTTTATCAAATTGGTATTACACAAACCCGGTTTATTAATCTCAACAGCAGTATAAATATGGTTTTTCTTTCTTAATTTATGAGTTTACCATCTATAGAAACCTTGTTTCTTAATCGCCTCCCAATTCTACCAGTTTCCCAATATTAAAATCGATTCTTACCCATCCCTTTAATTTTTGCAGATTACCTAATAAAAGTAAAGGAATTTGCCAGTGATGTACCATCAAAAATGGTAACGGGTCATTCACTTGAAAAATTCCGTCTGTTCCTTGAAAAATTCTGTTGCTCCAAGCTTTTAATTGCCTTAAAGACCTAATTCCTGTTAGTCTCCATAATTCATGGTAAGTCCAATAAGTAGGTTTACTATTTGGCAGTGGTATTAGTGAGGCTTCATTTTCATCTTTACTATCTTTTAAATAAGCATCTGCTACTCCTGGATGGTCGTGAAAAGTGGTAATAGCTGAGTGAGTTCTGGGATTACATTCGATGGGATAAACTCGACCATCTTCTGTTTCAATAAAGTCAAAGGAAATTTGCCCAGTAATATTTAATTCTCTAACAAATTTTTCTACCCACTGGTAAATTTGAGGTTTATCAACGTGCTGATAATTGACTTGAAATTCTGATGATTCGCAACAACAATATAGTCTAACTTTTCCCTTTCTGACAGTGCTATGAGTACAATATTCTTTGCCTTTCACAAATTCCTGCATAATCCAGGGTCTATCTTCACTAATCGGTAAATCTTTGACAAATTCCTCCATTTCTAATTTAGAATTCATGGGTAGTTTTGTCATATCTAAACGACGCACTGAATCGTAGGGAATACTTTTGAGAATATATTGACTTCCATCACTAGCAAAGTCAAAATTGAGAATTTGTTCGGGGTTTGTAATTAAAAATGATTTTGGTACAGACAAACCAAAACTTTTAGCTTTTTCAATAAATGTAAATTTATTATCTAATAGTTGTGTAATTTCAGCATCAAAATGCAATACTTCACAATGTTCTGATAAAAGCGGTTTTGCTAAAGATTCATAGTAGCTTCCTGCCGGACTAGATACTGGGATAAATACATCAATATTTTCTTTTTTTACAATCTCTAATAATCCTTGACAATAACCATCCCAATCTTTATTTGGTGCAGGTATTGTGTAGAAACCTGTAACAGCATTAGAAAATCTATTTCCTGACAACCAATATTTACTTGCTTCTAGAAGAAAAACTTTGTGTCCTGCTGCATGGAATGAACGAGCAAGTTGCAAACATTTTGTCATTTTTGCACCCGTAATTAGGATATTTTTTGGGCTTTCAATTACTACTTTTTTTTGAAAAGGTTGACTGATAAAATTCCAGAGCAGCGATGGTATTACTTTCAGCAAATTTAATGGTAAAACAATTAATAATAAAATCAGAGTACCGAGATTTTGGAACAGTGCATAAGCACGTCCTTGGACAAATAAAATTAGTGCCATGTTATTATTTATTTATAATCAGGAAAAAAGTGTTGAATTTTGGAGAACAAAAATTTAGCTGGAGGTAGATATAAGTATTAGACATCTCCAATAATAAAAAATAAAATCAATTATCGCACAGAAATCATCAATTATTTCCCCCTACTCCCTACTCCCTCTTTTGCTGGAGATGTCTATTAGTTTTTCTGTAGAGGGTGATTATTTTTATCCACTAAAATAACTTGAGGACGATGTAGAAGTGCTTCTTCTGGTGTCATTTGAGCATAAGCGATAACTATTATCTCGTCCCCAACAGCATTTATTCGGGCTGCTGGACCGTTGAGGCAGACAATACGACTACCCCATTTCCCAGGAATAGTATAGGTTTCTAGCCGTGAACCATTATTGACATTAACTACTTGTACTTTTTCATAAGCTAAGATACTGGCAGTTTTTAGTAATTCTTCGTCAATGGTAATTGAACCTTCGTAGTATAGTTGTGCTTCGGTTACTGTGAGTCGATGCAGTTTACTCTTAAAAATTGTTAGTAGCATTTGGTCATAGTTATTTATATTCGGTAACCCTTATGATGTTACCGAATATTCAGGAGTTATATCCAATTATTTATTGGGTTAATAATATCCTCGTCAAACCATAACTACTTTCGCCTAATAATAGTTACCCCATCTCGTAAAGGCAATATAACTTGTTCAACTCTGGGGTCTTCCGCAACAAAGCTGTTAAATTGAGCGATCGCTTCTCCATTCGCAGCACGTTTTTCTGGTGGGAGATAAGGTTGCCCTTGCAATAAAGTATTATCAACACAAATAAATCCATTTGGTGCTAATAAATTTGTATCTAAGAGCATTTTAAAATATTCTATATACTCTTTTTTATCAGCATCAATAAACACTAAATCAAAAGTTTCTCCTGCATCTGCCAACTTCTGCATAGTTTCCAAAGCAGGTGCAACTTCGACTGATATTTTCTTCCCATCGGGAGACTTTTCAAAACAAGCTTTAGCAAAGTCAGCAACATATTGATCGACTTCACAAGCAACTTCATGGCCATCTTCTGGTAGAGCTTCTGCCATTGCCAATGCAGAATATCCGGTAAACATTCCAATTTCTAGGATACGTTTCGCCCCAGTCATATAAACGAACATTTTCAGGGTTTGCCCCTCAATATGCCCAGATAACATTTCCTGTTCTAAATGACGCACTGTTTCACCGTCAGAAAATCGTAAATTCCAGGGTTCCTGACTAGTTTTTTCTGCTAAGGCTGCCAACGCATCTGACTCCTGGGTAGTATTTTTTTCAATGTAGGGGTCGAGACCTTCTGCTAATTCATAGGCTTCTTTAATAGCATCAGCAAGTTCGGCAGGTATATTTGCTGTTTCTGCCATCTTGACAGTTTTCTCAAGTTGTTCTACCAAAATACCCAGTGGTGTAACTGGTCTGGCAGTTTCTGTATTTACAACGGTTGTCATATTTCTATTCCATTAATACTTGATAAGTAGGGTGGGCAAAGATTGAATTATCCATACAATGAAAATTTTGCGATATTTGCCCACCGTCGCTCTTTTTTTGAAAAGGGAGCAGAGAGGAATTTCTTGTTTTCTCTACTCCACACAAACGCTAAAATTTCTGTTACTCTACTCCAAACCAAGGTCACTCAAATACATTTGTTCGCCTTTTCCTTCTTTTGGCAAAGAGGTACAAAAATTCTTGTGTTTGTTAACAGCAGATATTAATAAGTCTGGAGGTACTTCTCCAGCAAAACTACAAGCACCAATACCTGTAGGTAGAGGTGCCCATAACCCACTACTACCACGCTTGCGACGCATATTTTTTTGACCTTGAATCATCAATTCAGTGTCTTCCAGGATCGGATGGTAAACTGATAAACCTAGAGAACAACACAATGCAACTATTCTGTCGCGATCGCTTTTCTCTAACCAACCCATTTCCATTGCCAAGGTTGCTCCAAAAGCCATACCAATAGTAACAGCATGACCGTGCATCAATTTAGCAACTGGCTCAAACTTAGGACTCCATGTGTGACCGTAGGCATGGGGTCGGTCTTGATAAGTCTCGAACATATTTGTTCCCTCATGCTTCATGTAGGAATACAATGCTCGATAAATTACTTCATCAGCTACTTTAATCAATTCCTCATCCGGATCAAAGTTAGCAAAATGGGTTTCGAGTAAGCGTGGACCATATTCCTCTACTAAATCAAATAGCACTGGATCATCAGTTACTGCCATTTTGATAATTTCTGCCATCCCATTGCGGATATGACCTTTTGCCAAAGTGCGGAATAAGCTACGGTCTACTATCGTTACAACAGGGGGATGATAAGAGCCAATACTATTCTTAAATAGCTTACCATTTGTACAGGTACGAGGAGATGGTCCGGCATCAATAGCTGCAACAATTGAACTGCCAATCATTACATAAGGTGTTCGTCGGTGTTGCAAAGCACAGGCTAAACCTGCCACATCGCTGAGTACCCCACCTCCGATAATTAGCACAGGTTCGTTGCGGGATACATCACAGCCGTCTTTACCCAAGAATTCGAGTATCTGGTGGACTGTTTCTGGAGTTTTGTCTGACTCCCACGCACGACAGACTAGAGTTTTGAGGGGAATCTCATTGTGCTTAAAGTAATCTCGCAGTTGTTCTCCGTAAAATTCATCTACTGTTTGATCGACCACTGCTACACAACGACCGCGACTTTTGTAGATTTCTGCCAAAACTGGATTAGATGGGTCTAAGACTCCGTTGACCAACTTTACTTCTGATTTGAGGGTAAAGGTTGCAGAAATCTCGAATGAGCGACCATCTTCTACTGCCCTTATTTCCCCACGACCATCGTACCACTCTGAGGTTCGGTACTTTTGTGCATGATCGCGCCTAATACTGGGGTCGAAGGTGAAGTCTGCTGTGCTAATTTCTTCGCTAACTGGTACAACAGTTGGTGTTACGTTACTCATGATTGTATTTAGGTAATGGTGTGCTTTGAAGTTATGTCTGTGTTATCTCACAACAAGTTTTTGCT
>JBARXI010000183.1:0-22394 GCA_049647275.1 Microcoleaceae cyanobacterium
ATTTCAGGAAAAGATGAATTTTTCCCCTACTACTAAATTCTAGATAGACATAAATTTTCAGTTTTCAGCTACTAAATATGAATAGAATAGAATTTCATCTCAGCAAAAATTTCAATATTAAATCCCGCTTCAAATAAATTCTCTAATTTTTCTCTTCCTTAAAAAATAACTCCATCAACAGCTTCATCAACTTGTGTCAAAAAAGCCAAAGCATTAAACTCAATATTTTCTGTCATCTGAGGAAAAATTGCCAAAGACCCCAATGCTTCATCACCAATAATATTTTCATAAGGATCTAATTTTAAACTTTGGTCATTCTTGTTTTTCTCTTGTTTCTCATATCGGGAAAAATGGAAAAAAGTTAGATATTGAAGAAGATCATTTTTCAGCGCAGTGTCATAAACTAAACCTTGGCGAATATCCTCATCATCCATCACCCCAGAATAATATTTTCCTAACAGAGTGGAATAGGAAATAACGCCATTATAAAATCGCTCACCTTCTGTTTTTTTACCACCTACAGAAATGCCATTAAATAAGTTGAAAAATACTACTGATTTTTGACTGCTATCTTCGGCAATATTCATTAATTGGCGAGTATCTTGAATATACAAAGATTTTACTTCTGGTTTTTTGAGTTTGTGAACATAATATTTATCGAAAAATACGGGATATATTTTAATGTCATTTTGATTTTGATTCATCGCTTTGATAATAGTAGATGACATGAAATATAATCTCTCATCATCTTCTTGTTGAGTAATATGTAATGTACTGGTATAGGGAGCTTGGGCTACATATAAAAAATGTCGATATTTTTGTAAGTAAAGTTCGCTGACTGTATCTATTAAAACGGGTGGCTCGTCATACATATTTCGGAGTCGATAGTTATCGAAAAATGTTGTTAGAGGTTGAATTTTGACGCTGCCATTTTCTAAGCGTTGAATACTTATTACTTCCCCGAATAAATTGGCAATTCTATTGTTACGATTTTGACTACCTGTTCTAGCATCGCTTAGTTTGCTAGAGATTATAATAATTGCCAGTTTATCTAGTGAGGTTGAGGTTGAGTTAGAGTTATTATTGAAACTAAATTTTTTAGGTAATACAGAATATAGGGAGTTTAAACCATTCCTAATATTGAATGAAGTAGGAGTTTGATTAACCCGAAAACCTTGAGAGTTACACCGATATTTTTTACTGAAAATAAGAGCTAATATTTTGGAGAGATTAGCTAGAAACTTTTCGGCAGGAAAAGGGTTTTCATGGGTTCCCTGATGGAGTCTTATCATCGGGATAAATAATTCTTTTTCTGTTCCTGGATATTCCTCTAATAAAATATGTAGACAAAGATAAGATAATAATATCCAAGTAAAACGGTAGATAAATTCTTGATTAGTATTTAATTCATTTTCTCCTGGATTTAAATGTTTATTGTTGTAACTCAACAGAATCAATTTATAGTTTTTCTGCACAAAACTTTGGTGATAATGTTGCCAACAAGGATTTGTATTAGGTATCCACATTACAGGTAATGTTTTAATCCCTTCTACATCATATTCCCACCGAAAATCTTGGCGATCGCTTCCCTGAAAATAACGCACATCTTCTATCTTGATACTCGCAGGTAGCTGACATACGGCTAGATTATTTATTCCTCCCTTATCTAGAAAAATATACCTCAGACATTTCTTATAATTTTGTCTCAACTCATCGTGAAAAAAATTACCTTGAAATAGATTATCCGTATCAGTTTTAAGAATTCGTTTATTAATACAGATTTGACGATTTTCTAGACAGTTGGGTAATTTTTTATCTCGCTTTAGAAAGTTTTTGATTAAATCCCCTAACTTCCCAATTTTTTGCTTCACCCCACGTTCATTAAATCCTTTTATTAGCCCCCGAAAAATACTATCCTTTTCTGCATCATTATCTCCTTTTAATTTTGGCAAGACTTCCTCGTCAAATTTAGGTATCGGGTTATAAATTAACTCATCATCAGAATGATAATTTTCTGCTGATGGGTCTGGGCAAGAAAATACAAAATAATATAAAAATGCTCTAGTTAATATTTTCCTTGCCCAAGTTTTCTTTTTATCTTGATTGACTGCTAATGCCAGATTTTCTTCCTGATTCTTGTGACTAATTATCTCCAAATTATATTCAAATACTTCTTTTCCACCCCTAGCCTGCACTTTGCCATCCAATTTCATTTTTAAACCCACAACAAACTGAGTTTCTCCTGTTTCTCCATTCGTAGTTTCTCCCAAATTACCTGAAATAATTGGAATAATTGGCAGTGCGTCAAAAACTTCAGCACGAGCAAAAATATCTCGGTAGTTAAACTTTTCTCCAGCATAAGAAACTTCATAATCTCCATCCGCTTTAGACTCATCATTAATATATTCATCAATTAACCTCAACCGCCGAATTAAGTCTCTCAAATATATAACTCCTAAACGCTCGTTAGTCTGAATATTTGCTAATAAGTGTTCTAAGTAGATAATTTTTGCTTCTTTTTTCAGTTTCCCTAATGTTTCTTCATCTACCAGTTTTTGCAGTTGGTTAAAATCTGAGGTTCGATCTTTAATCTGTCTATTCAAAAAATTATAAATATCTTCAATATCTTCCTCATCACCAGCATCAAAATTGTCTTGAATATTCTGTTTAATTCCGTCCTGTAGCTGAGACTGAAACGCTGTAATATTCCCTACCGTAATTGTCAGTTTATGGAATTTTAGTAAGGAGTTACTACCAGGAAGTTGAAAGTCTAAAATTAATTCTTGTTTCTGCAATTGTGTATACTTTTCGTCAAAGGGATAAAAAAAGCCTAATTTACTAGCTTGCCCCTGAAAATCTGTTAAATCAACAGTTAAACTTTCCACAAAACTACCAATATCTCCTATTCCCTCCGTAGATTTTAAATTGGTTATTAAATCGTCTTTTAGTTGTCGTATTTGATTGAGAAATTTTTCTCGGTCAACAAAATTTATAGTAGCAGCACGAACACCCTTAGTAGTGTTTAAAGGATTTTGAATTGTAGTAGTAGCTATAGATGTAGCTATCTCATCAATATTTATAAGTAAACGTCGGCGACCGCTAGATATTTTAAACAGATTTTGTTCTGATAATTTCTGGAAAATTTGTTGTAACAAACTGCTATAGTCAACAGGAATTAGATTGTCACCTTCCCTTAATTCATTCACCATATCTAACTGTTTATTAACTAATAACTATTTTATCTACACTAATCTTAATTAGGTGGTAAAAAATCCAGGAATAAAAGATGAGAAAGCTTTCCTCTTATCTCAGATTTTTCTCAACTGTTCCAAAAAGATACATTTGGACTGGTCAAATACGCAAGAGCAATTTCAATAAATAATTCTACTCAATTACAGTGCTTTTGAGATTGATGAACCACATCGCCACAACCACGAGCCTTGTAGGGAAGTTCCATGGAACGTCCCTACTGTGGTCTACCGAAATTAAAACCGCTGTAAATAGATAACCCTTTTGTATTTTTTTTGTACTACAATTTGAAACATAGAATGCAGGATAAAAGTTAACAGAATGAATGAATACCAAAAAATTCAAACAGTTTTTTTGAGAAACCCTGACAGTAATTATAAAAATTTACTGCTAGGTAAATGGGCTAAACCAGAATTTGAATTGCTTAAAGACATAGACTGGGTTTGGACAGAAAAAATAGACGGCACTAACATCAGAATTATGTGGGATGGCGAGTCGGTTAGATTTGGAGGTAGAACTGATAATGCTCAAATTCGTGCATCATTAATAGAGGTGCTGCAAAATAAATTTACTGTAGATAATATGATTGCAGTTTTTAAAGAACAAACAGAAGTTTGTTTATATGGTGAAGGCTATGGTAAAGGGATTAATAAAGGGGGCAATTATTTACCAAGTAGTGTTGATTTTATACTTTTTGATGTCAAGATTGGACAATGGTGGTTGACAAGAGATAGTATTGAAGAAATAGGAGAAATACTTGGTGTTGAAATTGTACCTATAATTGGTATTGGTAAGCTGGATAAAGCAGTAGAACTTGCAAAACAAGGTTTCATTTCCCACATTGCAGAAAATAAACAATTTATAGCAGAAGGTTTGATTATGAAACCTCAGCAAGAATTATTTAATCGTGCTGGAAAGCGAGTGATAACTAAGGTTAAATATAAAGACTTTTGTTGATATTTTTTGACAAGTTAATTAGGATTTGCTGAAAAAGTATGTATGGGTTCGACTAGGAGTCAGGAGTCAGGATAAATCGAAATTATAGAGGAATTAGTCGGAATAATTGTGCCTTGATTTTTCTTCCTTTGTCTATGCAAAATAGTAACTTTTTGCAGCTCTATAGACCTAAAAATCGGCACTTTTTTCGACCTAAAAAATCTAAAACTTTTATTTGTAAATAAATACTTTGAGATTTGATCGGTAAGCCCTACTTAGCAAAAAAAACAAGCTTAAGGGTTTAAAATCTTTAAGCTTGTTTTTTTTCTGCAATCAAAACTTTTCCCTTTAACCTCTCAACTGAACAGGCATAATCAAATAAGTCATCTTCAACCCACCCAAAGGATTTAAAACCACCGGACTTGTAGCAGTATTTAACTGAATTGAAATTTCTGAAGCTGATGGAATAGCCTTTAATCCCTCCATCAAATACTTAACATTAAAAGCAATTTCGTTCGGCTCATCTGTAGAAATTTGAGCTGGCATAGACTCTCGACCACTACCCACATCTTGAGCATCTACAGATAAATAAATTTCTTGATTAACATTGTCAATGGTACACTTCAAAATATTATTCTTTTGGTCAGCTAAAACAGCTATTCTTTCCACTGCTCCTAAAAATTCTTTCCTATTTACATTAATTTGATTAGTAAACTTATCGGGTAATAATTGTTGGTAAGCTGGATATTGACCCTCCAATTTTCGACTGCTTAAACGTTGTTCTCCTAACTCAAAAATTACTTGACCTTCATCAAATCTTAAAGCTACAGGTTCAGATGATTGACGTATCCCAATTATTCGTTCAACTTCCCGTAAAGCTTTCGCAGGAATTGTAACTTCAAACTCTTCAATTTCTGCAACTTCTTCTACTTCTTCTACTTCCTCCTCACCCTCTGATGTCACACTTTCAGTCTGTACAATTGCTAATCTATGACCATCAGTTGCTGCAAATTCTAAACCATCTTTTTGTACTTTTAAATGTACTCCTGTTAAGACTTGTTTTGTCTCATCAGGACTTGTAGAAAACAAAGTTCCCCGCAAACCACCGAGCAGAGCTTCCGGTGGTAAATTTAAAACTTCCCCATCTTCCACACTTGGAAGTTCTGGATATTCCTCTGCTCCCATACCTCGGACTTGGTAACGTCCAGATGTCGAGGTCAGAGTAGCGATATAGCTACCGCTAGGCTCCGCCAAGGCTTCCCCTTCATCATCATCAATGGTAATATTACCGTCTGGTAATCTTGAGACAATATCGTTAAATAATTTAGCAGGTAAAGTCAAACTCCCTCCAGTTTCTACAACTGCCGCCAAGCTCGAACGAATCCCTAAACTTAAGTCAAAACCTGTTAACTCCAGACGTTGATTTTCTACATCTGCTGTTAATAAAACATTTGCCAATATTGGATGAGTGGGGCGAGAAGGAACTGCACGACTAACCAGAGAAAGGTGACTGCTTAGGTCGCTTTGATTACAAGTTAATTTCATTTGAATTTAGTTAGTTATATCAGATATTCAGAGGCTTGGTCAATCAAACTTACCTCGAACTGAAATCCTAACATTCTTAACTTTAGTAATCTAGCTCTCTAGAATCGGAAGAAAAAGATCAGTAATAGAATCTGAAATTAATGCCTGTGGAAAACTCTCAAAGAGTCTTAATTAAATCAATACTTTCACAAATAAATAGCCTGTGGAAAACCTGTGGAAAAAATTAATTTTGGGTGAATAGAATATTTTTGATTTTGGATTTTGGATTAGGGAATTGCTTAAATGTTTCAGATAATGCAATGCCAAAAAAGTTGTTCCTTACTACAAAAAGCAAAAAATAACAACCATACCTAGTTGTGAGATTTCCAAAACCAAGAAATCGTAGTAGAAGTATGATTAATGGCGACTGACAAAATTAATGCGATCGCTCAACTGCCGCACTGTCTGGGCCAAATTTAGGTCACTATTTTGTAGTTGGGCAATTTTATCACAACTATATATAACAGTTGTATGGTCTTTCCCACCAAAAACCTCCCCAATTTTTGGCAAACTTAGAGCGGTATGTTGCCGCATCAAATACATTCCAACTTGTCTTGGCAAACTAATTTCTCGCTTTCTAGAACTACCTTTCAAATCCTCCATAGACACATTATAAACTTCCGAAACAGCCTTAATAACTGCCTCTGGAGATGCCTCCAATTTTTCAGTTTGTGGATTTAAAATAGGTGCAACATTATCTACAGTCATTGGCACACCAGAAATCGAAATATAAGTCACAACCCTGGTCAAAGCACCCTCCAACTCCCGAATATTTGAAGGAAATCTAGTAGCAATATATTCAATTACATCCCTAGGCAAAATCATATTTTCATACTCAGACTTTTTCAGCAAAATTGCCATTCTTGTTTCCAAATCAGGAGCTTGAATATCTGCAATTAATCCCATAGAAAACCGAGAGCAAAGACGCTCTTGCAAACTTGGAATTTGATTAGGTGGTCTATCAGAAGCCAATACTACTTGTTTGCCAGCCTCATGCAAAGTATTAAAAGTATGAAAAAATTCCTCTTGAGTATATTCTTTACCCTCAATAAATTGAATATCATCTACCAACAAAACATCTGCGGCTCGATAATGCTCTCTAAAACTTTGGAGACTATCTTTACGAATAGCAGCAATTAAATCATTAGTAAACTTTTCCGTAGAAACATAAAATATTTGAGCATTAGGAAAAATCTCCAAACGATAATGACCGATAGCTTGCATTAAATGAGTTTTTCCCAAACCCACACCACCACATAAAAATAAAGGATTAAACTCTCGCCCAGGAGACTCAGCTACCGCCAAAGAAGCTGCATGAGCCATACGATTATTCGGACCAACAACAAACCGAGAAAACATATATTTCGGATTAAGGTTTGCTGGTTTTGGTTTCTGACTAGATACACTTTCTGGAATATCGCTAACCAGAGAATCAGACCAGATAAATCCTGAATTATCTTTATTAGTACCTTCTCCCACGGTCGTAGTTAGATAAATTTCTACAGGATGACCGAGAATATCATGTACCACATCAGCAATAGTTTTTATATAGTATTTCTGTAACCAATTCCGAGCAAAAGGGTTAGGAGTACAAATTACTAAACAGTTATTTTCTAGCTGTTCAGCATTGGCGGTTTTTATCCAAGTTTCAAAAGTAGGTCGGCTTAACTTTAATTGCAACCTTTCTAAGACTTGATTCCACAAATTATCAAGAGAAATTTCCACTGCTAACCTCTTTTTATGTTGGTACGAATAGAAAAAAATTACATTTATAAATTAGCTCATAAAAATTTGGGGCTAAGAACTATAGCAATCCTATTTCAGTTATAAATTTTTGGTGGTGGTAGGTGTTAGGTATTAGGTGGTAGGTGGTAGGTGGTAGGTGTTAGGTATTAGGTGGTAGGTGTTAGGTATTAGGTGGTAGGTGTTAGGTATTAGGTGTTAGGTATTAGGTGGTAGGTGTTAGGTATTAGGTGGTAGGTAGAAGACAAAATAAATACATCTAAATTTTTCACAAATCATTTAGGATTGCTATATAAAACAAGTTAATTTTTGAATTAAAGTACTAGACATTTTGACTAGTGAAAATTTTCACATATCTTTTGAATAAATTTAGTAAGCAATATCACTGATATAGCATTTCTCGCTCTTGGTGAAATACACAAGTTTGAGATTTTTGGCAACAGGGAATAGCGGTGCGACCCCGCGTCGACGACAGACGCAAGCGGTCAGAGCCCGCGTCGGCGACAGACGCACCTTGTAGCTGACCAAGAGAGGGAATGCGCACCAAGAGAGGGAATAGAAAAAATACTGTACTTCATAAAGGATGAGAAACGCTATATTCCTCTTCTGTCACTTTCGGAAAACTCTTGTAATTTCTAAATTCTAGAGCTTTTGTAGATCGGGCGAGCGCCTGCTTTTTTCTTCCTATAAATTCCACATAGCCGTGAAATTACCACCCATTCGATGCTCAAACTTTGTATTTCTTGTTATAGCTCCTTTCGGTGGAAGTTAAAATAATAGAAAAAACCGGAGAGTGATAGAAGAGGGATATTGCCTGCTTGTGACTAAAATATGTTATTATAAGAAAGTTTGACAAAACGGTATTCTTATGATAAAAAATTGCAAAGCTGAAGTATGTAAAAATCAGTTAAAAGCTGCTTAGATAAAACCGTAAAAGGTTAATATTAGCATTTAACCAAGTCAACGACCCAAAACTGACACAAACCAGAAAAGACTAATATTTTTTCTTGCTTTAGGTGGGTAAAATCCTAGCATTACAAAAGTAGAACAAACAATGCAATTGTTCTTTCTCCGGTGGGGCAGCACGGGGAATGAAAAACAAAGCTCAGGATATGTCCTAACCAATAGGTGGAGTCACTGAGAAGCCCACATTTGACTGTCAGGTCAGTGTGGGAACTGTTACCTAAAACTCATATAACCAACCCCTTAGATGGCACAAACTTTACTATTTAACGCTCTCCGTGCAGCCATTGATGAAGAAATGGCCCGCGAACCGACAGTATATGTTCTTGGTGAAGATGTGGGTCAATATGGAGGCTCCTACAAAGTTACCAAAGACCTATATGCAAAATATGGGGAACTACGTGTCCTTGATACTCCCATTGCAGAAAATAGCTTTACAGGAATGGCCATAGGTTCAGCTCTGACTGGATTACGACCCATCATTGAAGGTATGAATATGGGTTTTTTATTATTGGCCTTCAACCAAATTTCCAATAATGCGGGAATGTTACGCTATACCTCTGGTGGCAACTTCAAAATTCCATTAGTGATTCGTGGCCCTGGTGGGGTAGGTCGTCAGTTGGGTGCGGAGCATTCCCAAAGATTAGAAGCTTATTTCCAAGCTGTTCCTGGTCTGAGAATTGTAGCTTGCTCAACACCATACAATGCTAAAGGTTTACTCAAAGCAGCTATCCGTGATGATAATCCGGTGTTATTTTTTGAGCATGTCCTCCTTTACAATCTCAAGGAAGACTTGCCAGAAGAAGAGTATTTGTTACCCCTAGACAAAGCAGAAGTAGTACGAACGGGAAAAGATGTGACTATTTTGACCTACTCCCGAATGCGTCACCACGTCACCCAAGCTGTCCAAACTTTGGAAAAACAGGGTTATGACCCAGAGGTAATAGACCTCATATCTCTCAAACCGCTAGATTTTGAAACTATTGGTGCTTCTATTGAGAAAACTCACCGGGTAATTATTGTGGAAGAGTGCATGAAAACAGGTGGCATTGGTGCTGAGTTAATTGCCTCAATTAATGAGAGATTATTTGATGAATTGGATGCGCCGGTTCTGCGTTTATCTTCACAAGATATTCCCACACCTTATAATGGTAATCTAGAAAGATTGACAATTGTACAACCAGAACAAATTGTTGAAGCTGTACAAAAAATGGTGGCAATGCGAGTTTAATTAATTGTAGTTGTTAGATATAGACGTTCCTTTAGAGACTGTTTGTTAAAGAAGACTAAAATTATTTAGCTGGGTGAAGCGGGAATATATCGTCTTGCTTGCTCCCGCTGAAAGTTGTCGGCCTTAAGCCACTGAATATACCGAATATTAAGTACGGTTTGCTGTTTTAAATATTTGCTTTATAAACAGCTTCTTAGGAGTGTCTGTATTTATTTATAGCTCAGATTAAACTTATAAATTAATGATTGATATGTTGTTAGTTAAAGTAAGAATAAAAGAGTGTTTGGGAAATAGATATAAGTAGCCCGGCGTAATTAAATGTCACTAGGGCTATTTCATTCTAAACTGTGCCATGTTGTGTATTTACGAAAATAGGTTATTAATAGCTCTAGACAATTTATCTTTCCCTATCTGAAAGTAAGTAAATTCATTGCTAAAATCTAGAATGAAATGACCCTGAAATGTCACTATTGGAAAGGAGTGGAAGGTTTTCGGCTGTCGCCGACATGTTTGCTGCGCATTCCGTCAGGAAGACGCTTCGCGACATGAATGCGCAGCATTCGGTAAGGAAAGCAATTCTCAAGGGTTTTAACTGATTGACATTTTGTTATATAGTGAGGTTTATTCGTGCTTACCTACTTAGATTAAGTCGTCTAGGGTAGGGTGCTTTAATGTAAGGTAAAGCAACTTTGCTGAATTGTAATAGACAGTAAAATAGACTATTATTCTGGTAATAGTAAAAATTTTGTCAGACACTTAACTTGATTCTTTAGTTTACAAAAAATTAAATGAAATAGGCTTTTTGAATTCATAAACTCAACTCATAAGCCTCAAAATTATTCCCTTTTCCTGTGTTTATAAACCATTTGTAAGTAGGTGGGCATAATTTAAAGAACAAACAGTTGTAGGGTGGGCAATATCTATAAGTGTCTTTGTTTGTTTTTGTTTAAAGGTTTTAGCTGACTACGCGCATTGCCCACATTATGCGTTTATTGATGCCGACCTACTTACCCTAACCATCAGTATCAATTTAACTAATTCTCTATTCAAGATATTTTTGCTCAAATAAAATAAAAAAACAGAAAAATAATAATTATCTAAATACTTATTTCAGCTAGTGAAATTATGCGAAAAAAAAATTCTTATTTAGCCTTAATCCTAGTTCTAGTTCTAGCATCAATTACAGTTTTGAGTCAGATTCCAATCCGTTTGGGATTAGACCTCAGAGGTGGGTCACAACTCACCATTCAATTACAAACCTCAGACGAAGTTCCCACCATTGACGAGAGGGTCATGGAAGGAGTGCTGAGAATTGTGGAAAATCGGGTCAATGCTCTGGGTGTATCAGAATCAGTAGTCCAATCTTTAGGACAAGACCAAATTCTAGTCCAACTACCAGGAGTAAATGACCCAGAACAAGCCGAACGAGTTTTAGGAGGTACCGCTCAACTCGACTTCCGAGAACAATTACAAGGCACCGAGCAGCAGTTACCAATTGAATATCAAGTACAAAGACAACTATTAGTAGACCAAGAGCTATTGAAAAATAGTGAAGACCCAGAGGCCAGAGCAAAAAATTTAGAGTCTCTCGAAAAAACAAATCAAGCGATCGCCCAACTATTCAAAGCACCCACAATAAAAGGCCAAGACCTCAGAGATGCCCTACCTGAACCTGTGACAGGGACAGATAACTGGAATGTTGTTCTCCGCTTTACCTCAGAAGGAGGAGAAAAGTTTGCTGAACTGACCAAAAATTTAGCTGGAACTGGGCGAAGTATCGGTATTTTTCTTGATGACCAATTATTGAGCGCCCCTACTGTCGGTGTTGAATTTGCAGAAACAGGTATTACTGGTGGAAATGCCGTAATTCAAGGTAGATTTACGGCCGAACAAGCAAACGATTTGGCCGTACAATTACGTGGTGGTGCTCTACCAGTGCCAGTAGAAATAGTAGAAAACCGAACTGTAGGTGCTACCTTGGGCCGAGATAGTATTCAACGGAGTGTTTATGCAGGAGTCGGTGGTCTAATTCTGGTATTAATATTTATGGTGGTTTATTATCGACTTCCTGGAATTATTGCTGATGTAGCTTTAGTAATTTATGCTCTGTTTACTATCGCTTGTTTTTCGCTTTTGGGAGTTACTTTAACATTGCCTGGAATTGCTGGCTTTATTCTGAGTATTGGTATGGCAGTTGATGCTAATGTATTGATTTTTGAGCGGACACGGGAAGAATTACGAACTGGTAAAACTCTATATCGTTCTGTGGAGTCTGGCTTTTATCGAGCTTTTTCTAGTATTTTAGATGGTAATGTCACAACCTTGATTGCTTGTATAGCACTATTCTGGTTAGGAACTGGATTGGTAAAAGGTTTCGCTCTAACTTTGGGAATTGGTGTATTAACTAGTATGTTTACTGCTGTTACTTGTAGTCGTACTTTGATGTTTTGGACAATCGGATTTTCCCAATTCCGCAAACCAGAATTATTCTGTCCTGATTTGAAATAACTTCTAAATAATTAATAGTTAACAATTAATAATTACTTCTCTTTAAAAAGAAGAGGATTGATATCATGTCCGGATAAACACAGTTATAAATAATTAGGGAGGAGTAGGGGTGATTCGCGAATCACCCCTACAGGAGCGAATCACCCCTACAGAGTCAGGATTCAGGATAAACAAGAAGGAAAAAGAGAAGAAAGTTTTTTTATTACTAATCATCCGGACATGATCTGACTAAAAAGAAAAAAGTTGCTTTTTTATCCTGGCGCGGGCGACATCCAGTGATGCCACTAAGGAGAGGCTTTAAGTCTTAATTATTAATTATTTGGTAAAGTCATTAATACTAATATCAATAGTAGTCTTCATTAGGGAGGAGTCAGGAGTCAGGTAGGGGAGCCGTCGGATTTGCGAGGTACAGGAGTCAGGAGGGATAAGATGGAAAAAGAGAAGAAAGTTTTTCTATTACTAATCATCCGGACATGATATGACTAAAAAAAAAAGTGGCTTTTTTATCCTTGTAGGGCGACATCCAGTGATGCAGCCAAGGAGAGGCTTTAAGTCTTAATTATTAATTATTTGGCAAAGTCATTAATACTCATATCAATAGTAGTCTTCAGACAACTAGAAATAAATTCCTAAAGGTTTTCCGAGGAAATATTAGACTGTGCCCTACGGCAATTACTGGTCAATCTAGTGTCAATAAATTAACAGTATAAAATTAGAAAAGTTAATTTATTTCGGTTTTTAAATTTCCCAAAAAGTTAAAAGTAAAAATGAAAATTAGTGTTATTAAACAGCGATCGCTTTGGTGGGCAATTTCGGGAGCCATCATATTTAGTGGCTTAATTGCCATGGTTATTTCTTGGAGTAGTATTGGTGCTCCCTTACGTCCAAGTTTGGACTTCGTTGGTGGTACTCGCCTGCAACTAGAATTAGATTGCACCATACCTAACAATTGCAATGAACCAATTAATGTTAGTGCTGTTAGAGAAATAATCAATAACCAAGATTTAGGTAACAGCAGTATTCAAATTGTGGGGGAAGAGAAACAAGCTCTTGACATCCGCACAAAAACTTTGGATGTTGATACTCGGACTCAGCTAGTAAGGGCCTTAAGTTCAAAATTTGGCGAATTTGACCCCAACTCCACTCAAATTGATACGGTAGGGCCAACTTTAGGAAAACAGATTTTTACCTCTGGATTATCAGCTCTATTAGTTGCTTTCTTTGGTATTACTGTCTATCTGACTTTTCGGTTTAAGTTAGACTATGCAGTATTTGCTTTCGTTGCCCTATTCCACGATATATTAATAACTATAGGTATTTTCTCGATTCTCGGTTTAGTCGTTGGTCTGGAAGTAAATAGTTTATTTTTGGTAGCTCTACTGACTATTATTGGATTTTCCGTTAACGATACAGTGGTAATTTATGACCGAGTTAGAGAAGTAATTAAGCGCTATCCAGGAAAATCAATCGGTCAGATTGTTGATGATGCTGTCAATCAGACTTTAACCCGTTCGATTAATACAACTGTGACGACTCTATTACCACTGGTGGGTATTCTGCTATTCGGTGGTGAAACTTTAAAGTATTTTGCTTTGGCCTTAATTATTGGTTTTGTTACCGGATCTTATTCTAGTATTTTTATTGCTAGTACACTTTTAGCTTGGTGGCGCGATCGCATTGGTGAATCTATCCCTAACCCGATCGAGAAAGATTTACAAGTAGCTGAGGGTCAAGAAAATACCATCCAGACATAGGTGGTGGTGCATAGTAATGGTAGAAAGACTGTGGGAAGTGTGGGGACTGTGGGGAGAAATTAAAAAAGATATATCTTCACCATTACAGCTGTAGGACTACCCAACCAAACATAAAAGTAAGTTCCTGGCAAAATATTGATTTATATCATGTGCGGATAATTAAATCTAATCGGAACTTACGCATTTTTTGGTTCTAAACACTATATATCTAAGACGTTATAGTTTTGATTCACTACATATAGTGTCTTTGCCTAAGTCCCGGTCGTCAAACTTTCTTCTACTATTACCTCCTGTTGTCTCCTGAGTTGTTATTTATAACTGTTCAACCGGACGTGACATTACAGAGACAACTGTGGGGACTGTGGGGAGAAATTAAAAAAGATATATCTTCACCATTACAGCTGTAGGACTACCTAACCAAACATAAAAGTAAGTTCCTGGCAAAATATTGATTTATATCATGTGCGGATAATTACATCTAATCGGAACTTACGCATTTTTTGGTTCTAAACACTACATATCTAAGACGTTATAGTTTTGATTCACTACATATAGTGTCTTTGCCTAAGTCCCGGTCGTCAAACTTTCTTCTACTGTTACCGAATAATTAAGGTTTAAAGCCTCCCTTTTTAAGAGGATAATAAATAAAAATTTTTCTTTGAGTCAATCCTCTTCTTTTCAAGGAGAGGTAATTGTTAATTATTAATTATTCATTATTAATTATTAATTGTTGAACTCCTGTTGTCTCCTGAGTTGTTATTTATCACTGTTCAACCGGACATGACATTACAGACTCAAGCGAGAATATTTCAATCAAAAAAAAAATCACCTTTCGATCGGGTTGACTAGTTTTCAACACCCCATCAAAAGGATTAAGATCGTATATGTGGTTAATATTCACTACAGTTTTTGCAGTAGTCTAGGTCAGAAAAATAAGTATCAGATAATCCATCTAAGTTCTCTAACGGATATATTCTTTCAAAATGCTGTTGCGGTTTGGATGCCGTAACTTTCTTAGAGCTTTTGCTTCAATTTGGCGAATACGCTCGCGAGTCACATTAAATATTTGGCCAATTTCTTCCAAAGTTTTCATCCGACCGTCATCTAAGCCATATCGTAAGCGCAATACATCCCGTTCGCGGGGACTCAGACTATTTAACACACTTTCCAAATCTTCTCGTAATAAGTTTTTAGAAACCTGGTCTTCAGGAGTTTCCCCATCCGACTCAATGAAATCTCCTAATCGAGAATCTTCTTCCTTACCAATGGGAGTTTCTAAAGATATCGGCAGTTGAGCTGACTTAGCAATAAAGCGCAACTTTTCTATGGTCATTTCCATGCGAGTTGCAATTTCTTCTTCTGAGGGTTTACGACCCATTTCTTGGGAAAGAAGCTTGGTAGTTTTCTTGATTCGGGAGATAGTTTCATACAGATGAACTGGTAAGCGAATGGTGCGAGATTGATCGGCGATCGCTCTGGTAATTGCTTGACGAATCCACCAAGTTGCGTAAGTACTAAATTTATAGCCCTTTTCATGGTCAAATTTTTCTGCAGCCCGAATTAACCCTAAACTACCTTCTTGAATCAAATCCTGGAATGATAGCCCTCGGTTCATGTACTTTTTGGCGATCGAAACCACTAGACGCAGGTTAGACTGTACCATCTTTTCCTTAGCTCTACGTCCAAGAGCCAAGCGACGCTTAAACTTTAATAGTTCCATGTCTACAGCATTTGCCCACTCACTCACCTGGGGTTCTCGATCTAAGTGGTACATTAACTCTTCTCGAATTCGTTCTAGTTCTAGTAAATCTGCTATCTTACGAGCTAGTTCAATTTCTTCGTCAGCTCGTAATAGTCTGATTCGACCAATTTCTTGTAAATAAAGGCGAATAGAGTCTTCAGTATAATGCTTTTTTTTGCCAGCAGCAGCAGTCCGAGTTCGTGATTTAGCAACTTTACCAGACTTCGGGTTATCCCCATGAGACTGAGCATCTAAATATTGTTCTCTATTTTCTAAGGTATCTAAATCATTATCTGGTTGTCTAGTTGCGTTTGGGTGAAATAACTCACTAGGTTCTAACTCAGGCTGAATGGTTGTTCCGATTACATTGTTTGTCTGGATCATGTCGCGTTCCTCATGCTCCTTAAGTTGAAGAATAAATTACTTTACAGAAGTTTTTTGTCTATCTGTAAGACATTATAGCTAATGAATCAACCTATAAAATATAGGTCTTTTGCTTAGGAAAGGGTAGCTTTACTAGTAATCTTATGATACTATTTACTAACAAAGATTACTCTATTATTATAGACAAATTTAACCCTTTCTTTCTCTTCCGAAAAACTTGTTCAAAGTACTAAGTATAGATACTATACTAATGATAGAAGTATTATTTACTGCATTTGAACACCATTAAATAAAGCATCACTTTTTTAGTTCCCGTGAAACTTTTTTCGTTAGATTACACAGGATTACTAATATTTTTGTGCTGCTAGATATAAATACCACTAGCAATGAAGTAGTTCAATGACTATGAATAATCATAATTTCAGCAGTTTATACTATCACTAAATTGTAACCATTATATTTCCTCAAGCTACTACTTCACTCCTCTCTACATACAACATCTAATAAGTAATCTCTCCATATACTGCTTGAAAAAGAATTATTTTTGATACTCATAAATCTTTTCCAATAGGAAGGAAACGATATAATTTTAAATTGTACTTTTTAGTTTAACCTCCTGATTTTTTTTCTAGTGTTTATTTTTATGATTACAGTCTAAGTGTGAACTGTAAATATTTATTCCTCAGATGTGAAAAATTATCAGTATGAGTTTACTCTAGGTAATAATATATACTTTGATTATCTCCACATCACATCAACTCACCGTTAAACATTCATTAGTTATGTTGAATCTAGAGGGTTATTGCTAGTTTTTCTATACATATCACTTATCTGGTGCATCTATTACAATTTTGGCAAACAGCTCAAATTTCCATATTCCATATATTTAAAAATTTCAATAAGTTTAATATTTTCGGTCAGTATCTTTACTACTGCCTATATTATTATATATTATAGTTAATTTTACTGATTCTGCCACTTTAGATATTTTTTCTTGATTTGGCTAATCTGGATTTGTCAATATAGTTTTTCTAGATTTATGTCCTCAATTCTACTCGTTCAGTTATATATTCAAGTTCAAGTCACTCTTTAACTATGATACTCAAAACTAATTGTAATCATCTACTTGGTACAACTTTTTCAGCCTAACCAGAAAAAATTTGGAGTTTACTAGTCTGAGAATTTAGTTAAGACTGGTAATAACACTTAGAAGTTTAACTGTTAGAGACCACTCTTGTGTTATTTAAGTCGTAAATTTTATGTTTGTTGCTTTCGTAAGTCACTTCAGTGGGCAAACACAATTAATTACACATACTGCTAAACTGAAATGTCTATGCTGTAATAGTTAAATAAAATGGAAGTGGGTAATTAATGAGTGCTTAAGTACTTACTAATATCGTTTTTTTCTTCATCTGTATGTATGAGCCACCAAAAAGAGCAATTTTATATTGAGCCATGAATTTTTTTGTCTAGCTGGTAGGTGTAAGTGGTGAAAAGCAATCTACACGATCGGGAGGTTGTAGATTTTTTTTTGATTTTTGACTATAGCTCATAACATAAATATGATTAGTATGATTAGATTTGTTACAAAGTGGAGGCATAGCTGAAAATCAAGAATTTGAGTATGTTGCAATTAAAAGCAATTTGAGCGGTTTTTTCTGGGTAGAGTATAATACTCATATAATTCTACTCATATATTGTTCATTATAGCAATTCTCATACTTGTGAGGTACATTCAACAATTAATAATTAATTATTAACAATTACCTCTCCTTGAAACGGATTGGATTGACTAATCATGAAAATTTTTTCTCTCTTGGTCGATTGGATATGGCGAGGTCTCCTCGCCATCCCACCCTTCGGGAAGCTCCGCCGGGCGACCGCTTGTTTCTCCTTTAAAGGAGAGGCTTTAAACCTTAATGATTCGGTAAATTTTCTCTCTTTTCCTGTGTAAAGTAATATCGAGATATGAGGTGTATCTCATAAGTTCGATAAAGGCTATATATTTGCTGGAGTAAATATATTACACAATCTGAGATAGATTCTGTTACTACTTTGTGTCTTTGAGGATTTTACTCTGATGTTGAAAGTTTTTAACTTATGTTAAGCTAAGGAGCTACAGTTTCTGAAGGTTGTATATTTAATTTTCACTAACTTAGCTAATCTACCAAATTTTGTTTAAATTGATAATTTTTTTAATAGAGTGTAATCCCTGCTGCATTTTCCTCAATTATCTGGTAAGATTTTTTAAGTCAACCATACATCTTACATATGTTAAGAAATAGCCTAATAATACTAAGCTTTAGCAAGAATTAAAGCTTTTTTTAATTTTTCTATGGTATTGAATTGCTGATATGAGATGTTAACATTTTAAATTCAAAGCTTTTTATACTCATTTTTAAGATATCAATTTTTGGATATGTCTAATGCTCATTTTAAACAATTATCCTCAGTCGAGAAACTGTCAAAATAAGTTTACTCTTATTTATTTATATACTCTGTTAGATGATATGTCTGGTAATCTCAATATCTAAATATTCACTTAACATTCCGCTCTCATCAGAATAATATTGGGACGATTTTATTTTTTGTCAATACTTATGTGGGTTGTTGCACCAGTTTTCTATCCTGAACTCTTAACATAGACTCATAACCAGTCCAATTATTATATTTTGCTATTTTGGCAAAAAGTTAATGCGATAATCTTTATTTTATGTTTGCATTGGTGACGTTAATTTTCCACCAAACCTAGATATGGTAGTTTAATAGAGGTTCCTTTATGTAAGTTAGCTCAATTTTTATCAATTGAGGATAATTTTTAAGTTAAGATAAATTAAGTTTTTAACATTGAGCTGTCACAATCGATTATTTATCTAACCAACTTTTTGTAAACAAAATATCAGATTTTAACGGGAAATAATGGCAGTATATTCAGAAGTTATTCTGAATATCAGGAAAATTACTATTTAAATCACATTCCACATTTTATCCTTTAGTGCAGACTATTTTTCGCCTATAGATAGTTTTACATAACAAAAAATACAGGCATCATAAGTATAAATACATATTACATAAAAATATTAACACTATCCTCAAGAAAGAAGCTTGCGAGCGACTTTCTTCGTCTCAAATTGTCTTGTAGTACTTTGAGATTACCAAATGTCGGATTTAATGGATATTTTTAACTGCTAGTTATAGAGGTCAAATACTTAAGGGCAAAGGTTGAAATACATTTAGACTTATTAAGACTTATTGACTAAATCCAAATTTTCTCATATGTCAGCCAATTATAATCATTATTTTTTCAATCTAATAGGATTTTCCCTTTCTCAAAAACTTAATGTAATTATTAATAATAGGACGAGTGACATTTCTGTCGGTAATTCTGCGTCCATCACTATCGTGAATTTGAGCATGGACATGATAACCGGAAGTTCGTCCTGTTAGTCCCTGGAGACCAATTGCTTGGCCCCGAATAATTTTTGTCCCTTTTTTTGGCGGTGAACCTTGAACTAAATGACCCATTAACCAGTAGTAATTACTTCCATCACATATTAATTCTACAATTTGTCCGGCTCCTTGGGCAGTTGTAAAGCTTCCATTTCTACCTTGAAATCTAGTTCGGCGAATAGTTCCGTTACAAGGAGCAGGAATAGGAACTCTTACTTGACCATTTAACTCTAAAGTAAAGTCGTAAGCTCCAGGGGGAGTATCGTCAATCAAATAAGAAGTATGAACCAGGTAAGGAAAAAATTTTTCTGATTTGCTGTAGTATGGAGGCAACAAAGGGTTGATTCTGTATAATTTATCTTCTACCCACTCTTGCACTCTTTGAAAATTTTTGACACTTTTTTCAGCTATTTCAACTCCGGTTTTGATTAAAGGTGCTAATACAGTTATATATATTAAAAATAAAAATATCAAAAATACAAAAAAATTTTTAATGCTACCGTTATTACGACGATATCTCCCTTGTAAAATTAGTTGCTTGATATCAAGAAAAATTTTTGAATTTGGCGATTTTATAGTTGGATAAGATATTTTTTTTTCTCTAGATGTGATAGGAGTTTTTGGGAAAAATTTATCCATAATTAAAAAACTTGACTACTAGCTATATAACGCACTGATTAGTTTTGATTTTAGGTACAAAAAACTTGAGATGAAGACTCAAGGGTGAGTATTTATCTAACTATAACAATTTTATTTAAGTCGTAATTGTTTGGTAAGCACCTACACAAAATTGATTACCTAATCTAATTTCCTATAACCCTTGCAGTAAAAAGGTTTCTGTGCGTGGAAAATGTGTAATTAATTTTGTTTACCTACTTATAGTTAGGTTAATGGTGGTAGATTGTAGGTAGCATCCAGGAACAAATGCACCGAAATTTATCATAACAGTGTTAGGTAAGTTATGTTTAGTTACATATTACCTTCATTTTCTTTATTCTCAATTCCAGATAAGTACCAATACAAAATAACTAGTGCATTTTTTACTAAAATAAATAGGCTGAAACTATCTCTTGAGAAAGAAATATAACAATGGCAGTAAATATACAAATAATTTTGTTTACCGAATAATTAAGGTTTAAAGCCTCTCCTTGGCTCTGCCACGGACTATCCCCCTAAAAGGGAAAAAAAATTCCTTTTAGTCAATCCAATCCGTTTCAAGGAGAGGTAATTATTAATTATTAATTGTTGAACTACTTACCCAAGCAAAAAATAAAATAAATTTATATCTTTCCTCCCTAATATAGCTTTCTATAAATAGCATTAAACTCCCACTAATATAATGTTTAGTTGAATACAACCCTTTGCACGACTAATCGGTACAGTAACAATATTCAGTAAATGATAAGTTTGCATTTTTATCTTTACTTTAGCTTATTCCTTTAAGGATTGTACCTAATCGTTCTACAAAGGGCTGTACTTAATAAATAATTTTTAGCAGATCGGGAATACTTTGGAAACAACTAAGATAATGGATAGAAAGATAAGAAGGTTTTGCTAATTGAATTGATTAAACAGACTTGATATAAATTTATATTATTGCTTTCAGCCTGTAGACAAAAGCTTTTCTATCTTAACCCCCAGAAATATCTATTCCAAGTCGTAGACTGTAGACTATTGTAGCACTTCCAAATTAAAACTTAAATAAATTCCAAGCCAACTCTAAATCTGGAAAAATTACTCTTAAATACTTGCTAAACTCTCATATACCCGTGTCAATTTTATGACTATGGTGTCGGGAGAATCTCAATTTTAGCAACGGTCGCTAAAAAAGCACTGGATATTATTCTCAGTGCTCAAGAAATAAATCCGATCGGGACTTATGCAAAAACACCATAATGTAGCGATTAAACACTACAATACTAAACTATATATATGGTGTTTATAGCTGAAAAATGTGTAAGTCTTGCTGATATTATTGATAGTTAAAAATCTCAAACTAAACATCGTAACTTCTTGCTTCAGCAGCCTCTGGGTTTTCCTCACAATAAACATCAAAAGCAGTTTTGTCTATTTTTTCTGCCTTCTGGTGAGCTGCTTCTGCTTGTAATTCTTCTACAATATCCCAAGCTGCGGCACATTCTTTAGAAGTAACACCTTTGTCTGCACAAATACTTCTTGCTTCTTCAATAGCTGACTCAATTGTTTCTTCAAGCAGTACAGATTTTGGTTTCTCTACAAAATCACCCTTGCTTAAAATATCTGTAACTGAAATAATACCAAGCAATTTATCTTTAATTACGGGTGCTCGGTGTATACCTGTCTGAGCAAACAAACGTGCGACATACTCCACACCTAAATCGGGATTAACCACAATGCAAGGCTTAGTCATAATTTCATAAACTCGCACTTTTTTAGGATCTTTCCCATAGGCAGCAACCTGATAAACAATATCAGTCTCTGTAACAATACCATAGGCATCCTGTTCATGGCGACGTTCCACAATCAAAGCACGCAGACACAAATCATTCATCTTTTTCACAGCTTGTTCAACTGTTGCCGATCCACGAATTGTTACGACATCTGTGGTCATAATATCTTTAGCTTGCATCATCTTGACTTTTGTTCCATAATACAAAGTTGTTTATCTATAACCAAAGCTATCAAAATTTGACAGCCTTACTATTAGATAATAGTAAAATATAATAAGTAGAGCAAGCTAAAAAAAGGTTGCATGTTTAGTCTCAAAACTCTTCAAGGGAATGATATAATTTACTTTTGAGCTAATTTACAATTTGATATATAACACAAAAAATTTACCACGGTCTGCTCTACTTAGTGCTTGAGTCTATCC
>JBARXI010000184.1:0-21856 GCA_049647275.1 Microcoleaceae cyanobacterium
TGGGAATGTGCTGAAGGGGGTCATTTTTTCCACTATTTTTATCCTATCAGTGTTGCCCAACAACTCCTGGAATTTTGGCAGGAAAATAGTCAAACTTTACCAGAGATAACTAGTGAAATATTAGCGATTTAGATTTGATATTTTACTAGCAGTTGCGCTCATTTTTAAAACCTGGAGATAGAATCTGGGAATGTGCTGAAGGCGGTCATTTTTTCCAATATTTTTATCCTATCAGTGTTGCCCAACAACTCCTGGAATTTTGGCAGGAAAATAGTCAAACTTTACCAGAGATAACTAGTGAAATATTAGCGAATTAGAACTGATATTTGTCTGGTAGTTAAGGAAAAAATAATAGTTGCTAATTGCCTGTTTATTTGATTTAGCAGTAGTCAGGAAAATTCTGCAAGTAAACACAAGTAAACAGTTAGCAATATACTCAGTTTTTAGATATTTATCCTACTCAATACAAAAAGTCGTAATTGTCTAACTAAGTATTCATCCAATATTGAGTTACAACTATAGATTCATTTGGTCACTGATAACATCATTTAGTATGTCAAAACTACTCTTTGTTTGACTTTTATTCTATTACTAATTGGCATAAGTTTGTGGGATTTTTGGTTAACAATTCGCCAAGGAATAACTTATATCATGTCCGGTTGAATAGTTATAAATAAGCACAGAGGAGTCAGTAGGGGTGATTTCCTAACGGAATGCTCCGCAAACGCGTTTGCGACAGCATTCCGCAGGAAATCACCCGTACAGGAGTCAGGAGTCAGGAGAGAAGAAAAAGGAAGAAGAGGAGAAAAAAGGAGAAAAAAGAAGAATAAGAGGAGAAAGTTTTTTTATCACTAATTATCCGGACATGATATTACATTAAACGACTGCATCAAATACCCTGTAGTCGCTGTGCATTCTTCACGAAAGACTATCGTTTAAAATGTACCGTACATCCCCATAAAGCCCTCACAGAAAATGCTCTCGACTGTAATGATTATGAACCAACTAATAATCTAAGTAAACCTGGCTTTCAACAGTGTAAATATAATTCTAAAGCCGTCGCTACTCAAGAAGTAAACTACAGATTTCACAAATAATATTACAGAAAATATAGAGAAATTAAACAGCACAAAAGCATTTTTACATAGTCAAAAGTAACTGATTTTCCAAACAGACATGGGAGAAAAATAGTGATCTTAAATGCACCAATTACTAAATCAGGTAAATTAAAACAGCATCAATTTAAACGTCGTCAACTAATGCCACTAACAGATATGCTACTTTGGCGAATTGATGCAGGAGTAGTTCGCAGTATTACTTCGGGTGAAGACGGAAACATCGTAACTCTCGGCTTTTGGGGTGCGGGAGATATTGTTGGAAAACCTTTATTTAGTGTATATCCTTATCAAATTGAATGTTTAAATCTGGTTGAAGCTAGTATCTTGCCACGGGGTTATTCTTATCCTCAAGAAATTTTGATTTCTCAACTTCAAAAAACTCAAGAATTAGTCAGAATTATTCATTCTAAAAAAATTAGATATCGTTTGCTGAGGTTATTAAACTGGTTAGCCGAGCGCTTTGGCAATCAAATTCCAGGGGGGCAGCTAATTGATATTCGCTTCACTCATCAAGAATTAGCTGATATTATTAGCACCAGTCGCGTTAGTGTTACTAGACTACTAAATCAGTTTGAACAAGAGAGGAAAATAGGGTGGTCACATAGTAATTGTATGATTCTTTTCAATTAGTGAATATACAGCTTGTCACCGAAAAATTGTGGTCTAAAGCCGACCCTTTTAAAGGGATAAAAAGCGGTCGAGGGATGCTCCGCAACATGTAAAGCGTTTGCTATAGCATTCTGTAAAGACCGCGCGAACCGTAGGGTGGGATGGCGTTCCCGTTCCGGGACCGGAGGGAAAGGAAACCTGCGCTTTTGTCCAATCGACCAAGAGAAAAGAGAATATTCCTTATGTCAAGCCTCTTGCTTTCCTACGGAATGCGGAGCTAACAGCTAGAGGTACTGATAACGCAGTTCCTCTGCAAGAGGCAAGCGTAGCTCCGACCCAGGAGGCTAACTGTTAACTGATAACTGAAGGGCGCAGTTCCTCTGCAAGAGGCGTGCCTGAAGGGCGCAGTTCCTCTGCAAGAGGCTAACTGATAACTGAAATGACCTGCTCCAATACTTTTAATCCTTTGAGAGCACCTCTAATTAGTTTAAAAGCTGCCACTGGCTCCCGAAACATAGCGATCGCTAATGGCAAAGGCTGTAGATTTCCCGATGGTGTCAAAGCGGATGTGAGATTAGGAATATCGTGGTAAAAGTCGTCACTGACAACTCTAACCATTGCCACTGAAGTAGCCTTACCAGCAAAAAAATTTAGGACGGCAAAACCTTCCATATCTACTACTTCTGCACCAATATCTTTTTGAAATCGTTGTTTTTCCTGTGCCTTGTAAATTAGCCGATCGCTGGTTAAGCCTCTGACTAAAGAAGCTTTTGATTGTAGACAGTTTTGCAACGTAGTAGTTAAAACATCATTGCACTTTTGCTCAAGTAACTCAGAGCCATTGAATGAAACACATTCACTGTAAATCACCACATCTCCAGGCTGGTATTTACTAGAGAGACTACCACACAATCCCATGACCAATAATGTTGATGGTTTGTGAGTAGAAAAATCCTGTTTTTGTTGCCATTGCTCCAAATACTGGGTAACAGATTTAGGCCCCACTGGCAGAGATAATAATTTAGGACTCATAGACAACTTAGGGCCAATACCACGTTTTACAGCCTGGAATTCTGGCCCTTGGGGAACTAAAATTAGATCGAGCATTCTAGCTAAAAGGTAAGGTGTGGGCTCAAACAGAGAAAAATTTGCCGTTTGTATATTTGTATAATAATTGACAATTTTTCAATTAAATAAATTATTTCTATGGCTTTTCTATTTGTAATTCAAATTCATACCACAAAGCTATAATCGAGTGTAGGATTAATATAAATGAAGATTATAACCAGTTTTTAGAGTTTAAGTTATGACGATCAGAAGTTAAAAAATGATTTAGCTCTTGCAAAAATCTTTCAATAAGTATATATTTTTAATCGAGCAATAATTCAGGAGTCACGCCCGTCAGAATTCAGAATAGAATTCTGCACAACTGGCGGATGTAGCTTGCTGCAAATCTATAATTTGGTGCTCTTTCGTTAGTGGCCGGTGTAAATCCTCCATTAATTAATCCTGACTCCTTCTTCAAGGTAGCTATGCGTGTATTCAGAAAATCTGACAAATCTTAAAATGGCATTTCATAACCATGACTCACTTAAATCTGAACTTAACCAGAGAGGTTGGCGTTTAACTCCTCAAAGGGAAACAATCTTGCAAATGTTTCAATGTCTACCTCAAGGCAAACATTTAAGTGCCGAAGAAATATATCACCTGTTAGTACGTCAACAGGAAAAAATTAGTCTCTCAACCGTTTACCGAACACTACATTTATTAACAAAAGTAGGTATTTTACGGGAATTAGAACTAGCCGAAGGACATAAACACTATGAAATAAATTCCCAAAATCGTCATAAACATCATCATATAGTTTGTCTTCAATGTCATAAAACATTTGAATTCAACGACGATTCAATACTCAAAATTAGCAACAAGCAAGCCCAAAAAGAAGCCGTAGAAATGTTGGACTGTCAACTCACAATTCATGCCATCTGTATAGAAGCCTTGCGCAAAGGGTGGCCTGCCTTAGTATCTACAACCTGGTCTTGTCCAAGAGCCAGTTTGGAAACCAAATCTAACTCAAATTATCAAAAGGTAAGCTTGGAGGAGGCGGAGGAATTACCAAACGCTCAACAACCGCTTTATGACTCTCCCGATTAGTTTGCATTTCCACAGCGATCGCCTCAAACTTAATTTCCAAGCAACCATAAGCAATTTCCAAATCGGCGATCGTCTCTAGTTGCCCCATTCCATTGGGAATAAAATCTGTTAACCAACGGGGGCCTGCCACTATTGTCTGAGCTTGGCGATCGTAAACCCAAAGTTTTACATAAATGCGAGGCAAAGAATCTGGTAATTGCACCCTAACTTTTATCTGTCGCCCCGCAATCACATCCTTAGCCAACACTTCCAGATGTGGAACAGGTATTGGTTGCTCATCTGGTAAAATATAAGGCTGGGTATCAATTGACTCTTCTGAGTGCGGGAGTATATTGGCTAAACCTGTGCTGCTTTGTTGGTCTCGATCGCCAAATAGTTGTTCGTGTAATTCATCTTCTACGACAAACTCTTGCGCTTCCCAATCAATCTTACCTGCAAAGTTTTCATCAGCAAATTCTACATCATTAGCAATGGTGCTCATAGGATCGATATCCTCTAAACTCCCTGCCTCTGCTTGCTTCTTATTTAACTCTGGTGATTTATCCAATTCTGTGCTTGTTTCTGTTTCCTCAGTTGGTGGGGATGGGGAAGAAGAAGCCGTCATCCATTGTGACAACTCAGAATCGTTAATTAAAGAATTCAGCCGCGAAAAGAATCTGTCTTCTAGTTTTAAAGCTTTAAATGCCTTATTTCTTGGGGCAAACTTTGTCGGAAAGGGCACGAGATTTTGCTTAATGTTGGGAGCTTCCTCATTTTCAGTAGTTTCTGATTCTGACTCGGTTGTTTCTGCTTGTAATTTTGTCTGCTCTGGAGGTGAATTTGCATCTTCCCAAACATCATCTAGTTCATTTTCATTTAACTCTTTTTTATCTACTTGATCTCCATCTTTTTTAGGAGACTCTGACTTTGCTAACAGGTCGTTGATTTTAGGAGTACCTTTTGCCAAATTCTCAGGCAGCGGGTTTCCAAATGCAGGTAAATCTAGTGATTCAGAATCCGACCCACCTTCAATAGGTTTGTATATTTGGGGTGGCAAGGGCCGATCGGCATCAGATTTTGTCTGGGAGTGAGTCTGATTAATATTTGCTACCAACTCTTGGAAAGAAGGTGGTTTTCGATCTGGCTTTATTGATTCGAGGCTAGCTGTCTGATGCTGGTCTTCTACAAACTTATCATCTATTGCCTCTAACCACTCCTGTAGTGGAGCTGTAATTGTAAAAGATTTACTAGCTAGAATACCTGTTTCATCTTTGAGGTTTATTTGTCCTAATACTAAACGACTTTGAATATTTTCGGGTACATGAATAGTACAAGCAAATATAATTGGTGGCTCTTGGTCTGGTAAAGTTTGCTGGATCTCAATTAAAACTTCTGAAGTTTGAGGGTTACGCAGACAAATTTGCAAATTGCCATTGACTACAGGTGGGTAGTTTATGGCAACATCATCTGTTTTTGTTTTGGTTGAATAGGTTTGATGAATTTTATCAAAACCAGCTACAGGTTTACTCGGCTGAGTTTTAATATCTGGCATCACTTGCCCAGATATAATTAAAGCTTCTCCTGGTTCAGCTATATAAGATGCTTGGTCTAGGGTTAATTGTAAAGGCAGGCGATCCTTGGCGATCGCGTCAGTTTGTGTTTTTTCCTCTGATTTTGTTTCTGTTTCTTGGTTAACTTTTACTGGCGCGGTTAACTGATTTTCGGGAATTTTTGGCAGTTCTATTTTTTGATTTTCTATTAGTTCATTTTCTTCTTTATTTTCTTTACTTGCTTCTGTTTCCCATGGCATCATCTTTGATTGTGTTGAGATTTGGCTTGGTTTTTCTGATTTGTTTTGACCAAAAATATTTGCGTCTTTTCTATCATCAATCCTAGGCAAATCAACAATGTTTTCTGTTTCTGCTAACTTGTCTTGACTGAGACTATCAAACAGTTTTATTTCCCCTAATTTCCTTTGAGCAAGTTGTGCAGAATCAGCAATATTCTTTTCTATATTTTTTTCGCCTTTAATTTCTACTTCATCTATGTCTAACTGACCAGGAAAAGTTAATATATTTTCATCAGTAATAAAGTCAGTATTTTGCTGGTCTTGTGAGTCTGGGGGTAGATATTTTGTCTGCGTTTCTGCATCTAGTTGTTGCGTATAATCTGAAACTTCATACTCAATGGGCAATACTTCTAAATGGACAATATATTGCTTTGGTATTACCGATGATGTAGTTACTTCGGCTTGACAACGAAATTCCCATTTACCAGGCTTGAGGCTGGTAAAGGGGATAATGGCAATTAGACCCTGGGAGTGGGTATGGCTAGAGCGTTTCTGAACTCGCTTTACAGGTGGGATTTCTTCAGTTGAATAATGAATAATCCGAATTTGGACTTCTGTATTAGCTGTATGGGTACTCGCCACAATCCGATAGCGACCTTCTAGAATTTCTACATCGGCAGATTCTAAAGGTAGCCAGGTTTGGTCGCCCTCTTTCTGTAGCAAAAATTCCCAGTCTGACATTGATGGCTACAGGATTACTTTACGATAGATATTTCTTAGTTTATCTCAAATTTTGCCTTTATTAAGTTGTTTTCAGTACTTAATTGACATCTTTTGGTGGCCCTTATGGAGCGGAGATTCCTACTGAGCAACTTTTCGGCTGGTTGACGCTTGCTTGGCGCTAGCCTTACAAGCAAAGCGACAAGCGACGTTGAAGGCCCCCGTGTTTTAACCGGGGGATGAAAACAAGCGAGTCGTTTAGACTAGACAACTTTAGTTGTCCTGTGCTTACTTTTCTAGAAAAGAAAGCAGAAAGCTTAGGGTTAAACTTAAGCCGACTGTGTAGGGGCACTTTGACTTGTCCGACATCAGAAGATATCTTTGGTCAGCTAAGAACAGACGAAGCAACACGGATTTATCGGTGTTGCGTAGTATCAACTTAGAATCCCCGTGACTTAAGTCCGGGGAGTAGTCAAGCTTTCTTCTAGGTCTGTTTAGATTTTCCCAGTTGTTAAACTGGAACTAACAAGATTATAGCATCAGGACTAAACCCGTAACTCTACTTGTAGTTGCAACGCACCTTACACCAAATATAGTCTAACGCAGATAATGGGTGGCTTTAGTCCTGTAGTATATTTCCTGGTACAGAATCAAATCAAAAGTCCTTCTGAAAGGGGGAGACTTGAATCCCAAATTTCCGGTCAAAATTTTTTCTAGCTTAGTTTATGGTTTTTGATTACCATGATTATTATCTTTTGTCAAAAATAAATTATTTTTCTACCTATATTAATTAATAATGCGTTGTTTAATTAGCAGATAATATCTAATAAGTCAACCATCTAATGTATCTTTTGTAGATAAAATTCAATCCCATAAGTAGGTAGGTGGAAAAATTTACAAGTACGTCCGAAGCGACTGGAACGGAGTGGAAGGTTTGCTCCGCATTCCGGACCGAAAGTAATTCCCTTGGGTATTAGGTGCATCAACATTTCATTACATAGTGAGGTTTATTCGCCCCTACCTACTTAGATAGAGAATACATTACTACACTCTAGAAAGATGTCGTTTTTTCCTAAATTTTTAATAATAACTAGTGTAAGTAAATTTTTTTGAACGGGAGAAATAACAATGCCTTACGAAAACATTGAACAGTTACCAGAAGACGTAAAAAATCAACTTCCTCAAGGTGCTAAAAATATTTTCCTAACTGCCTTTAATAGTGCTAGTTCTGATGGAGTGAGTGAAGCAGGAGCAAATGAAGTGGCTTGGAATTCTGTTAAGTGTGAATATGAACAGAGAGAAAATGGTGAATGGCGACATAAAAAAGAAGCGGCTGCTAGTTCTAATCCTCTTGGTAATATGCCCGGTGCTTAAGTTTAGAAATAGTTATTAATAGGTATATAAAAATATTCTGCTTCAGCTAACAATTAATTAGGATGCGTTGTGACGCATCCTAATTTTTTTAAACTTTTTCTAATTCTGATTTTAGCTCTAATTTTTGGATTTAGGATAAAATTTTTCTGCGACAACTTCTAATATTTTTTCAGGTTGAAGTAGGGGATAGATGTTACGATGTCGGCTTTCCCAGACTCCCCTAGCTGCGACATATTCACGACAAGTAATGCAGCGAAACTTTAGGGACTTTGCATGCAACGTCCCTACATTATGGTTAATTAATGTGACTTGATATAAGGAACTGACTCGTCAAAAAATATCCCATTACACTGAACTTAGGGAAGCACCAGAATTGGGGGAGTCGAAGAATTGGATAACTTATTTTTTGCTATTCCCTAAGTACGATCCGGAATCTTTTTGCATTGGCAACGTGGAGATACAAGTAGATATTTTACCTTTGACTTTCCATATCAGTAAATTCCCTAGGTCAATAGAATTTTTGACTACAAATCAAAATTATGAAAAATCCGTAATACTGCTGTTGAATAGTTTATTCTTATTATTTAGGATGATATTAGAACATTCGATATACCTGGATAAGTTACCCATTAAGGCAAGCTTTAAATTTATTCAAACATATCGTTTCAGTCCAAAGAAGAACTTAATCAGTAACTATGAAAAACAAACTAACCCAAACAAATGTAGCGAGAATTCTAGGAGTATCTTTTCAGAGAGTTCATACTTTAAGAATTAGGAATCGCATCACGTTTAGTTGGGATGTGGATTTAAAATCTTGGGTAACATCTGAGGATAATCTACAAAAATATCTAAATGAAAGAGGAAAAAGACCTAGTAGAGTAGGATGTGAATTAACCTACCTTTAATTATTGCTTCAATGCTTTAACTCAAGCGGTCTATTGAAGGTGCGGTTTTAAATCTGCTTCTGCCATCAATACTTCTCATATCATTTCCGATTGAATACTTATAAATAACGACCGAGAAGTCAGGAAGAAAGAGGAGAAGAAAGTTTTTTATCACTAATTACAGCGATTTTCATTTGGGTAGACCACACTAGGGACGTTCCATGGAATGTCCCTACCATATTTTGCTCGTGACGATGTGGTTCATCGATTTGAAAAGCCCTGTAAAGAGACATTAGATCGGATGCCAGGGGGAGATGCTGCTCAAAATCGGCTTTTTTACCGAATAATTAAGGTTTAAAGCCTCTCCTTTAAAGGAGAAAGCGGTCGTTTAGCTAGCGCAAAACTACGCTCTTCGGCTGTCGCCGACATGTTTGCGGAGCATTCCGTAGGAAAAAGCGGAGCTTCCCCGTTGGGTGGGATGGCGTTTTGCTGGCGCACAACTGCGCTCTTCGCGGAGCGACATGTAAAGCGGAGCGGCTCTGTAAGAGCGGGTCTCCTTTCCCTCCGGTCCCGGAACGGGAACGCCATATCCAATCGACCAAGAGACAAGAAAAAATTTTCATGATTAGTCAATCCAATCCGTTTCAACAATTAATAATTATTAATTATTAATTATTAATTGTTGAACATCTCCCTTGCTAATTCTCATAATAATAATAATAGTAGTTCCATTCCCACCCTGGTCTACTAGTTTAATATTTACTTTCTAACTAAATGAAAGTTCCAACATCCTTTGAATAGGTTTCAACGCTGCTACTCGTGTCTCCTCAGCAATCACAATTTCTGGTGTCTTGTTTTTCATTGCCAGATACAGTTTTTCCAAAGTATTCAGCCTCATGTGGGGGCATTCGTTGCAAGCACAATTATTCATCGCAGGTGCAGGAATAAAGTTTTTGTTTGGTGCTTTCTTTTGCATTTGATGAATAATTCCCGGTTCGGTTGCCACAATAAATGCTTGGTTTTGGCTTTCCTGGCAATACTTCAATAAAGCAGTGGTCGAACCAATATAATCAGCATGACGCAATACAGTGGGTTCGCATTCTGGATGAGCAATAATTTCGGCTTCAGGATGTTGTATTTTTAATTGCACCATCTTTTTCTCAGAGAATGTCTCGTGAACAATGCAACTTCCCTGCCACAGAATCAAATCCCGTCCAGTTTGCTCCATCACATAGCGACCTAGGTTACGGTCTGGGGCAAATATTATGGGTCGGTCTGCTGGTATTTGGTTAACTATTTTGACAGAATTGGAACTGGTGCAGATAATATCACTCATTGCCTTGATAGCAGCAGTACAATTAATATAAGAAACGACTACTGCATCAGGATGAGCTGCTTTAAAAAGGGCAAATTCTGCTGGCGGACAACTATCAGCGAGAGAGCAACCTGCATCTAAATCTGGTAAAAGTACGAGTTTATTGGGGTTAAGAATTTTGGCAGTTTCGGCCATAAAGTGAACTCCCGCAAACACGATGACATCAGCATCAGTTTCCGCAGCTTGTTGGGAAAGACCGAGGGAGTCACCTATGTAGTCGGCAATATCTTGAATATCGGGTTCTTGGTAATAATGGGCCAGAATCACGGCGTTTAATTCTTGCTTGAGAGTTGCGATCGCTTCAAATAAATCATTGGGGATAGCATCAAAATTTTGCTTGGTTCGGGGTTGGGTGATAAACATTGTTAAATTTTTCTGTAATTTAGTTGTTAAGAAGTGGCCAATTTAGACCACTATGGTAGTTCAATTAATTATAGTAAAATTAACAAAAATTAAAATTATTAACTTAGGTGGGCGTAATTAAACGTAACTATGTCCAAAGCTTTTTGCTGGCGTACAACTGGGTTAACGCTCCGCGACATAAAAAGCGCAGCCAGAGCGATCTACACCCTACCCCTACCTGACTCCTATCATCAACAAAAACAGTTATTGCTGCAAACCCTAATTATTGTATATGTGGTGTTAAAAACTACAAAAGCTGTAAACCCTATTTAATGCACATAAGAAGCGCCATTAATATCAATAGTTGCTCCTGTAGCATGAGGTGCTAAACCTGATGCTAAAAAAGCCACAACATTAGCAACATCTTCTGGAGTGGCTAACTTACCCAAGGGAATGTCGCGGGTAGCAAATTCTTCCCCAACTTCCTGAAGATAACTTTCTACCATCTCAGTGCAAACAAACCCAGGTGCAACAGCATAAGCTAAAATATTATCCTTAGCAAAACCACGGGCAATAGTACGAGTTAGAGAAATAACACCACCTTTGGAAGCAGCATAGTGAATGTGTTGAGGGTCGTCTCCACGAAAAGCAGCACGACTGGCAATATTAATAATAGTACCGCCTTCACGAGTCTGAAAATGACGAATTGCTGCTTTACATAAATCGGCAACTGCGATTAAATTTACCTGTAAAGTTTGTTGCCAAGCATTAGCCCAAATATCCATTTCATCATCTACACTAGCAGCGACAAAAATACCTGCATTATTAACTAAAATATCAATATTTCCTTTCCAGGCGATCGCCTCTTGCCACAATTTTGTTGCAGCATTTTTCTCTGCTAAGTCTGCTTTTAATAAGTAACATTTATCTTCACCGATTTGAGTAGCGATCGCTGCTGCTGCCTGATGTTTATGACCGTAATGTAAAATAACATTAGCCCCTGCTTTCGCTAAAGTTTTAACTGTTGCAGCACCAATACCACTCGATGCACCTGTCACCAGAATTACTTTTCCACTTAAGTCAATCATTATTTTTATGATATTTCTGCTAGATCGGGCTTCCATACTCATCTGAAACAGGAAGCCATCAAAGCAGATAATTAACCGAGACTAACGAGAACACAAAATAGGCATCAGCAAAAGAATTTCTTTTTGGAAAAAAAAGGAAATAATTGTGAGAAAACCAAGTATGAATCCCTCAAAAGTATTTATGGGATTCATTTATTTGTTCTTGCTTCTGGCTGAGATTGGTGATGTTTATGAAACCGTATTCCCACAAAAATATCATACAGAAAACTCCAAAAGTCTTTTCCTTGCAGCAATCCCAATGATTGAGGTGAACCTTTAACATCTAAAAGTGGCTTCATTACTTCATAGGCAGGTTTATAGTTATACCAAGGTATAGAAGGCCATAAATGATGAATCAGGTGATAATTCTGCCCACAAATCAGGATATTGAGGATTGGACTAGGATAGACTCTAGCATTGTGCCAGCGATCGCGTTCTTTAAAGGGACGATGAGGCAAATAATCAAAAAACAATCCTAGAGCTATACCTACTACTAAAGCAGGAGAAAACCAGAAATTTAAAATGTAGTCCACAAATCCGTAATAGATGGACACACCTACAATTGTGAATACTACCAAACGGCTGAAAAACCATTCCCATAGCTCAAACTTACGCCATAGTCGTCTTCTAAAAAAGAAAATTTCATGGTAGAAGAAGCGAGCTGCAATTAGCCACAAGGGGCCACCAGTGGAAACAAAATGATCTGGGTCATTTTCTGGATCGTTAACATGAGCGTGATGCTGTAGATGTACTCGCGTGAATACTGGAAAAGCAAAACCTAAAAGTAGAGCGCTGCCATGCCCTAAAATAGCATTAACTAAGCGATCCTTATGGGCTGAATTATGGGAAGCATCGTGAATCACCGATCCTGCCATGTGTAAGGCCAGTACATTCATGAAAAAGCAGCACCAGTCAGGCCAATCCCAAGACCAGTAACCGCAGGTTGAGATAACCACAATTGCTATAGCACTCAAAAACATCAGTAAGTTAGTATTTAAGCCCCCGGTAGGACCTAATAACTCTCTTGGGACTGTTAGTTGCAGCCCTGCTTCCAACATTGTTATTTGTACTCCTTCATATTAATTAACATTTTTTTTTAGTAGTATATGATATTTTATATCTTCGTGTAAAGATATATGAACAATATTTAGTAGATAAGATAACTGGCATTTTTGTCAAGGGATAAAAGTTAAAAAATTCAGGAATGACCCCCTGAGCTTTAATCAATTAACTGGATAAAATACTGATTTTACAGGATTAAGCTAAAAAGTAGTAATTATAGTAGTTACAGGAAAGTCTTCTGACCATGATATTGTAGAATATTAATCTAATTAATATTATCCTAGATAAATTTAGGTATTGTTTCAATTTTGACTATAAGTTAATCAGATATCTTTAATCTTGAGAAAAATCTAGAATAAAAAAAATTTATAGATATTCATGGCGCAATTAATATCTAAAATAATTAAAAATCAAAAGACTTCTTTTAACCTACTAAAACTCTGAATTCATGGAACTACGAAATAGCTTACGTCGAACTAAAATTGTCGCAACTATTGGCCCGGCCACGAGCAAGCCTGATGTACTTCGGGAGCTAATTAAAGCTGGAGCTACAACTCTGCGACTAAACTTTTCCCACGGAACTCACGAAGATCATCAGCGCAGTATTCGGCTGATCCGACAAACCTCCTTTGAACTAAATCAACCTGTCGCTATTCTGCAAGACCTTCAAGGGCCAAAAATTAGATTGGGACGATTTGAAACAGGCTCGATATTGCTCAAGCGTGGAGATCCATTTATCTTGACCAGCCATCTACTACCTGGAACTCAAGAAATTTCCTCAGTAACTTATGAGCCTCTGGCAGATGAAGTGCCAGAAGGAGCAAATATCCTTCTTGACGACGGCAAAGTGGAAATGGTAGTTGAAAAAGTAGATAGACTAGAAAGGCAACTACATTGTTCCGTTGTGGTTGGTGGTACTCTCTCCAACAACAAAGGTGTAAACTTTCCTGGGGTTTATCTCTCAATTAAAGCCCTGACCGACAAAGACCGGAAAGACTTAATGTTTGGTCTAGATCAGGGGGTAGACTGGATAGCATTAAGCTTTGTGCGTAACCCTCAAGATGTTCTAGAGATTAAGCAACTGATTGCTAATGCAGGAAAAAAAGTGCCGGTAGTGGCAAAAATTGAAAAGCACGAAGCGATCGAACAAATGGAGGAAATTCTCGCTTTGTGTAATGGGGTGATGGTGGCTCGTGGTGACTTGGGGGTAGAATTACCAGCGGAGGAAGTGCCTCTGTTGCAAAAACGACTAATTTCAACATCTAACCGGATGGGAATTCCGGTAATTACTGCCACTCAGATGTTGGATAGTATGGTAAATAATGCTCGCGCGACCCGTGCTGAAATTTCTGATGTGGCAAATGCTATTATTGATGGCACTGATGCAGTTATGCTATCTAATGAAACCGCAGTTGGCAACTATCCTGTAGAAGCAGTGGCAACAATGGCGAGGATCGCCCAACGAATTGAGAGGGAAGTCATTACTTGCAATGTTTCTAATATGAATGATACGGGTCGCTCTATCCCCAATGCTATTAGTCATGCAGTGGCTCAAATTGCACAGCAGTTAGATGCGGCAGCTATTATGACTTTGACTAAAACTGGTGCAACTGCGCGAAATGTTTCTAAGTTTCGACCGAAAACTCCTATTTTGGCGGTTACTCCTCATGTGGATGTAGCTAGACAGTTACAATTAGTTTGGGGAGTGAAACCATTATTGGTGTTAGATTTACCTTCTGCGGGTCAGACTTTTCAATCAGCAAAAAGTGTGGCTCAGGAGAAGGAGTTATTATTTGATGGGGATTTAGTGGTAATGACTGCGGGTACACTTCAAGGTGTGGCAGGGTCAACCGATTTGGTTAAGGTTGAGGTGGTGACTGCGGTGTTAGGTCAAGGTACTGGTATTGGTCAAGGCTCTGCTAGCGGTCGAGCTCGTGTTGCTCACAGTGCAAAAGAAGTCAGAGATTTTAATCAGGGGGAGATTTTGGTTGTTAATCAAACCAATGCTGAATTTGTTGAGGTGATGCGAAAAGCTGCTGGTGTAGTCACAGAGGAGGATAGCATTACCAGTCATGCAGCAATTATTGGTTTGCGCTTAGGTCTGCCAGTTATTGTGGGGGTGAAGAATGCTACTAATGTTGTTCGCGATGGAACGATTTTGACTTTGGATGCTCAAAGAGGTATGGTTTACTCAGGAGCTAATAGAAGATAGTTTGAGTGTTGCAGTAAAATCATGTCCGGTTGAATACTTACACTTTGGAGGAAGTAAGGCAGAAGGCAGCTATGCTGAGGGCAGAAGGAAAGAAAAGGCCAGAATGGAGAAAGTTTTTTATCACGCTATTATCCGGACATGATAAAAAATCTCAATCTTTCATAATTCAGTTTTGTATATGCTGCGATCGCTTACCATAGTTAAAAATAGGTTGCTCATTGGTAAATTATAATGAGCAACTGACAGAAATTAATTAAGAAACTAATTATTATTTTGTCTAACAACAGCTAAAATTTAGGAAGTTTTTACAACTGCTCCACTAATTTTTTTTGCTAGTTTTGACAAGGGTAAACTTTGCAAATAAACTAAACCCGGACCCGTTAATTTAGTTAAAAATAAACCCTCACCAGCAAACAAAGCATCCTTAATACCACCTACCATTTGAATATCATATTCTACAGAAGTAGAAAAACCAACAACGCTACCAGTGTCTACCCGTAACTCTTCACCAGGGGCGAGATTTTTTGAAATTATTGTGCCTCCAGCATGAACAAAAGCTAACCCATTTCCCTGTAATTTTTGCAGAATAAAACCTTCACCACCAAAGAAACCAGCACCTACTTTTTTAGTAAAAGCAACTTCAATATCAATGCCATTGGCAGCACAGAGAAAAGAACTAGATTGACATAAAAATTCCCCACCTAATTCAGTTAAATTTAAAGTAATAACTTGCCCTGGATAGGGAGCAGCAAAAGCAACACGAGCTTTAGTTGTACCTTGATTTAAAAAAGTGGTAATGAAGAAACTAGCACCTGTTAACATTCGCTTAAAGCCTTTCCAAGCACCGCCAGCAGTAGTAGTTTGCATTTCGATGCCTTGCTCCATGTAGGTCATTGCTCCTGCTTCTGCCCTGACTCCTTCTTGGGGGTCAAGTTCAATTTCTACTAATTGTAGAGATTCTCCTTTAATTTCATAGTCAATGATATCAACGGCCATAATTTGATATTCCTAATGATTTAGATTACCGACTTAATAGTACATCAAGCTTATGTAGAACCCCTAAACGTATCTTTGTCAATGTTAAGTTTTTTTAGTTAGGAGACACCGAGTCTGGAGAGAAGAGGTAATATGTGGGGAGAGGTCATTTCAGTTATCAGTTGTAAGGAAGAAAAATTCCACAAAATACGCAGATTTTTCCTCAAAATTGATGCGCGAAAAGACTTAACTATGGTAATTATATCGACCTCAAATGGGTTCTATAGTAATCCTATTTTAGTTGCGGATAAAAATATCTTGGAATTTGGGCAACTACTAACAGTTATCAGTTATCAGTTATCAGTAAAATTTTTAGAACTTTTATCTATATCTTGGATTTTTTACTGAATAATTAAGGTAAAAAGCCTCTTTCAATAATTGATAATTAATAGATCGAGGTTGAAAGTTTTCGCGAATAATTAATAATTGCTTCAGAAATAATTATCGATTATCAATTGTCAATTGTTCAAGAGGTAATTCTTAATTATTTTCCATTTTTCATGCTATGCAAACTGCTGTCGCCGACAGGAAAATTATTAATTGTTGAAAAATCCTTCATTTATGAATACTATATGAGTTATATAGCAATCCTAAATGATTTGTGAAAAATTTAGATGTATTTATTTTGTCTTCTACCTACCACCTAACACCTACCACCTACCTACCACCACCAAAAATTTATAACTGAAATAGGATTGCTATATTATGTCCGGCTGAATAGTTATAAATAACGAGGGAGGAGTCAGTAGGGATAATACCATTTTTTCAAATTACTGCTACACTTGGAAGTAAAAAAAAATAACTGTCAAAAGAACAAAAGTTAGTAAATACCAAGCATTTATTCCCACACATAATATTTAGAAATAGCAAACTCAATTATAGCAAAGTTATTGATAATTGGTATGATTCATGGAAAGCGTTTGCGCAGCATGAGTTTAACGTAGCTCCAACCCAAGAGGCAAGGGAAGCATTCGGCACCGAAATTACCTCTACAGGAAGGAAGAGTAGAATAAAGTTTTTTTATCACTAATTATACGGACATGATATTAAAGCAGTTTTCACCCTAAATAAACCTCTGTAGTCAAAATGTAGGTGGTAAGTAGGTAGGCATAAATAAACACATAATGTGGGCAATGCGCGCAGGAAGCTAAAACCTTTATACAAAGAAACCTATAGGCATTGCCCAGCCTACAACTGTTTGATCTTTAATTATGCCCACCTACTTAGATAAATAAACTTGTTATAGTTTTGTCTGAAAATTATCTAATATTAGATGTCATAATTCTGGTCTACTCGAGTGAAAAGTGATATATACAAAAGTAACAATTTACAACTAAAAAATTCCACTTTTAGAGAGATAATTGCAATTTTTATTTAAATAAAATGCTTAGAGATTGTTGATAAAGTAAGTTGATAAAGTAAAGTGAAGCCAATTGAAAATGGATAAGTGGGGAGTAGGGGGACTAATGTTCGTCTATATTTATTCTTAATTTTGCTTTGAAATATGTTAACACTATTGACATTAGAGAACGATCATGATAGCAGATCGTACTAATAACTTAATAACTAAAATAAAGTTGATGGACATCAAACATAGATTTTGGCAGAAACGAAAAATCTAAGATAGCGTGGAAAAATATGACTCTATATTTTTAGGCCAAACCAAAACAAATAGTAGAATTCCCTATCCCTCGACCCATTGACCACAGGTGTAGATCATCTAATATACAAAAATCCCAGTTCTGAATATCTTATATAAGGTCTTATGTCAACCCTTGTCATTGTTGAATCTCCTACTAAAGCCCGCACCATTCGTAACTATCTGCCCTCCAATTACCGCGTGGAGGCATCTATGGGTCATGTCCGTGACCTACCTCCTTCTGCTGACGAAATACCAGAAAAAGTCAAAGGCGAAAAGTGGGCGCAGCTAGGGGTAAATGTAGAGTCAGAATTTGAACCCCTCTACGTTGTCCCCAAAGATAAAAAGAAAAAAGTTAAAGAACTTAAAGATGCTCTCAAAGAGGCCGATGAATTAGTTTTGGCCACAGACGAAGACCGCGAAGGGGAGAGCATAAGTTGGCATTTATTGCAACTACTAAAACCAAAAGTTCCTACTAAGCGGATGGTATTCCATGAAATTACTCCCGAAGCTATCCGCAAGGCTATTGATAACTGTCGAGATATAGATCAACAGTTAGTCAGAGCTCAAGAAACCAGGCGTATTCTAGACCGCCTCTACGGTTACACCCTCTCTCCTGTACTTTGGAAAAAAATTGCCTGGGGTCTCTCGGCAGGCAGAGTACAGTCAGTAGCAGTCCGACTTTTGGTTAACCGAGAACGCCAACGTCGGGCTTTTAAACAAGGGGGTTATTGGGATTTAAAGGCCAGTTTAGAACAGGCAAAAAAACCTTTTGATTCTAAACTTGTCACTCTTGGGGGTACAAAAATAGCTACTGGTAGCGACTTTGATGAAAATACGGGCAAGATAGCTGAGGGTCGTAATGTTGTTCTTTTGGACGAGGCTCAGGCAGAAGCTCTGAAAGAACGTCTTCAGGATAAACCTTGGACTGTTAATAGCGTTGAAGAACGAGCTGTTAAACGTAAACCTTCTCCTCCTTTTACCACTTCTACTTTGCAACAGGAGGCTAACCGCAAGCTACGAATGGGTGCTAGGCAAACTATGCGGACAGCCCAAAATCTCTACGAACAAGGTTTTATTACCTATATGCGGACAGACTCGGTACATTTGTCTGATGAAGCGATCGCTGCTGCTCGTAATTGTGTAGAAAAGATGTATGGCCCAGAATATTTGAGTCCTCAACCACGCCAATACACGACTAAAAGCAAAGGTGCCCAAGAGGCCCACGAAGCAATTCGTCCCGCAGGTCAAACTTTCCGCACACCCCAAGAAACAGGATTGACTGGCCAAGAGCTGGCTCTTTACGACCTAATATGGAAACGGACAGTAGCTTGTCAAATGGCTGATGCTCGCCAAACTCATATTACTGTTAACTTGCAAGTCGAAGATGCAGGTTTTCGTTCTAACGGTAAGCGTATTGACTTTGCTGGCTTCCTCCGGGCTTATGTTGAAGGTTCGGATGACCCAGAAGCAGCTTTGGAAGACCAAGAAGTACCTTTGCCTCTTCTCAAACAAGGCGACCATCCTACTTGCAAGGAAATAGAAGCGATCGGACACGAAACTCAACCACCTGCGAGATTTACTGAAGCATCTTTGGTTAAGACTTTGGAAAGTGAAGGTATCGGTCGTCCGAGTACCTATGCGAGTGTTATTGGTACTATTGTTGACCGTGGTTATGCCAAACTCCAGAGTAATGCTTTAGTTCCGACATTTACTGCTTTTGCTGTTACTAGTTTGCTAGAAAAACATTTTCCTGAGTTTGTCGATGTGAAGTTTACTGCCCGGATGGAACAAACTCTCGATGATATTTCTACTGGTGAAGCTCAGTGGTTGCCTTATCTACGAGAATTTTATTTCGGAGCAAGTGGACTTGATACTCAAATCAAGGAACAGGAAAGTCAAATTGACCCCAAGTTAGCCCGTACTATTCAATTGGATAATTTGGATGGCGATCCAAATATGAAGTATCGGATCTGCATTGGCAAGTTTGGCCCCTATATTGAGGCTGAAAATGGTGAAGGTGTTGTTAAGGCTTCTATTCCAGAAGATTTAACTCCCTCAGACCTAGACCCAGAGCAAATTGAAAAACTCCTGAAGCAAAAAACAGAGGGTCCTGATGAGGTGGGTATTCATCCAGAAACTGGCGATATTATTTATATGACTACTGGTCGCTATGGCCCTTATGTGCAGTTGGGTGAGGAGTCTGAGGGTAGTAAGAAGAAACCAAAGCGTGCTTCTTTGCCGAAGGGGGTGAATATGGAGGATATGACTTTGGATATGGCGGTAGGGTTATTGTCTCTACCTCGTAACTTGGGTGTTCACCCAGAAACTGGTTGTAAAATTCAGACTAATCTAGGACGTTTTGGCCCCTATGTTGTTCACGACCAGGGTAAGGAGGTTGGTAAAGACTATCGTTCGTTGAAAGCGGGGGATAATGTTTTGACTATTACTTTAGACCGTGCTCTGGAGTTATTAGCCCAGCCTAAAGCTAAACGGGGTAGTCGTGCTAAAGCTGCAGCTCCCCTCAAAGATTTAGGTAAACATCCAGAGGATGGGGAAGCTGTGGGTATTTATGATGGTCGGTATGGGCCTTATGTGAAGCATGGTAAGTTGAATGCTTCTTTGCCGAAGGATACTGCTGTGGAGGATGTGACTTTGGAACAAGCTGTGGAACTTTTGAAGGCTAAGGCTGGAAGTAAAAAGTCTACTCGGTCTAAGAAGTCTACAAAATCGAAAGCGGAAAATAATTAGAAGTAGGGTTATATTTAGATTAATAGGTAGTATGGTGGGTGAATATTGACTGATTGAGACCAATGGTAAATATCGTAAAATTTACCCACCATTTTTAGATATCTAGTGAACAAGATTGTAATTCAGCAATTAACAATTAACAATTTTCATGTGACGAGGTGCCGAATGCAAGTGCATGACAAACGGAAAACAATTAATAATTACCTCTGCTCAATAATTAACAATTAACAATTTTCATGTGACGAGGTGCCGCGCATGCTGGCGCACAACTCCGTTAACGCGGAGCGACATGAATGCGCATGACAAACGGAAAACAATTAATAATTATCCCTCGCCGGAGCATTAATAATTTCTCGGAGACTATCTCCCTAGACATACGCGACTCAATGATTAATTATTCAGGTCGGCTTTAAACCTAAATTATTTAATTATTTATTATTTATTATTTATTATTAATTATTAATTATTCGGTAAGTTCCATGGAAAGTTCCTACAATAATTTGAGAATCAGGCTGATTAATTTTTGGAGATGTCTATTTATTATTTTCCTTGTCTCCATTCTTCTCCACCGGGCAACTTAATTAAAAAGTTATTAACTATTGTAGGTAATTCTTTTTTAGAGTATTTATAACTTAGTTCTAGTAAATTTTGAGCTATAGTCATTATTTGATTTTTATCAACCATATCTAGAAGTTGAAAGGGTGTATAAACTCCATCAAATACTTCTACACTAGCATCATTAATTGCAACTTCTATAGTTTCTTCCAACATCTTTTGCCATTGGTTTTGCTGAATGTAATAAGATTTTTTGTTGTCTTGAAGGTTGATTTTTTTGATTTCGATTAATGACCCCCGTATGGAAGCTGCCCAAGAATTGGTTAATCTTTGTTCTAATTGATTTTTAATTAGATGTATTAACATCCTAATTACGAAGGATTCAATGGCATTTATTTTTGTTTGCCGACTCATTCCATCTAATTCATAGATTAAAGCTAAAGCATCTTCGTAGCGCTGCTCTAAAATGCTGTTTTTTAAATCTTCTAATTCTTGAATCATAATCTTTACCAATGTGATATTTATTTCTGCTTACCCTGTTTCCAATCTTCCCCACCAGGAAAGTCAGTTAAAAATTCATCAACTACTTTAGGTAATTCTTTTTTAGAGTCATTATAAGTGAGTTCTAGTAAATCTTGAGCTATTGTGATTATTTAATTTTTATCAACCATATCTAGAAGTTGAAAGGGTGTATATTCACCACTGAAAACTTATATACTGGCATCACGAATTGCACTTTCTATTGTTTCTTCTAGGATGGTTTGCCATTGGTTTTGCTGAATGTAATAAGATTTTTTGTTGTCTTGAAGATTGATTTTTTTGATTTCTATTAATGAAGCTCGTATGGAAGCTGCCCAAGAATTTGTTAATCTTTGTTCTAGTTGATTTTTAATTAGATGTATTAACATCCTAATTATGAAAGATTCAATGGCATTTATTTTTGTTTGCCGACTCATTCCATCTAATTCATAGATTAAAGCTAAAGCATCTTCGTATCGTTGCTCTAAAATACTGTTTTTTAAATCTTCTAATTCTTGAATCATTGCTTTCTATATCTCTAAATTAATTGCATTCAATTCTGGAGCTAATATTTTTTAGTTGAATAAAAAGTCATGCGTAGGGGCGTGTTAG
>JBARXI010000185.1:0-2906 GCA_049647275.1 Microcoleaceae cyanobacterium
CTGTTGCCTGTTGCCTGTTGCCTGTTGCCTGTTGCCTGTTGCCTGTTGCCTGTTGCCTGTTGCCTGTTGCCTGTTGCCTGTTGCCTGTTGCCTGTTGCCTGTTGCCTTAAACCTAAAATTTTGTACCTCATAAAAACGGGAAACGCTGTATCGTTTAAGTTTAATACATTAATACAATCATAATTCTGAATTTAGTAATAGAAAATTCACAGAATAATTCTCTGAAATTTGTCTTTCTCACTTTTGAAAAAGAAGGAGAGAGAAAAAAATGTGTTTGCTAAACCAATTTTTATCGAGACCTATTTTGTAGCTCCCGATCACTCAATTTCCGGATAGCTGCAATAAGTATCTGTAAAAGTGAGACGTAGACTCTATCCTCAATTCAGGCAAGCAAATTTTCTCCTCCACAAGAAAAGCAGCAACTGCCTTAAAATTCCTTGTGCCGAAATGGAATCTCTGACAATAAAAATTAACCTATATATAGATAAATAATTCCAAATATGCGTATTTATAAGACAGCTATCTTAACCCTTACTACCCTAAGTGCTCAAAGTTTAATTGCTGAAGCAAAAGCAACTCCTAATCTTAATTCCCACTCTCAACCAACTGCACCAGAAACTAGCAATTTTTCTGACCCGATTAATGTTAGTAGTCTGCCATCTATTCAGTCAATTAGTCGCCCGGAAATGCTGGTAAGTCAAGCTCCTGAAAACCCTAAAATTATGGCTAGTTTTTCAAATTCAAATCTGCATCAAATGCGAGGAGTTTTAAACAAGAGCTGGTTAGGAAAAATGGTGGCTGTTACTGCTGAAAATAATCCCCAAGTTCGGAAATTTACCAATCAAATGGCTTTGCGAAATGATACCGATGAAGTAAGTCTCGACCTAAATCCGACCCTGACTTTATTAAATACTTTATTATTAGTTGCAACTTTATTACCTCCAGTAACTATCGGTTTTTTTTGGTTGGTCAGAAAGTTGGTAATTAAAGAATTAGTGGGTGAGGTGAATAAACGGCTAACAAAAATTAGTGAGCTAGAATCAAATCTCGGTCAATCTCAAAAATTAGTTGTCGAATTAGAAAATCACATAGTAGCTGCAAAAAAATCTATTGAGTTTATCCATCGAGAAGCTGAGTCGTCAAAATCGTCTATTGAACAAATAGAAACTCTGAAATCTCAGTTTTTGATGCAGCTACAAATGATTATTTCTGAAACTCAAGCAGCCAAACATCAAGCCATTACAGAAATTAATTCTCCTGTTCCTCCGGCAACCGAATCAGTTGAAAATATTCCCGAATCAAAATCCCAGAAAAAACAACCTGTTATGATTGCTGATGATTATTTAAAACAAGGTGACGTGCTTTTTTCTGAGGGTAAATATAATCAAGCTCTAGCAGACTTTGAAACAGCAATTTCTCTGAATTCTGGTTTAAGTGAAGCTTGGTTTAAGCGTGGGAATGTGTTTGTAAAAATGCAACGTTATGCTGATGCTCTTGCCGCTTATGATAAAGCTACAGGGATTCATTCTGAGCGACATGAATATTGGTTTAATCGAGGGAATGTATTTGTCAGATTGCAGCGTTATGCTGAAGCATTAGCTTCTTATGATAAAGCTTTGGCTCTTCAACCAGACCGGGTAGAAATTTGGCTAAATCGAGGAATTTTACTCAGAAAATTACAACGATATAATGAAGCTTTAGTTTCCTACGAACAAGCTCTTTTAGTTCAACCAAAAAATGTCGATGTGTTACATAATTTAGGTGTTTTATTAGGAAAAATACAGCGTTATGAAGAGGCGATCGCTGCTTTTGACCAAGCTCTAAAAATTCAACCAGATAAATATGAGGTTTGGTATAATCGCGGTAATTTACTAGGAAAATTAAAATCTTTTACTGAAGCATTAGACTCCTATGAAAAAGCTCTAGAAATTCAACCAAATAAATATGAAATTTGGTACAACAAAGGTGCTTTATTATGGCAATTAGAAAAATTTGAAGATGCGATATTTGCCTACGATAAAGCGATTGAGTTGATGCCCGACGACTTTGAAGTTTGGCATAACAGAGGTGTGGCTTTAGGTGCATTAGAAAGACATGAAGAAGCAATTATTTCTTATGAAAAAGCAACTCAAATTCAGCCCCAATGTTATGAAGCTTTCCTTGGTAAAGCGGAAGCATTATTAAAGTTAGAAAAATATGAAGAAGCTATGAGTTGTTGTAACCATGCTATTGCTATTCGCGGTAATAGTTATGAAGCTTGGTTATGTCGGGGGAGAGCATCAGAAAAGTTAGAACGTTATGAAGAGGCTTTAACTGCTTACGACGAAATAATTGCTATTAATCCTAATAGTTATGATGGTTGGGCTAGAAAAGGTATAGTGTTAGAGAAATTAAAACGTTATCAAGAAGCTTTGGTTTGTTATGACCATGCTATTGCTATTAAGCCTAATGATTCAGAATCTCAGCGTAAACGAGGCACTTTACTCTCAGAATTACAAGCAGAAAAAATTTTGATAGAAGAAAAGAAACCCAATGCATCAGTAAAGACAAATATAAGTAATAGTAAAAGTCAAACCCCTAAAAAACAAAAAAGAGTCAATTCTATGGCTGCAATGAATGGCAAAAAAAGTAGTTAAACAGTAGTAGTTTATTGGTAGGGTGGGCAAATATTACAGCTATTTAGTATTGATACTAATCAGAAGATTTGCCCACTCTCATTTCTTTTTTTAATCAAAAAGCTAAAATTTATTGGAAAGCTGGGCAAATATTACAGTTATTTAGCATTGATACTAATCAGAAGATTTGCCCACTCTCATTTCTTTTTTTAATCAAAAAGCTAAAATTTATTGGAAAGCTGGGCAAATATTACAGTTATTTAGCATTGATACTAATCAGAAGATTTGCCC
>JBARXI010000186.1:0-14118 GCA_049647275.1 Microcoleaceae cyanobacterium
TCCTCTATAATTCCCGTTCCTCCTGTAGGGGTAATTCATGGAAAGCGGAGCATTCCGTAGGAAATTACCCCTACTCGGTGACTCGGTGACTCCTCCCTTACCAAAAAACTTTTTTCAGCAAACCCTAATTAATAGTTATTTTTTGAAAGTCTCACCAAAATTAGAATATTATTGTGAGGTGAAATGTGTAGGTACTGATACACAAACTATTCCATCTAATATCATGTCCGGATAAGAGCGTGATAAAAAACTTTCTCTTCTTCTTCTTGTTCTTTTTTCTCCTCTTGTTCTTTTTTCTCCTCTTGTTCTTCTTTTGTCTTCCTTTTTCTCTTGGTGCGCATTCCCTTGCGTCTGTCGCGCCCCGCGGGGTCGCACCGCTTCTTCCCTCCTGACTCTGTACCTCGCCCTACCGACGGCGACCCTACCTGATTCGGTGACTTCTCTGTGCTTATTTATAAGTATTTAACCGGACATGATATAACTTAGTATCGTAAATCAACCCATTTATTTTTTTCTATGAACTGATAATATTTAGCATCAGATATGGACTTATGCTAAATGGTAGTTTTGCCAATTTTTGAACTTTATTAAATGCAAAGATATTTTTAACTATGGGAAATCTTGGAGATAAAACTGATTTCTGTATCATAAGCAACTCAGTACTAATGAGAGAATAATCCTACTGATGTAACTTATATATAATTTACAGAGATAGTGAAGATAATAGTAACTCAAAAACTTGCTGGTAGTAACAAAGAGATATTCAGATAAAAACAAAAACTTGTAGAAATTCTTAAGATTGCTTCTACTGTGCACAAAACTAGCAAAGGTAGATTATTATAAAACATTGGCTAGAAAGTAGATAAGCTTGTGAAATTATATAAATTTACAGAGCGCTGGAATAGAGCGTAGAGTATTTTTTGTATCACTATTATTTTTGAGAAACCATTAAAATAATTGATGAAACAGCAAAAGCATTAGTTTTGCCGGTTTTAGTAGAGACATTGGATGCAATGTCCCTAATAATACATGGCCTGCTATTTTTGTCAAGTATTCTCAATGCCCTCGTGGTTAAGATATCAGGGACAAATAGGGCTATTTTATCATCTACGATTATATCAACCTTCAAACAACATTAAAATTTGCCTCAATTGTTCAACTTGTTTTGTATTGTATGTATCCCAAGCAAGTAGTAAAAGGATTAGATGAACAGTTCTATAAAATAGTCAAGCAAAATTAATTGTATATTTACTATTCGGTTATCTGCCTTTCTCCATGCTCCCTGCTCTCTACTTCTTCCATATAGCCAAAAATTCTCTGGTGATTTTGTAAAAGTACTTAATCAAGGCTAACTTCCTGCAGAAAATTAAAACCATATTATGGGTAAATTAAAGATGAATCAAATCAGTAATTATTCTCAAAACGAACAAACCTCAGACCACACAAACCTCAAAGCAAACAAAGAAACTTATAACGGCCAAAGATGGCTCGTAGAAGAAAGAGATGCCTGTGGAGTTGGCTTTATTGCTCATCCGTCAGGGAAAAAAAGCCATGAAATAATTTCAAAAGCTTTACCCGCTCTAACCTGTTTAGAACATCGCGGTGGTTGTAGTGCTGACCAAGACTCAGGAGATGGGGCTGGTTTAATGACTCAAATTCCCTGGGAATTACTATCTGAAAATTGGCAATTAAATGCTAATAGTTGTGGGGTAGGAATGGTATTTTTGCCCCAAACAGAAGCTAAAGCAACACAAGCACGAAAGATTATTGATAAAACAATAACCGCAGAAGGTTTAACAGTGGTTGGTTGGCGAGTTGTGCCAATCAGACCTGAAGTATTGGGAGTACAAGCACGGGAAAATCAACCACAGATAGAACAAGTAATTGTAACTAGTGAAAAATTACAAGGTGATGATTTAGAGCGATCGCTTTATTTAATCCGTCGTGCCATTGGTCGGAATTTAGAAGCAGAAGGTTTTATTTGGGGTACAGATACTTACATCTGCTCCTTCTCCAGTCGAACCATTGTATATAAAGGTATGGTGCGCTCGGCAGTATTAGGAGAATTTTACACAGACCTGAAAAACCCAGCCTACAAAAGCTCCTTTGCCGTTTACCATCGACGCTTCAGCACCAATACAATGCCCCGATGGCCCCTAGCTCAACCGATGCGTTTGCTCGGTCACAATGGAGAAATCAATACTCTATTGGGAAATATTAACTGGATGAAAGCACGGGAAGCCAGTCTCAAGTCATCGGTTTGGGAGGAACGACTAAAGGAACTAAAACCCTTTGTAGATGCCACAAATAGTGACTCGGCAAACCTAGACAATGTAATGGAACTAATTGTACGTTCCGGACGTTCCCCACTAGAAACATTGATGATCATGGTGCCGGAAGCGTACAGAAATCAACCAGACCTGGTAGACCATCCAGAAATTGTTGATTTTTATGAATATTACAGTGGTTTGCAAGAATCATGGGATGGCCCGGCGTTATTAGTATTTAGTGATGGCAAACAGGTAGGGGCAGCTCTCGACCGGAATGGTTTGCGACCAGCCCGTTATTGCATTACAAATAACGATTTAATAGTTGTCGCTTCTGAGGCAGGAGTAGTTGAGATACCGGAAACAGAAATAGTAGAAAAAGGTCGCCTCGGACCTGGGCAAACGATCGCTGTAGATTTAGCCACTAATGAAATTCTCAAAAATTGGGAGATTAAAAAACGTATTAGTGCGCAACTTCCCTACGGAGAATGGTTAAAACAAAGAAAGCACATAACAACCCAATCTTTTGTAGCTAATACTCAATTAGATTCACAAACTTTACTCAGGTTACAAACTGCTTTTGGCTATAGCTTGGAAGACCTGGATATGGTGATAAGTGATATGGCAAATCTGGGGAAAGAGCCAACATTTTGTATGGGGGATGATATTCCTCTGGCGGTGCTTTCTGGGCGACCCCATTTGCTGTATGACTATTTTAAACAAAGGTTTGCGCAAGTGACAAATCCACCAATTGACCCCCTCCGGGAAGGAATGGTAATGTCACTAAATATGCTGCTCGGTAAGCGTGGTAATTTATTAGAAATTAGCCCGGAAAATGCCAGGTTATTAAAGATAGAATCACCTGTATTAAATGAGGCAGAATTAAGAGAAATTCGGGAGTCAGAATTTGCGACAGAAACTCTGTCTACTGTGTTTGCTGTAGCTAATGGGCCGGAGGGGTTACAAACAGCAGTAAATAATTTGTGCCAAGAAGCAGCAACGGCAGTTAAGAATGGTAAGGAAATTCTTATTTTATCTGACAAATTTGAAGGAGGAATTAGTGCAGAATTTGCTTATATTCCGCCTTTATTAGCAGTAGGATCTGTTCATCACCATTTAATAAAAGAAAGGTTGCGGATGAAAGCTTCTTTGGTGGTAGAAACAGCCCAATGTTGGAGTACTCATAATTTTGCTTGTTTAATTGGTTATGGAGCTAGTGCAGTTTATCCTTATTTAGCATTAGAATCTGTGCGTTCTTGGTGGTCTAACCCTACAGTTCAAAAACAAATGGAACGGGGTAAAATCACTAAAATTACGATTGAAGAAGCTCAGAAAAATTATCGCAAAGCAGTGGAAGCAGGATTGTTAAAAATTCTGTCTAAAATGGGAATTTCTCTGTTGTCTTCTTATCAGGGAGCGCAGATTTTTGAGGCGATTGGTATTGGTGGAGATTTATTAGAATTGGCTTTCCGAGGAACTACTTCGCGAGTGGGTGGTTTAACGATAGCAGAGTTGGCGCAAGAGGTGATTTCTTTCCACAGTCGAGCGTTCCCAGAATTGAATATTAAGAAGTTGGAAAACTATGGCTTTGTGCAATATCGCCCCGGTGGGGAATATCACATGAATAGCCCGGAAATGGCGAAAGCACTCCATAAAGCTGTAGCTAGTTTTGAGAATGGTAATGGTAATGGTACTCAGCCAGAAAAAGAGGGCTATGACCACTATGAAGTTTACCGGAAATATTTGCAAGGGCGACCAATAACTGCTCTGCGGGATTTGTTGGATTTTGATAGTCATTTCCCTTCTATACCTATAGAGGAAGTTGAACCTGCTGCAGAAATAATGAAGCGTTTTTGTACGGGTGGTATGTCTCTGGGAGCACTATCACGGGAAGCTCATGAGACTTTGGCGATCGCGATGAATCGCATTAATGGCAAATCTAATTCTGGTGAGGGTGGAGAAGATCCCACTCGGTTTAAGGTGTTGGATGATGTTGATGGTCAAGGTTTGTCTCCTTTATTCCCTCACCTCAAGGGATTACGAAATGGTGACACAGCTTCTTCTGCTATTAAGCAAGTCGCTTCCGGTCGGTTTGGCGTGACTCCAGAATATCTGATGAATGCCAAACAGATTGAAATTAAAATGGCTCAGGGAGCAAAACCGGGTGAAGGCGGTCAGTTGCCTGGGAAAAAGGTAAGTGCTTATATTGCTAGCTTGCGTCGTTCTAAAGCTGGAGTATCATTGATTTCTCCACCTCCTCATCATGATATTTATTCCATTGAAGATTTGGCGCAGTTGATTTTTGACCTACACCAAATTAACCCTAACGCTGGTGTATCAGTTAAATTGGTGGCAGAAATTGGTATTGGTACGATCGCTGCTGGTGTAGCAAAAGCAAATGCTGACGTGATTCAGATTTCCGGTCACGATGGCGGTACGGGTGCTTCTCCTCTGAGTTCAATTAAGCACGCTGGTAGTCCTTGGGAGTTAGGTTTAACTGAGGTGCATCGAGTATTGATGGAGAATAAGTTACGCGGTCGGGTCACTCTCCGGGTTGATGGTGGTCTGAAGACTGGTTGGGATGTGGTTATGGCTGCTTTGATGGGAGCAGAACAATTTGGTTTTGGCTCCATTGCGATGATTGCTGAGGGTTGCATCATGGCACGGATTTGTCATACGAATGGTTGCCCTGTGGGTGTGGCAACTCAGCAAGAGAAACTGCGGAAGCGGTTTACTGGGATGCCAGAAAATGTTGTTAATTTCTTCTGGTTTATTGCTGAGGAAGTACGGACTATTTTGGCAAAGTTGGGTTATCGGTCTGTCAATGAAATATTAGGTCGTGCAGATTTGCTGAAAGCACGGGAAGATGTGCAGTTAACTAAAACAGCAGCTTTGAATTTAGATTGTTTGGTGAAGTTGCCAGATAGTCGCACAGACAGAGATTGGTTAAACCATGAAACTGTACATAGCAACGGCGCTGTTTTGGATGATGTGCTGTTGGATGACCCGGAAATTCAAGGTGCTATTCGTAACCAAGGCACAGTTACTAAGACAGTCAAATTAGTTAATACTGACCGCACAGTGGGAGCACGGTTAGCAGGAGCGATCGCTTCTCGTTACGGTAATACTGGTTTTGAGGGGCAGATTAATCTCACATTTAATGGTAGTGCTGGTCAGAGTTTTGGTGCTTTCAACTTACCAGGAATGAAATTAACTTTGCAAGGTGAGGCTAATGATTATGTTGGCAAAGGAATGCACGGTGGGGAAATTATTATTAAGCCTCCCGCAGAAACTGGTTACGATCCGGCAACAAATGTGATTGTTGGTAATACTTGTTTATATGGTGCTACTGGCGGAATTTTGTTTGCCAATGGTCAAGCAGGGGAACGTTTTGCCGTCAGGAATTCCATGGGTAAGGCGGTGATTGAAGGTGCTGGCGACCATGCTTGTGAGTATATGACTGGTGGTGTTGTTGTTTGTTTGGGTAAGGCTGGTCGGAATGTTGGCGCTGGTATGACTGGGGGAATTGCTTATTTCTTGGATGAAGTTGGTGATTTTCCGGCAAGGGTTAATAATGAAATTGTTTCTATTCAGCGCGTGTCTACTCCCGCAGGTGAGGCGCAGTTGCAAGAGTTGATTTCGTTGCACGTTGAAAAGACTGGTAGTGAAAAGGCGAAGGCTATTTTGGCGAATTGGTCTGAGTATTTGCCTAAGTTTTATCAAGTTGTGCCTCCTTCTGAAGCTGATACACCAGAAGCAAGTGTTGAGACTGGGGAGAAGGTTGCTGTGAAGGTTTAGGAGGTAGGGTGTGTTGCAACGCACCTTACACTAATAGCGTACAACAGAAAATGTTGGATAAATTCTGTTGAATTTACTATTGAATAATGTTGGAGGTGATGAATAGCGATCGCCTCTTTTTTTTCATCAAAGCATCAAGAAATTCTCGAATATTCCACAGAAGTACCAGAAAATTTGAGAAATGTTTGGAGTGATGTCTGGCAAATTTTTGAACTTGACAATTATGGGAAAGATGAGTAGAGCAAATGTACAAAAAGTTATAGAATATTCCCCAGAAGTACCAGAAAATTTGAGAAGTGTTTGGGATGATGTCTGGAATATTTTTGAGCCTGAAAGTTATGGGAAAAATAATTAGAGCAAATGCACATTAGTAAAAGTACAAAATATTATGGAAGATTCTACAGAAATACTAGAAAATTTGAGAATTGTTTGGGATGATGTCTGGAATATTTTTGAGCCTGACAATTATGGGAAAAATAATTAGAGCAAATGTAAATGCACATTAGACATCTCCAGAAAAGAGGGAACACCGGAGCTGGGAACACCGGAGCTGGGAACAGGGAAGAATAATTGATAATTTATGGATAATAATTGATTTTATTTTTAATTTTTGGAGATGTCTATTAGTCAAAGCACAAAAAATTATGGAAGATTCTACTGAAATACTAGAAAATTTGACAACTGTTTGCCATTATCTCTGGAATATTTTTGTACCTGAAAGTTATGGAAAAAATAATTAGAGTAAATGCACATTAGTAAAAGTACAAAACATTATGGAATGTTCTACAGAAATACTAGAAAATTTGACAACTGTTTGCCATGATGTCTGGAATATTTTTGTACCTGAAAATTATGGGAAAAATCACTATATCATGTCCGGTTGAATACTTATAAATAAACAACCGAGGAGTCAGGAGGAAAGAAGGATAAAGTTTTTTTCATCACTAATTATCCGGACATGATATTGGAGCAAATGTAAGGCAATACAAGCACAAAAAATTATGGAATATTTCACAGAAATACCAGGAAATTTGAGAAATGTTTGGGATGATGTCTGGCAAATTCTTCAGCCTGATAATTCCTGGAAAGATGACCATAGCAAATGTAGGGCAATAAAAGAAAAGCTTGTTTATTTTTCTCTAAACCATTCTGATACTCCAGAGCATATAGACAAAGTTATTAAAGCTCTTTGTCGGGGAGTTAGTTTAACTCAAGCAGCAGTTAATTGGAAAAATCCTGCTGCAATTGGGAATGATAATAACACTTCTTCACCGAGTCCACATGAAAAGTTACGGGGTATTCAATGGCGACTTGTGATTGCTTATGCAGGTTTTGAAATTACTGCTAAAGGGTTAATGAATCACTTCCACAGAAATACTAAACTAGAAATAATTCAAGATTTTATCTACAAGTGTAACTTGCCAAGTTACCAAAAATTAGAAGCTCCCACTCCTAAAGAAAAATCAAATCTTGAGAAATGGTTGAGTAAGGAAGATGAGGCGATCGCTGATTTTCTCGGAGTAACATCAGGCGATCGGAAAATTATTAACCAGTGGCTAGTCAATTCAGAGGCTATTTGTGATTGGGAGAAGGCAGTTAAATTAGCAAAAGCTCTCAGAAATGCTACGGCTCATGGCTTTCTACAACCAACAAAAGTTGGCCAATGGAAACTTAAAAATAGCTTTATAACACTAGCTGATAACTTAGCAGAAATTATGACTTCTGGGCTGAGAAAACTTTTATGAGCGGAACTTAGGAATATTTGGCCATTAGTAGAGACTAAAAATTTCAGAAAATTCAGACTAAACTATTGACAAACATAAAATAGATGGTTTATATTTTAAATAGAAATTATACCCCTTTAACCTGCGACGGTAAATTATTCTACAAGCGGTAAGTAGTAACCAGGAAATACTTGAAGCTTGTTTAATAGTGGGGGGTATAATTTTCCCGATCGCCTCTTCATCTGTGACTTGATATAAATCAAAGAATTTACTTAAATACAGAGATTTGGTAGGGTGGGCAAATATTCAACGGTTGATGTTAATCATAAATATCTAGTTGTTTGCCCACCCTACTAACTATAACGTTGGAGTTGAATTAATAGCGATCGCTAAATCCAGATACCAATTCACTCCAATAATGTCTCACCTATTTTGTAACTTTCACCAGGGAAAAATAATGTCATCTGCATCCCTTTGCCAGACATAGTTTGAAAATAGCATTTGCATTTTGTGAGCCTCCAACTATTTGGGGTGGAGGGGAGATGGTTGAGTATCGGTCTTTACTCAATCCCCATTTTCTGGAGGCGTTAAAAATGAATATTTGGTAGGGTGGGCAAATATTTAACGGTTGATGTTAATCATAAATATCTAGTTGTTTGCCTACCCTACTAACTATAACGTTGGAGTTGAATTAATAGCGATCGCTAAATCCAGATCCCAATTCACCCCAATAATGTCTCACCTATTTTGTAACTTTCACCAGGGAAAAAAATGTCATCTGCATCCCTTTGCCTGGCATAGTTTTGAAATGGTAGTTACATTTTGTGAGCCTCCAACTATTTGGGGTGGAAGGGAGATGGTTGAGTATCGGTCTTTCTCAATCCCCATTTTTTTGAGGCGTTCAAAATGAAAATTTGGGGACTCGAAACAGTTTGATAATTCCTGGAACTAAGACAAAAGCTTAACCTTATTTATTGTGTTTAACTCCTGATTTATAATTTTAAGCAATCATAGTTTTGAAATGGTAGTTACATTTTGTGAGCCTCCAACTATTTGGGGTGGAGGGGAGATGGTTGAGTATCGGTCTTTCTAAATCCCTATTTTTTGGAGGCGTTCAGAATGAAAACTGGGGGAGTCGAAACACTTTGATAATTTCTGGAACTAAGACAAAAGCTTAACCCAATTCTGTTTGACTGGTTATTTATGATCGAGATGAATGAATGTAGTGGGGTTTTGAGATGGTAGCTACATTTTGTGAGCCTCCAACTATTTGGGGTGGAGGGGAGATGGTTGAGTACGGGTCTTTCTCAATCCCTATTTTTTGGAGGCGTTCAAAATGAAAATTTGGGGACTCGAAACAGTTTGATAATTCCTGGAACTAAGACAAAAGCCTAACCTTATTTATTGTGTTTGACTCCTGATTGACGATCGAGAGGAATGAATGTACTGCTATAACTAATACTAGCTACTAGCTTGAATAACTAATATATACAAGGTTGAATAATTATGGTTGAATGGTTAGCTATTTGGGGAGTAACTCAGGCGGTTGGGTTTGTGTTTAAACCAATTCTCGAAGACTTAGCTAAAGATGCAGCAAAAGATTATGCTAAGGATTTTTTTAAGAGTAGTATTGGTAATGTAATTAAAGGGCTAACAAATAAAGAACCTTTACAAAAAGCGACGGGAAAAGCAATCAAAGAATTTTTAGAATTGGTACAGCAAGAATTGGAAGATGCCGATTTAGATGACGGTCAGTTAAAGCAATATATTAAACCTTTAAAACAGTTTATTAAAAATCCCGCTGTTGTAGAAATTCTTGGTAGTGCTTTTCAGAATGAAGTGACAATATTAGATACAAAAATCTTAGCTACTATCGGGAATAAAATTTATCCATCTCTACCAGATAATTTTAACTGGGGAAGAGTAGGAAAACTATATCTGAAAAAAGCTAAAGCTATTCGGATAGAGTCGGATGAATTACGGAAAATTTTGGATTCAGAAAATCTGGATAAATTGGCAAATCAAAATACGGAAATTAAACCAGAATTTGACCTGGAAAAATATCAGGAGGGAATCCGAGAACAATATGGAAATCTGAAGTTAGAAAGTTTAGATACCAGTGGTTATGCCTATAATGAACTAAAATTATGGCGAATGTTTATCCCACAAAATGTGCGGGAATCTCAGGAATTCATGCCTCAGATACATGAAATTCCGAAAGAATATTTGAGGCGATTAAAAGAAACTGGGCAGTTTGGGGAAGATTTTTCTCCAGAACAATTAGAAAGTCTCAGGCGCAGATATTTTGAACAGCAGACTCGCTCTGTTTTAGAGTTAATTGAAGATAGTAATTATCAATATTTAGTTCTTCTGGGCGACCCCGGTTCTGGCAAATCTACTTTATTACAATATATCGCTCTGGAATGGGCAGAATTACCTCTGAAAGATTTACCTTTACAGCCAATTCCTCTATTAATTGAACTACGGACTTATGTTCGGAACCATGAGGCGAATAAGTGTAATAATTTTCTGGATTTTCTGGAAAAAGGGAGTGGGTTGACTTGTCATTTGCCTCAACAAGAACTTTATGCCAAATTACAAAATGGCGATGCTATTGTGATGTTTGATGGATTGGATGAGGTTTTCGACCCTACCAAACGAGAAGAGGTAATTACTGATATTCATCGGTTTACCAATGACTATAAAAATGTACGGGTAATTGTGACTTCGCGGGTGATTGGTTATAAACCACAAAAACTCCGGGATGCTGAATTTAATCATTTTATGTTGCAAGATTTGTCAGCGGAACAAGTTGAGGATTTTATTCAACGTTGGCATGATTTGACTTATCAAGATGAGGCGGAAAGGGAGAGGAAAAGAGAACGATTGAAACGGGCAATTAAAGATTCTTCAGCTATTAAGGAGTTGGCAGGAAATCCTCTGTTATTAACTATGATGGCTATTCTAAATCGAAATCAAGAATTGCCGAGAGATAGAGCGGAACTTTATAATCAAGCTTCCCGGGTTTTATTACATCAATGGGATATGGAAAGAGCATTAATTGATGCCAAGATTGACCCGATTACTATTGACTATAAAGATAAGCAAGCAATTTTACGTCATGTAGCTTATTTTATGCAGGGAAATATTCCTGGTTTGGCTGGTAATTTGATTTTGGGAAATGATTTAGAAAGGATGATTTCGGAGTATCTGAAAAGTATAGATATTAATAATGTGAGAACTGTGGCTAGGGCGTTGATGGAACAGTTACGGAGTCGGAATTTTATTTTGTGTTTTGTTGGTGCAGAATATTATGCTTTTGTGCATCGGACTTTTTTGGAATATTTTTGTGCTTGGGAGTTTGTTTGGCAGTTTAAGGAAACACAAAGTCTTGGAATAGATGGGTTAATAAATGAGGTTTTTAGTCAGCATTGGCGGGATGAAAAATGGCATGAGGTGTTGCGGTTAATTGCAGGGATGATAGATGCTAAGTTTGTGGGAGAAGTTATTAGTTATTTGATGGAGCAAGAGGGGGAAGAGGAAAAGTTTCTGAATTTATTTTTGGCGGGCAAGTGTTTGTTTGAAGTTAGGAGTCGTCATGGTATTGGTGATGTAGAGTCTCGGTTATTAGATAGGTTAAAAGATTTGACAGGGTATGACCTTGATTATTCTTACAAAGCTGATGACAGTTATTCGCAAGAAATTTATCAGAAAAATTTATCCTTAGTTCGTGAAATTCGTACTCAAGCTGTAGAGGTGGTGGCTACAACCTGGAGGGATGACCCTTTAACCTATACTTGGCTGAAACAAAGGGTAAAGTCTGATAGTGATTCGTATGTGCGAGGTGAGGCGATGCGACAAATAGCTACTGGTTGGAAAAATGAACCAGGAATTTTAGAATTACTCAAACAATTGGTTGTGTCTGATGATAATTCAATGGCACGACTTGAAGCGATGCGACAAATAGCTACTGGTTGGAAAAATGAACCAGGAATTTTAGAATTACTCAAACAATCGGTTGTGTCTGATAATAGTTTGAGTCTGCGACTTGAAGCAGTGCGACAAATAGCTACTGCTTGGAAAAATGAACCGGGAATTTTTGAATTACTCAAACAAAGAGTAGACTCTAATGATAATTCAATGGTGCGAGTTGAAGCGGTGCGACAAATAGCTACTGGTTGGAAAAATGAACCGGGAATTTTAGAATTACTCAAACAACTGGTTGTGTCTGATAATAGTTTGAGTGTACGACTTGAAGCAGTGCGACAAATAGCTACTGCTTGGAAACATCAGCCAGAAACTTTAGAATTACTCAAACAACTGGTAGTATCTGATGATAATTCGGATGTGCGAGTTGAAGCGGTGCGACAAATTGCTACTGCTTGGAAACATGAGGCGGGAATTTTAGAATTACTCAAACAACTGGTTGTGTCTGATAATAGTTTGAGTGTACGACTTGAAGCAGTGCGACAAATAGCTACTGCTTGGAAAAATGAACCGGGAATTTTTGAATTGTTTCATCATACCGCCCTCAATGACCCCTTTCAATGTGAACATAAATTTATAGACAACTTTCGACGAATTGCACTAGGAGCAATAGTCAAATACTATTCAGACCATCCGCGAACCCTTCCACTATTACAAGACAGAGCAGAAAATGACCCAGACAAACGACTGCGGGAGTGGGCAAAAAAGAAATTGCAGCAATTAGAAAATAGGAAGTGATGGCTGTTAGTTGAGATATAGGTTTTCTGTAGTGCTATAGATAACTGTGCAATATTATGGCAGTAACCACAAAGCTCAGGAAAACCTTGAAAAGCTGTTTGCGTAGCACTCGGCAGGAGAAACGACCGAACAGAAATAGATTGACTTTCTGCCTCCTGAGTAAAAGCCTTCAGAATACATACCATACTACATTTACTCTCGACAAAAATGAGATTAAATTCAATGCCAACCAAGCTTTGATACTGTACTATTGCGTATAGCAAAATAGTAATGAATAGATTTTTAGTTTTTAATTTGTAATTAATTAAACTTCTTTGTGTAGCTTCAGCAGTCAGAGTAGTTTGATGGGATAGTACTTCAAGTCAAAGTGAGTAAATTTGACTCAACCTCAGTTTTGACAAAGCTTTGATACTGTACTATTGCGTATAGCCAAACAGTAATGAATATATTTTTATTTTTTAATTTATGATTAATTAAACTTCTTTGTGTAGCTTCAGCAGTCAGAGTAGTTTGAGAGGATATAGCAGCGTTAAGGTTAGGACATTACTTTGTTGCCATCAGAGAATTAAATGCTATTATCATTTTCTGAGCCTCCAACTATTGGGGGTAGGGGTGAGATTTGGCAAATCCCATTTCTAAAAATCACTATTTTCTGATGGCGTTCAAAATGATTAATGGATGAGTCCAGACACTTTGATGATTCCTTCAACTCAGAGGTTTGCTTAACACTGCTCCCTTTGTCGCCAAATGTATAATCCTCACCTTTGAATGTATAGTGCGCGAGTCAAAAGTCAGAAGTTTACTGCTCATAATTTTCAGCCCTCAACAATGTCCTAAGATAATTGCGTAGTGCTATAGTACTTCAAGTCAAAGTGAGTAAATTTGACTCAACCTCAGTTTTGACAAAGCTTTAATACTGTACTATTGCGTATAGCCAAACAGTAATGAATATATTTTTATTTTTTAATTTATGATTAATTAAACTTCTTTGTGTAGCTTCAGCAGTCAGAGTAGTTTGATGGGATAGTACTTCAAGTCAAAGTAAGTAAATTTGACTCAAGTTCAGTTTTGATAAAGCTTTGATACTGTACTATTGCGTATAGCCAAACAGTAATGAATATATTTTTATTTTTTAATTTGTAATTAATTAAACTTCTTTCTGTACGTTAAGCATAAAAAAAAGCGATCGCCACAGGGTAAAAGAGTTCTATCACTCTTGAGAAAAAGGGGCGATCGCTAAGTTAAACGGAATTTAATCGCTCAGATTTATCTGAACTAAATAACTCGATTAATTCTCACTATTAAATCTTGCTAATAATTCCTCACGGGATAACTGAGATAACTGTAATAGTAAAGAAGAAAATTCCTCTGAAGATAAAGACAACATTGGTTCAATAATTTCCCTAAGTTGGTTATCTAAAGAATTGACATACTCCCGACGCCCTTGCTTGAGCGACAAGGCGGGATTCTTCAACCCGCAAAGGAGTTGCAGTTTATACAGAGGTGATGCCCTCCCCCTGTGTTCTTCTATTATAACATGGTCGCTTTCCCATACGACGTTCCCGACGAGGAGAACGCGGGACTTCTCGCTATTTTTTGTTAAA
>JBARXI010000187.1:0-7127 GCA_049647275.1 Microcoleaceae cyanobacterium
GAGTTTTTTGAGTTTAGTTCCACCGAATAAAGGGTATCCTCAAACTTGGATTGAATTTTTTTTCATCTGTTGTACAAGAGTTTTTTGAGTTTAGTTCCAACCAACAAAGGGTATCCTCAAACTTGGATTGAATTTTTTTTCATCTGTTGTACAAGAGTTTTTTGAGTTGAGTTCCACCCAACAAAGGGTATCCTCAAATTTTAGTTGAATTTTTCTTCATCTGTTGTACAAGAGTTTTTTGAGTTTAGTTCCACCGAATAAAGGGTATCCTCAAATTTTAGTTGAATTTTTCTTCATCTGTTGTACAAGAGTTTTTAAATATTTCCACTCACCACAAAAGCTCTACAAGAGTTTTTTGAGTTTAGTTCCACCGAACAAAGGGTATCCTCAAACTTGGGTTGAATTTTTCTTCATCTGTTGTACAAGAGTTTTTAAATATTTCCACTCACCACAAAAGCTCTACAACAGTTTTTTGGGCGTTGCTGACGCGTGCGTATTGGAATTGTAGATTGGGAGAGTAAAGAGGAAGTAAAAGATGGGATTTACCGGTTCCAAAAGTTTCATCCCTTGATTCAGCTAAATCAGGGTTGAATAAATCTTTGCAGGATGCAGCTTTTGGTCAATTTGTACAAGTATTAGAGTATGTTGCATGGAAGTTAGGCAAGGGAATTATCAAGGTAGACCCCAGAGACACGTCTCAACACTGATGGGAATGTCTAAACAAAGTATCTAAAAGCTTGTCACAACGCTGACATTCATGTCCTAAATGTGGTCGAGAATTAGACCGTGACTATAACTCAGCACTTCTAATACAAAAAATAGGCGTAGTCCTGCATGGTAATGGTGAGGATATATATTTTTTTTAATTTCTCCGGTCACTCCCGGTACTCCCGGTACTCCCGGTACTCCCGGTACTCCCGGTACTCCCCATCCCCCCTTCGGGTGCGCCAGTTGCTACAACGCGGGGAACCCGCAAGGGCGCACTGACAAACCCATCTCCCCAAACTTTTTTACCATTACTATGCACCACCACCAAAATAGGATTATTATCAACACAGGGGGAGGACATCACCTCACACGAAACAGCAGTCCGGTATTTCCAGGCTGAAGAATCCCGCGGGGCTCGCGTAAGGGCAACGTTGGGAGTGTGTCAAACTACTCGATTTTGTCTAATACATTCTCGATACCAATCAAAACTAGCCTTTGGTAAACGTTGCTGAGTTTGATAATCAATATAAACCAAACCAAAGCGACGGTCATAACCAAAAGACCACTCAAAATTATCCATAAAACTCCAAACAAAATATCCCTTTAAAGGATACCCTTCACTAATCGCACGATGGGCAGCTTTAAAATATTGACGTAAATACATAATTCTATCAGTATCTATTACCTTGCCTTGACTATCTATTTCATCTTGAGCGGCACATCCACTTTCAGAAATAAATAATGGTAAATCTTGTCGCCCCAAGGTTTCCCCAATATGTCGAATACCCCAATAAATACTTTCCGGCACAATATTCAACCAAGGCATATACATTTTAGGATAACCAGCAGGAAAAGATAAAAACTCATAACCAGTTTGGCGTTTATCGCTTGCCTGCACATAAGTACCTGAATAGATATTTAACCCCACAGCATCTAGAGGTTGATGAATAATTTCCAAATCTCCCGCCTGAATATCTGGCGCTGCATTTCCCAAACTTTTCAATAAAGCCGGGCTATAAGCACCCGTGAGAGCCGGAAAAATAATCCCACCATTTTGCCCGCAAAGGTGAAATGCTTGTTGAGCAGCTTTAATATTTTCTGGTGTTTCAGAAATGGGAACAGTTACAGAAATATTATCAACTAAAGAAATAAAACAGGGAGTGGGAGAAGCTGCTCGAATAGCTTGAGTAGCTAACCCGTGGGCGAGTAAAGCGTGGTGAGAAGTTTGCCAGACTTTTTTGTAAGTATTGACGCGAGTACCTGGAGCGTGCGGAGGGTCGGTAACACCATAACCGAGGTGGGTAAAACAGGAAATCTCATTGATAGTCATCCAGTTAGTGATGCGATCGCCTAACCGACTCACCACAGCAGTTACATAGTCAGCAAAATCTTTTGCCATTTCTCGACTACGCCAAGACCCATATAAGTCTTCCAAAGCTTGAGGGCTATCCCAATGAAACAGGGTGGCGTGGGGAGTAATATTGTGTTGATGCAGACAGTCTACTAAACGACGATAAAAATCTATCCCGGCTTCATTAACACTTCCGCGACCATCAGGAATTATGCGAGGCCAAGCAATACTAAAGCGATAATGTTTGACACCAAGTTGCGCTATTAATTTAATATCTGTTTCATAACGATGATAATGGTCGCAAGCTATTGCACCTGTATCGCCATGTAACACTTTTCCTTGGGTAGCGCTGAAGGTATCCCAAACGCTAGGTTTACGACCTGCTTCTGTGGCGGCACCTTCTATTTGATAGGAAGCGGTGGCTACTCCCCAGATAAAATTGTCTGGAAATTTATAGGTCATTTCAGTTATCAGTTAACAGTTAACAGTTAGCCTCCTATCGGAGGAACTGCGTTAACAGTTAGCCTCCTCCGGAGGAGCTACGCTAACAGTACCTTTGGCTGTTTGCGCAGCATTCCGGACCGAAAGCAAAAGGCTTGAAAATACTGAATCGAATATTTTTTTCATCCTCTTAAAAGGGGAGGCTTGAGACCTTAGTTTTTGGTCAACAGTAATAATATATATCGGAATTTACACAGGAGTTACGCAAATTCTTCTATTCAACCCTAAATGTAGGGGTCATGCGTAAGTCCTGTTGCATTTGCGCCAATCAAAAATGAGGAACCGATCGCTATCAGTTCCCCATATTTCATTTCCACTTGAAACTAAAATTTCCAAAGTATTCCCAAAAAGTTATTGCATCAATAAATTTCTAAATTCCTAATTCCAACTTGAATCCTTTTCCAGATTTATCGCCCTCTAGGTTATTTTCTTCTAGGGGGTTTTCTGATTTAGATTGATCTGGGTTTACTGGAATAGATATGCCTGGTATCACTTCTACGTTTTGCTGTTGGCGACGTAGCTCATAAGGTTTGATTCCACCAGTAGGAGGATTACTAGATTCTGAGTCTATATATGTACGGTAATTGTCATTAGAAATGGATCTGCCTTCAACTGTTCTAAGAGAATCTCCAGATAGAGTTGCTGCTCCAGTTTGAGGACTATTTTGTTGGGCCTTAGCAATGGGAGTAAAAGAGAGTAAAATTGCACTAATACCTAAGATAGTTATGATTTTTTTCATTATCAATATTCTTTTATTTGTAGGGTTGATAGTTTTTATTGTACTATCTAATGTCTGATAATACCAGGAAAATTGCCTCTGCATTTAGATATAATACTTCAGTATAACTACGAGACTTACCTACATATTAATGTAAAAAAATAGTATAAGCATAAATACTTATTAACATTTGAAAGTATTATTATATTGTCAAAATCCTATGTATTTTTAAGATAAATTAATCACTGATTACTAAAATTAATAAAATTATTAAATTAAACTTAAAATATTGGAACAAGGCAATAGTTGAAGTTGCAATTTTAGTGTTGGCTATACCTAATTGTTGTTTCAGGAATTGGCACAATAATTATGGTAAAGAGTTTGATTCAAAATTCCGATAAAAAATTAATTGTCAAGTTAGTTCTGAACTTATTGATACATTTATCCAACACAAATGTAAAAAAAAATGGTAAGTATTAGAGATAGATTTTAAATGATTCTTTATGGCAAAAAATCTAAAAGGGTGTAAAATAATATCTCAGTGATTAATCTAGAAAATTAATTAATAAACTGATACTAATTATACCAAACTTTTCCTGACTATTCGCTATTTTATGATGCAGGGTTTAGATAGTAGGTTTTAGGTAATAGGTGTAATACAAGTTCACAGTTAAATATTGCATGGACATCTAATGTCAAGTTGGGATAAGCGCGTTAGGTCGTCCTGCATAGTAAGCTGTTTAGCATTTAAAGCATATTCCAATTTTTGGGGGAGGCAACAGCTCATCTGCTCCGGAAGGCAACAAGGAATATACAATAGACATCTCCAAGATTGAATAAGGCAGAAGGCGTGATGTGAAAATTGCATAGGGATTCTAACCCTAAACAATTTTAAGCACTCCCGTTGACGGTGGGGTATTAAACCCGCTACAGAAAAGATAAAAAATAAAATCAATTCTTATCCATAAGTTCTCAATTATTTATCCCTGTTCCCAGATCCGGTGTTCCCTGTTCCCTCTTTTCTGGAGATGTCTAAATTCTTTATGATTTTTAGCTTAATAGTGAGGATATATATTTTTTAATTTCTTCCCTACTCCCCAAACTCCCCGACTCCCGACACTCCTCCCCGTACTGTACTATTACTATGCACCAGCGCGTTATAATCAAAACCCTCTCCTCCCCACACCTCCCCCACTCTTACCAAGGAGTACCAATCATCATAAAAGAAGCCCAATAATAGGGATGAGAAAAATTCATATCTTCGTGATATTCAGCATCTGGTAATTTCACACCATTATCCCCAAGGCGACCACTTCTTAACCTTCCCGCTTCCAGACGCAGATAGCCATTAATCATCGTCATCTGCGCCTGCCTCAATGCTTCCGCTTTCACAGTCGTCTGTTGCAAACTCAACTGCTGATAAAACTCTCTCATTAATCCTAAAGTACCTCCATCATCGACCTGCCACAAACTCGCCAAAACTGATTTAACTCCTGCTTGCACGGCTAACCCGGCAAAACCTAACTCGGCATCAACATTACCGAAAGCAGTTTCACAAGCACTCAATACTAATAGCTCTATTGGCTCCCCATTTTTTGCTAACTCTCGTAACTCATCAAACTTCAACTTTGCATTCCATAGCTGAATAAAAGAATCGTTAGGCGCACTGGGTTTAAAAGAGCCATGAGTTGCTAAATGTACAATCCTTGCTCCTTGTTGTATCCTTTGTTTTTTGAGATTTTCTAATGTAAAACTTTCATCAGAAAAAATCTTGCCTCGCCAATTCTGCCGAATCATTTTTAACTCTATGGGTACAGCAGGTAAAGAGACAATATTCGGGTCTTGAAAATCTGATGCTCCCATTGCTAAGACTGATAAATTTTTAATATTTTTGTAACTCGTATCAGTCATATTAATACTAGGAATTAATGCCATACTGTACTTTTCGATTAAGAATTTTTCACCATCATGGAGAGCTGCAAAAGGAATACTTCGCATACCTGGGTCGATGGAGAAAAGTAGCATATCTATTTCTCGTTTTTGTAATTCTGGTTCTAGAGGTGCAATTAACCATTCATATAATTTTTGTGAGGCAGTTAAATATTTGTTGGGATTATTGGGACTAGGATGACTAACTCCGCCAATAAAACTGCGCATTTGTTGACGCAATTGCTCGTGATTAGCTGCTTCGATTCTATGAAAAATAGGCGCTCCTTGAGCAGTCACTAAAATTAATTCTAGGTATTCAGGATGAGAAACGAGATAAATAACTCCTGGTGTTTTTCCAATTTGATTTGTAACGGCGTTCAATGATTCTTTAATGCCAATATCGGTGATATGTTGGAAACGATCGAGATTAATTTTTAACTCATTGGCAAAGGCTTGACTGCGCATTTTGTCAATTTTTACTGGGGATATTCTGTGGTTAAGAGTGGCAAGAATTATATTTCCTGACTGAGGGTTAATTCTTGCTAATTGACTAGCTGGAGTAATATCGCTACTCAGATTTTGATTCTCTTTTTCACTGTCATTATTAATATTTTTTGCTTGGGCAGGACGAGTAATATTAGTGTCTTCTAATTCTGCAAGTTCGGAGGGATAATCTGCTGTTTCTACTAAATTATGATTAAGAGTTTTATCTATATTATTATTTTCAGTTATAACCAGATTTTGAGTAGGATATCTTGGTTGAATATTGACTCTACTGCCAGGATTATTAATAGAATTTCTGCCACTAGAAAAATTAATTTGATTGCTCATCAAGTTAATTATGCCTCCTCTATTGTCTGTGATTCTACCCACGGTTAAATTTTCACCAGAAATAGTTAAAGAATTAGTTTGAGTGACAATAGAATTACGATTATCTATGGCAAAAGAACCCCTTGTATCTCGATCGCTGTCAGCTACAAATTTAACCGCAGTTTGAGGTATAAATTCCCTGTGATGTTCGGTATTTAAATTAAGTTGATTATCGGACAATTTATTAATATTAATATCATTAGTTGCTGACAAAACAACATCAGCATTATTTGTCATTGTTTCCAGATAGTTTTCAGAAATAGTCAAGTTTTTCAACCGATTATTTTCTGCATCAGAAACCCCAATAATTTGCTATTAATACATAATTAATACCCATAATTGTAATTGTTGTTTTTTTCTTGCAATTGTTTACGCGCTGTAATCGCAGCTACAAAGTCAGGTTTGATTTCAATGGCTTTGTCATAAGCTGCGATCGCGTCCTCATATTTTTGCATTTCTCCTAGTGCCCAACCTAAATTAGCCCAAGCTATGGGGTCATTGGGGTTGATATCGATCGCCTTATTCAAAGCAGCTAAAGCTTCCTCATAACGTTTCAACTTAGTCAGAGCAACCCCTCGACTACCCCAAGACTGAAAGTCATTGAGGTTAATTTTGATGGCTCGGTCAAAAGCTGCTATAGATTCTTGATTCTTGTCCAATCGCATTAAAGCCAAACCTCGATCGCGCCAAGCAGGAGCAAAATTAGAATCGAGGTCTATGGCTTTTTGATAGGAAGCAACTGCATCCTCATATCGCTGTAACCCATCAGCGAGAAAACTACCTTGATTATGCCAAGCAATAGGAGATTTTGGTCTACTTTCAGTGGCTTTTTCATAAGCATTTAAAGCTTCATCAAAACGTTGTAAGAAAAATAGGCGTTGGTGAATGATTGTATGATTTTTAGTGGTCAGTAGTCAGTGGTCAGTAGTCAGTAGTCAGTAGTCAGTAGTCAGTAGTTAAAACAGCTTTTTTCCCTACTATTGGGACTTACACAAAATCAAGCCAGAAAATAAGCTCAAATATAGATAGGCAGAGGCTTTTACGTCAAAA
>JBARXI010000188.1:0-5755 GCA_049647275.1 Microcoleaceae cyanobacterium
CAAACTCAATCAATTGTAGACACTTTCTGAAATAAAGATTTCTTCCATAATAGTGCTCTTGAAAAATCTGCTTCTTAATAGCTAAAAACTCAAACTCAACAGGCAAGTAAAGCGTAGCATTAAAAAAAGTGGTAGGTTTTAGTTTCAATTTTATTGGAAATTTAAACCTAATCAATTTTAGACACCTTCAACAAACTTTTGTCTGCAATAGTGTTCTTAAAAATTTGCTTTGTCATAACTAAAACTTCAAATTAAACACGCAATATAAGTGTAGTGACAATGATTTTTGGCGATTTATTAATTATGCTTTATTTATTGTACTTTTTGTCTCGAAATAATTATTTGTTTTTGCTTTCCCTAGATTAATCTAGAACCTTTTTAGCATTTTTTGGCTATAGCACTACGCAAATACGCTCTTGACATTCTTCTTTTCCCTATTCCCTGTTCCCTATTCCCTATTCCCTTAAAACCCAAATTTATTGTCAAACGCCAAAAGACGTTATGCTATAGTCTTTATTTTGATAATGTTCAAAATAAAGACTATTTTGTCAATGGTAGCTGTTTATCACTTTATATCAAGGAAGAAGGGAAGCAAAATTTTTCAATATAGTAATTCCCATGCTGGTAAGGTACAAAATTCATTTATTTTAGGGAGTAGGGAGTAGTCAAAGGAATAGAAAAGAAGAAAAACAACTGTACCTCAGTAAATTGAAAAACGCTAGAATAGCTATTTTTAAAGAACTTGATACATCTTATATAAATTATCTATATAAGTTATTTCTACTCCTGAACATTTAATAGAATCATCATTTTCAATAATTATATGAGTTATCTGATATTTATCGATTAAATTTTCCAAAGCCTGACATTTAGCTATCCCAGAATTATCATAAAATTGCTGTGCCATTAATAATCTATTGTGCCATTCAATAACTTCTGTATCTTTGTAGGGATGAGACTTAAGATTAATTAAAATTGGCGCACCTGTAGCAATTCTAAAATCAACGAATTTCCCAGAAGCATAAGGAACTAAATATATATATCTCATTTGTTTATTTTGTTTGACATATTCCATAATAATTGGCGTGTCTTTTTGATTAATAGTTAGTTTTTCTAGTTGCATTCCCACCCCTGACAAGATGAAAAGATATATTCCTACTAAAGTGCCAATTTCAAGCAGTTTTTTGTATTTCAGAATTTGAGGATAATATCTATCAAAAATAACCGCCACAATATAGGCACTTATCATACAAGTAGAAATGGGAACTAAAAAAGCAGATACTCGCCAAGGAGTAAGAAACGCCAAAGTATTACTGACAGAAATTACTTGAATTATTGTCAGAATAGTTGCTGTGGCAAAGGGAAAAAATAAGATAAAAAAAAGTCTAGTTTTGCGGAGGAGATAGAGAGCGATCACTACTACTAAAATTTGAATTGGGGCGGCAGGTTCAGTTAACCAAATATCGGGGAAGGAATGATGAGGAATTCTATTCACAAGTAAACTTTCAGAAATTTGAAAAAGCTCTGGAGATGTGGGTTTAAAAGTAATAGTCATATAACTGACTACTGGTAATACAAATATAAATGAAACGACAGCTATTAATAATGATTTTTTGAGATTATTTTCATTTTTATAAGTGGCGATCGTATAAGCTAAAGTTAGTAAAGCTGCACTGGGAAGATATGTAGGATGAAAAGTTGCTGCTACTCCTAAAGCGGATATTGCTAAAAAGGGTTTTTTTCTCAGAAAGGCATAGATAGAAAAGATAATTAATACTCCAAATGTACAGGGTTGAAAATATCCACCGAGAATATATTGCTCGGCTAAACCATAGTGGAGATGTACATGAGTTTTAAAGTCAAATATTCTGATTTGTAGACAGTGAATAGTCAGGAGAACGAGAAAATAAATTAGTAGTTTCAGTCGGGAAGTATTAATTTTAAAAATTACTGAAGCAATGCCAAGCATACTATAAACATAAATCCCAAAGATTAGGATGTAATAAAAGTAGAAAAAGTTTTCATGGAAGTAAGTATAAGTAATTTGAACTAAAAAAGTAAAAGCAGGTAGAGGGTCGAATGTATTAGCTAGCCAATCTTTGTTTAAATAACCAAAACCAGCTTTAGCTAATCCTTGCAAAAATTTAGTATGTTGATTAGAAGTATATAGAAGGTCTTGAGTATAAGAAATTCCGAAAATTAAGCCTAATACAAAAATTTGAGCTATGGGATTTAGGATTTTATTTTTCAATGTGCTGATTTTCACTGTTTTGTTATTCTAATACTAGAAAATTTACAGAATATTGTAAGTTAATTATCTTGATTGAAAGTATATAAAGAGTTTTGAGTATAGGAAATTCCGAAAATTAAGCTTAATATCAAAATTTGAGCTATGGAATTTAGGATTTTATTTTTTAATGTGCTGATTTTTATTGTTTTGTTGTTCTAATACTTAATTATCCTGACTGGAAGTATATAAAGAGTTTTGAATATAGGAAATTATGAAAATTAAGCCTAATATCAAAATTTGAGCTATCGGATTTAGGATTTTATTTTTCAATGTTTCATTGTCATAATACTGGAAAATTTACAAAATATTGTAAGTTAATTTAGAAGTTAATCTATAAGCATTCAGCCGTCAGCTATTGCTTTTGGTTTAGATAATAGCTGTTGAAATTGAATAAAATTACATCTTACTGCAAAAGCAGACTCCCTTAACCTTAAAGTCTATATTCATTATTAATTGCTGAGAACTGACTGCTAATAGCTGAATGCTTAAGTAGAGCATGTTAAATTTTATTCGTCATTCATCAAATTGAAAATCAGGCTAAAAGTTGGTTATATCATAAGTTTGAGGCGTTTTTTAAGTAAATATGCAGCGTCTTTTTTTAGCTTCCTCTACTTATCATCAAGTTACAAATTTTTGTATTCTTTTAAAGAAGCCTACTAAATATTTACCTATGATAGGCCATGTCAAAAAAAACTAATATTCCTGAATCTATAAGTATTATTTTAGTCTTTGCATTAAGATTTAGTTTGATATTTAGTTCCGAACTAATCATCCTAAAATGTAATCGTCTGGAGTTAAACCAAACAGTGGCTTGTGAAGTTACTCATTTTGGTTTGCGTGGAAAACTTATTACTGTAATTCCGGCGGGAGAGCTTCTAGGTACTAAAAAAAAACGAATGGATCATAAACGAAAGAGTAGATATAAAGTATTTCTTTTGACTGAATATGACAAAATTACAATACAAGATGCTTTTTCTGCTTCGAGTGAATTAGTAGCTAGTCAAAAAGTAGACCGGATTAATAATTTTATTAATAACCCATAGCAAATGTCGCTAAAAATGCTACAGTATCCTCACTTCTTGATAGGCTTCTTCGGAATTAGATTCGTTAGTTCGCCTATATTATTATTGGTACTTATATTGTTGGGGTCTGGAGAAAGGATATCTAGCATCCGGAGAATTCAAAGAGAAATTTCCTCTCCTTATTATGAGGATGACAAATCAGGTTTATAGAAGTTAGCTATAAATATAAAATTATGGTCAAGCATTAATTTAAGCCAAAATAAATAGGAAAAAAATGGCTGCAAACTTCAGTTTTTTCTTCTTAACTTATTCAATCAAAATACATTTAGCCTCCAAAACCCATAACTTTTTTGTTTCTAAAACTGAACATTTATCTATAGTGTCAACTATGGCAGGAATAGTTCCATTTTTAAGGTTAATTCCAATCTGATTTCCCATTTGATGATACCACTGTCTTAACCAACGATTCTTAAGCATATATTCTGGCGTGAATACCTGACGGTCTAAGATTAAAAAATCAATTCCATAAGTATTAATATAATTCTGAATAAACTTAATATCTGAGTCATACTGAGCCAAAATAAATTCTGTAGTTCGTTGTTTAATTTGACTGTAATAACCGAGATGATAGGGAATGGCATATTCCCAGGCAAATAATACGGAACGTTGAGAAAATGTAGGGATATAATTCACCTCTTCTGAGAGAGAAGCAATTAGAATATCTTTTGACTGTTGAGCAAAAAATTCATAAACTTCTGGAGATTTACCTTTTTGATAATCAAGGTCAGAAAAATTTTTCCACAAGCCAAAATTACCAATAAGTAAAATTGCTAAAAATCCTGTAAAAATTAATCCTGAAACTCTTCTACTTTTGCTGGATGGCTGTTGATTTACCCACTGAAAGACAGCATCTAAAATTATGCACAAAACAATGGCAGTTGCTATAGCTAAAATTATCCGAAAACTATGATTTGTGTAGCGACTCGGTAAATGTAATTTAAATAATAAAATGTGGGCTGCTATGAATAAACTTACACCAGCAAAAAAAATCTGAATTAACAATTTAACGTTCGGTGTTATTTGTTGAATTAAAGGTAATCTTCTCAGAAAAATTTTTGTTGCATCAAAGTTTTGGTTATGGATTTTCTCTTCTTGCTTCTTGCTTCTTGCTTCTTGCTTCTTCAAAAGTATTGGTAATAATAATCCAACTATTAATATACGGGGTAAAAATAATTTTTCAGGTAAAATGCCACTACGACCACCTAATATAAAAAAATCCCACCAATGTTGTAAAAAAAAGACACTTCTACCAGCTTCACCAAACTCTGGTAAAACTCTCCCTTGAACTGCTGTAATTACAGGTCCGTAATTAGTAGAATTTGCAGCATAAAATAAAATTACCAGTAAAATTACTCCTAAACCAGTTCCACTAAATATGTAATCCTGTCGATTTTTGCTCAGACAAAACCGCCCTTTTTCCCAGTCTAAAAGTCGGAAAATTAAAATTAAAGCAGTCAGGATAACGTATTGCGGATAAAATAATCCCAATAGAGCGATCGCTACTAAAAATGGAACTAATGATTTGCGTAATAAATAGTATAAAACTCCCAGAAATAAAGGATATAAAAAAGCTCTTGGTGTGCCAGAAGCTAGGTCATCTTGAAGCCAGATATTTTGACTTAATAATACTGAGGCAATAAAACCAGCAAAAGGTATTGGTAATATCTGAAAACAGAGACCAAAACAGTAGGCGGAAGTTACCAGACTTAATCCCAATGGTAATAATTTATTTAGGAAAATAGGGTCTATTCCAACTTGGGCAAATAGCCAATAAAAAGTTTGATAACCCCAAGGAGCGACAGACTGAAAATAATCAGCAATTAAATCATTAGGAAATAATTCTGGGTCTAAAAAACGACGCATCCAAAAAACGTGCTGTCGCGCATCATCTTGTACTATATATTTTTCACTAAAAGCTTTTTGAAGCGCTAGTAAACTATAGATTCCTGCAAAAGTTAAGCTTAAAGTTAACCAGAATATTTTCTGACTTGGTTTTGGGGAGTCTGGTGGAATTAAAAATTGTTGTAGCCGTTGGATGAACATTATTTTTCTCTATCATGCCGACTTTTAGTAAACACTATATATATTATTTCACTTCTAGAATTTTCCCAATATTTCTCTAGTCAGACCAGATAGATAAGGTACACCAGCAAAGGAAATAAAAGATAACTTGATCTTGGCTGTTTCACTGGGGTAAAGAATCTGACAAATTATCTTTCCTCTCAAACTTCATCAGAATATTTTTTGAGTCTTGCTCCAGACTACATATATTATTTCACTTCCAGAATTTCCCCATATTTCTCTAGTCAGACCAGATAGATAAGCTAGACCCTCAAGGGAAATAAAAGATAACTTGCTCTTGGCTGTTTCACCGGAGTAAAGA
>JBARXI010000189.1:0-1861 GCA_049647275.1 Microcoleaceae cyanobacterium
CTCAGCAACAGTGGGATGAGGCAATTAAATATTATCGACAAGCAGTAGAATTAAATTCTGAATCTATAGAGTCTTATTATGGTTTAGGAAAAGCTTTAGCAGAAAAAGAGGAATGGCAAGAAGCCACTGGTTGTTATCAGCAAGTCATTAAATTAGAAGCCAATATAAATCGAGAAAGTTATCCTGAAAGTGAAGAAAATATCAACAATATAGATATGGGAGAAGTTTACCATCTCTTAGGAGAAGCCTTACAAGAAATAGGTCAACTTGATGAGTCTGTGGCAGCTTATCAACGTGCCATTGAATTAACAGAAAATTTACCAGATTAAGGATTAATCAAAGCTTGTAGAACGTAGGCTGGGTTAGGCGGAAATAACCCCAATATTAACCATATAAATATCTATCCGCCGTAACCCACCATTCATAAATATCTTATTCTATATTTTTAATACTGAAAATGGAAACTTCCACAATTTATTTACCACCAAGATTAGAAATAAAAATCGACCTCTCTAACCAAAAAATTTGGCAACTTTGTTAAGAAAACGACAACCTAAGATTTGAGAACGTAGGGTGGGTTAGGCGGAAATAACTCCGATATTAACCATATAACTATTTATCCGCCGTAACCCACCATTCATAAATATCTGATCCGCCCTAATCCACCGACAACAAATATCATCTAAATATAATATTAAGACGATGAAACCAACTCCAATAATAGATTTATTCCTAACACAACCACAAAATAATCAACAAGACAAAATCAACCCTAAGCAGGCAAAGATTTTTTTTAGCTTAGGAAAAGTTTTAGCCAAAAAAAGAGAATGGAAAGAAGCGATCGCTGCTTACCGCAAAGCAATTAAAGTAAACCCAAATTTTGCAGATGCTTACCATTCTTTAGGTGATGCTTTAGTAGAAACAGCAGAGAAACAAGAGGCAGAAAAAAATTATAAAAAAGCAATTGAAATTCAACCGAAATCATGGGAAGGACATCATAAATTAGGGAATTTATTGCAGGAAAGAGGGGAGTTAGAAGAGGCGGTTGCTGCATATAATAAATCGATAGAATTAAAGTCAGATTTTTCGTGGTCTTATAATAATTTGGGTGATGTTTTAGTTAAGTTAGAGAAATGGGAAGAAGCTGTAGATGTTTACCGTCAAGCTATTGAATTGAATCCTGATTTTCCCTGGGCTTATTATAACTTGGGGGATATGTTGGTTAAGTTGGAGGATTGGGAAGAAGCGATTGAAGCATATCGTCAGACAATTGAATTAAAGCCAGATCTATTAGGAGCAAATGAAAAGTTAGCTGATGCTCTAAATCAACAAACTAGATTAGCTTCAGAAGAAATTATTTTTTCATATCGCCGTGCTATAGAAGAAAACCCAGATAACCTTGAGAATTACTACAAAATACTAGAAATAATACCCAATGATTATACTACAAACTTACAGCTTGCAAATACTTTCTCTAGAAAAGGAGAATTAAATCAAGCTATTGTTTTTTCTAAAAAAGCAATTGAGTTACAGCCTAAAAATTTTCAAGGTTATGCACAACTCGGAGACATATTAAGTGCGCAAAAAAATTGGAAACAAGCCATCAATATATATTCTCAAGCTTTGCAGTTTATTCCTGATAGTTGTGAAATAATTCTCAAGTTAGCGAATGTCCAAGAAAAACACAATGATATAATAGAGGCAATAACAAGTTATCAGAAAGCTTTGGCAATTGAACCTAATTTAGGAATTAAAGAAAAACTTGCTATTCTAATTCAAAAGCAAAATCAAAATCTTCAGACGCAAGTTAAAGAAAATGAAGCAAAAACCACAGCAATTCATGCAGACAATTATGTAGAAT
>JBARXI010000190.1:0-14421 GCA_049647275.1 Microcoleaceae cyanobacterium
GGTGAAAGCATATCCCTTACCTCGTCGAACAGTAAAACGAATGGGTAAAGCAGGGGTAAAAGGCAGAAACACTGGTAGTCTACTCTGGTGACTGTCGAGCAAGAGTCCATGTGTAGCGAAAGCAAAGATGTGTCCGAACCATCGTCATGCAAAATGGCCAAAAAGACTGAACAAGGCCAAGCCAAAAGGCAAGGATAAGGGATAGGCGATTTTTTTTTCGACCTATTGCATCACCAAATAAACCCGGTGGAAAGCATCACACTAAAGACTCTAGACAATGTGTAATCGGAACGAAGAAACCCCCATTCTAACTCTATGAAAATATTGTTAACAAACAAGAAGATAGTAGTAGGTAACTAGCCAGAAGTTAATGGGGAGTAGGATGACTCAAAAAGCTAAAGCCCAACTGTAATGGAAGGGATATGCAGACGTGAGTCAGGTATCTGCGGTAACCAACCATGAAAACCATAATAAAAGCAAAACTTATTGAGTATAAAAAGGGCCGGAAAAAGCGCTAACCGGATTAACAAATGAAGCGAGATATGTTTTAAGCATTAAGACTGTAAACCTTAAGAGACTGTCGCTTAAAACCACTACAAAACCCTACTCATAAAAGTGCCAAACGCTAGAACACTGACCTAAGGTTAAGTTGCGCAGAACGGTAAGTAAGTAATGTTGGTGTAAATTCCAAAGACCAGGAGCCGTATGAGGTGAAAGTCTCATGTACGGTTTTGAAGTGGAGTTCACCGGGGGCAACCCTGGGTTCGACCATAACGCTACTAAAAGCCAACACTATAATCTATGATGAGCGTGTTTGGTAGTTTACCAAATCACTGTATTACGCAATGTTGTAGCGAATATGGGTGTTGACCCACTCAGATAATTCCATAAAAATACCGGGAATTTAGTTATTATCCCGGTACTTGTTTTTGTTTGTAAAATACTGATATTTTTGTAGTTGGGTGATTAGTTTTTATTACTACTAAAAACTAATTTCCCTTCTTCAATTTGTTTAAATAATTCTCGATGTTAGTTGAATTAAAGTAACTTGAAAATGACTACAAATACTAAATTATCTACTGTAGAAATAGCTGGTATTGAATACCCAGTGGTAAACCGCTATTTTGAAACTTTTAATAGTGATGATTTTGAGGCTACAGCAAGTCTATTTACTGCTGATGGTGTCTTAAATGCACCTTTTGAAGACCCTATTATTGGTGGCTGCGCGATCGCATCCTATCTCAAGACAGAAGCTAAAGGTATGGAAGCTTATCCTCAAGAAGGAGTTAGCCAACAGCTTGACGATCGTAATATTGAAGTTCAAGTTAGTGGAAAAGTGAAAACTCCCTTGTTTTGGGTAAATGTCGCTTGGCAATTTATTTTGAATCCTCAGCACGACAAAATAGTGGCTGTTACTGTCAAGCTGTTAGCTTCTCCTCAAGAGTTATTAAATTTACGTTCTCAGACTAAGTTTGATAATTGATAATAATCAGAATTAATTAATTAATAATTCATTAGTTAAGTAAGTTAGTTAGTTTTAAGCTGTTGCGGATACTTGCAAGGAACGAGCTAACATTTTTCGTCCTAGCTCTATATCTTTAGCAGCACACTTCCAGTCTGGATGACTTGTCATTAATAAACTTTCTAAAGTTTCTTTATCAAATAAATGGCAGACTAATGCTTTATTGAAATAACCTTCAACGGTATAGCAATTTTGACTAATACAGCAGATATAGCAGGTTTCTACAGCTCTCTCAATTATCATATGTGCGCCAGGCTCTAGGGCACGAAATTTTAAAATATTTTGTTTAAACTCATCTAAACAAGACACTGTTAAACCAGGAATCATGGCTGTTAGTGTTTTTTCTCCATTGATGTTAATCCAATAATTTCGCGTGGGATCAATTCCTTTTAGCCAAGGAGAGTCATCATCTAGACGGTAACGAGGTGCTAAAGGAAAAAACATATTCATATAATCAACCTTAAAATATTGCATTCTAAAAAACTTATTTTTTATCTTGCGGTATTTTATCCATCAGATGCAACCTAACTTAACAAAACTTATCAAAAAAATTTTGGGTAAACTAGAGTAAATTAGTCGCTGCAATATTTAAACAGGTTTCATTAACTAAAAAAAGGTGGCGGTTGGTTGATTAATTTTAGCCTGTTCCCGAATAATTAAGGTAAAAAGCCTATTCTTGTAAGAAGAATAAAGTCAACAATTTTCTCATTGGTATAATCGTCTTTTTTTAAGACAGAGGTAATTATCAATTATTCATTATCAATTATCAATTATTGAATGTAGCGTTCCGAAGGAAAAATAAGTTTCCATAACTTAAACCTTTAAACCTTTGATGAGAAATCTAGGGGAACTATATATAGCACTCCTATTTCAGTTATAAATTTTTGGTGGTGGTAGGTGGTAGGTGGTAGGTGGTAGGTGGTAGGTGGTAGGTATTAGGTGGTAGGTAGAAGACAAAATAAATACATCTAAATTTTTCACAAATCATTTAGGATTGCTATATAATTTAATTAATTAAATTTTCTCAATCTAACATACAAGGGCAAACAGCGTACCAAAGCCAGAGGCAAGCCAGGAAAACATGAAGGTAAAATTCATCAGCCTATGGCTAAAAGTAGTAAGGATTGTCAATATCAAACAGCAGATAAATTCACCATAAAAGGTAAAAAGTCTTTTTCCGTATCTCAACATTTCTAGACGAAGAGAATATTTTTATGTGCAATAGTGCTCATAAATTAACTAGATAATATGACTTAATTACAGTTGAAAACCTCAATATTAGAGGTAATACAAGAAATACTAAACTATCAAAATCCATTGATGATTTGGCCTGGGGGGCTTTCATCACAAGACTTGAAACAGTAGCGTTAAAACACGGTTGTCACATTGTTAAACTTGCGCCTCATCAAGCAAGATATTAATGCTTCCTTCAATCAATTTTTAGCTAGTCGAGCTGGATTTTTTCCCTGCTATAAAACATAGTCTACCCTTTTTCTTTAGGTAATATCTATTGCTTTATTGCACTTTTTCTGGTATTTTAGCTTCCAACTTTAGACAATTACGACCATCTATTTGCAAAGTGTAGTCTACTCTGTCCATTAATCTATTCATAATTAACCATCCATAGCCACTTTCTTGCTTGGCCTCTGGTGTTGGTGGATCGTAAGTTTCTGTACTATAGCCCTGACCATGATCCCAAACTTCGAGAGCAATATCGCGCTCTTTGACTTCTAAGCGAATCTCTACAGGTAGATTAGGTTGGTCTTTATGAGCATGACGAATCACATTGGAGTAAGCTTCCGCTAGCACCAAGCGTAAACGGTTGGATTGACGGGGCCAATCAATATGTTTTCCTAGCTCTACTTCTAAACTACTAAGTAACCAGTTTTCGACAATAGTTAAAAAACGTAAGTCGCTTGGCACCTGAAGCTCCGTTTTCATAAGTTCACAAAACCTCCAGAGAAAGTATAGTTTGATCGTCTTCCTGAACTTGATTGTCAGCTCGGATATAAGCTAATAAGTTATCTAAGTTTAATTTGGCTTGATGCTGCTGCTGTAGGATTTTCCATAAACCTTCTTGTTGCAGCATTACACGAATAGTTTCCCCACTTTTAGTAGTTTCTTGAACTACTGTAGCTTCAGTGATGCCATCACTGGTTAGTAAAAATACATCTCCTGAATCTAACTCTATAGTACCTGCTTTACCCCTCCAAATTGGCAATATTCCTAAAGGAATGCCACGATCTTTAAGGAAATTTGGTTTGACTTCTTCAGAATTCTTATTTCCTGTAGCTAGCAGTGCTGTTTGAGACCAGACCAAGGGATATATATGGCCAGCATTAGCATAAGCAAGTAATCCGGTTTCTGGTGTATAACGAGCCAAAACCATTGTAATAAAGCAGTTATTACTAATCAGATCCTCTGACAGACTACTATTAAGATTTAGCATAACTTGATGGGGGTCTGGGGGATTTTCTACAGAAAGTTCTCGTCGCATCACAGACATAGCACTGGCCATGAATAATGCTGCGGGTACTCCTTTACCAGAGACATCTCCCAATGCTAACCAGATATCGCCTTGAGCATGATTATAAACTTCAAAGAAATCACCTCCTACTTCTCTAGCTGGATAGCAATAAGCTTGTATTTTTACTGTGTCTAATTCTGGCCAACTTTGACGTAGCAAGTTAGTTTGGATCTGACGAGCTACTTCTAGCTCATTACGCATTTGCTCGGCGAGTTCCCTGGTGCGTTGATATAGTTTAGCCTGGGATAATGCTAAGGCGGCCTGCTCTAATACACTTTCTATTAGCTCAATATCTTCAGAAGACCAGAAGTGATTACTGTTTTGTTGATAAAGGGCTAAAACTCCTAGTAAGTCTTGTTGGTAAATCAGGGGAACTATTAATTTACAACTGCTTTGATTTGAACTTTCTTCTAGGTGGATTTGACGATTTTGTAGTACTTGCAACAATAGTTCTTGAGTGATAGGGAAATCGTTTTGAGAACTTTGAGAGTCTTGATAGGAGAAATTATTAGGCATTAAGCGATCGCCTTCTACTGGCCACAACTTACATTCTGTTGCCTCAAAAGTCCTTCCCACTGTTTGAACAATTGTGGATAACATACTAGAGTAGTCCAAGGATTCTCTAATAGCACTCATCACATCATTAAGTAGAGATTCTCGTCGCAAAGCAAGAGTCAGAGAATTGGTGCGTTGCTTTACAACTTTGTAGGTTTCTACCCCTTGTTGTACTACTACTTTTAGTTCTTCTGGATTCCAGGGCTTTGTAATATACTTAAATACTTTACCTGAGTTAATTGCTTCTACTAAATCTTCTACATCTGTGTACCCTGTCAGTAGAATCCTAACTGTATCTGGAAATGTTTCTAAGGTTTTTCCGAGGAATTCTGTACCATTCATGTCTGGCATTCGTTGGTCAGAGATGATTAGTGCCATTTCTCCTGCTTCCTCAAGTATATTCATGGCGCTGAAGGCACTATCTGCTTTATATACTTTAAAGTCTCGCCGAAACGTCCTGTACAACAGATCTAGGTTGTCCAGTTCGTCATCGACTACCATTAATTTTAATTTTCCCTCTCCCCGACTCATGCTATATCTTTCTGCTCCATAAAACTGATACAAAACGTCATAAACTGACAGTTTGATGTTTACTTCCTGCTGCCTCCTGCCTCCTGGGTCGGAGCTTCGGTTTTAACCGAGGCCGTCCGCAGTATATCGTCCACAGGCTTTGACGGTCAAGCCGACCCTATTTTTTAGATTAAGGGAATGGCAAAAAATATATTATCCAATTCTAGGACTTCCCCTACTCCCTTTTCTGGTATTCCCTGCTCTCCTAAGTTCAGTGCCATGGGATATTTTTTTTTACGAGTTAGTCCCTAATAGATAGAAGCCTTCAAGTCTTTATCAATCTAATTGAATAATAGCCTTATGCCAGTTCTTTGAATGTTTAACTTTTCTGCTTAACTAAGGTTGCAACCTAGACAGTTTATTCTGCTTATTCTGCCCTTGACCCTAAGAATGTTTAATACTGGGAAAAACTTCACCACTGCTAAGAGTTGCTAAAGTTTTAAGACCTAAATCTACTCCTACGAGGTCAGTATGCTTAACTTTTGGCTTATAAGTTACTTATAAGTAAATCGATCGCTACAACTCAAGTACCAATCATCAGCTTGTTTACTAATAGTTATTTTTTTAGTAGTTGTTTCAATTACTTCATTGGTATGGTGAAAACCAATGAACGGTAATTGTAATTTTTGATTCCGGCCATCTAACTCAATTGGTTTTCCATAATTTATCAATACTAAAACTATAATGCCTACCTTTTTTCAGACATCTGGGATGTTTACCAATGGATAATTGATCGTTAATCCATTCGGTTTAAAGCCTCTCATGAGCAAGGATAAAAAAGTGCGCAAGAGATTTCCGCTTGGGTTTAATTCTCTCGGATTTTAACCAGAGGTAATTATCCATTATTCATTATCCATTATCCATTAATGAACTAACCCTTCAATCCAACTTTTGAATGATGCACTTAAATCGCTCTACTCTAGATGATAACTTGTTCATCCAGGTATAAAGAGGTTTTTGGTAGTTAGCAAAACCGACCTGAGCCGATTAGGCTTGGGCTTGTAAATATCTTTAATCACCTTGATTCCATAAACTCAGACCACAGTTATAGACCAATCTTGAATAACCTCTATTTTGAGCTATCAGAGTTTTTTGCTTGTTATTTAGTTTTAATTTTATTCTGATAGATTTTTGCACTTTTACCTAGGAGAATAGTATTGTTTTACCTTATTAAAGCCTTATTTTTTAATTAATTCAAAACTCTCCCCTTGCCCCTAATAGTTTTTGACAATATCAAGGGTTAATTTTAACATATATAGCCTCTAGTTAACTTTGATTTGATAAATTTTGCTTTTATTTTTTGACCGACCATGAATAAATTATAAATTTATATAACCAATTAGTTTTTAGTATATTTCCCCCTACCATAATAATAATATATAATAATCTTTAATTAACTTCTTTTTTTAACTTTAATTATCAAAATCTAGCTATCATTTATCAGATAAAACTCTTCAATAATTAAGTCTAACTACGAATTTCAGATTCTATGATGAATTTTTCGTAGATTTTTATGCTATTTGCCTGATAGAAACTTAGCTTAACTTTTCTGCTAATCTCAGTTTGGCAGAACGTGCCCGTGGATTTGCTGCTATTTCATTATCTTGAGGTTGGATCGGCTTTTTTGTCAATACTTGTAAAACAGATGAACCTCTTAAACTATGTTTTACTAAACGGTCCTCTAAACTATGAAAACTAATCATACCAATTCTACCTCCTGGTTTGAGCCAGTTGGGAGCATTTTCTAAGAAAGTTTCTAAGGCAGAAAGTTCCTGATTTACTTCTATTCTGAGAGCTTGAAAAACACGAGTAGCCGGATGTATTCTACCGTAGCGGTATTTGCGAGGTACACAGTGGGCGATCGCTTCTGCTAACTCGGTTGTTGTTTGAAAAGGACGACGTTCTACGATTCTTCTAGCAATACGTCGTGACAGACGCTCTTCACCGTAGGTATAAAAAATATTTGCTAACTTCGCTTCTTCCCAATGATTAATTATTTCGGCTGCTGTCAAAGCTTGTTGCTGGTTCATCCGCATATCTAACCTAGCCTCATACCGGAAACTAAAACCTCGTTCTGGGGTATCCAACTGTACCGAACTGATACCCAAATCCGCTATTATACCATCAAATTCGATACCTTTAGGGTCATAATCAGCAAAGTTGCCGTGCAAAAATTGGATATGAGAGCTGTAAGAGGCCAATAAAGTTTGACAATAAGCGATCGCTTGTTCATCTTGGTCAATAGCTACTACCTTAACGTTTGGGGCAGTAGCTAAAATTGACTGAGTATGGCCACCAAATCCCACTGTTGCATCTAAGTAAAGACCTCCTGGAGATATTGTCAAACCTTGGATTAACTCGGCACTTAGAACAGGTATATGGTTCATTAACTCAGAAGTCAAAAGTTTATTAACAGGACTTAGGCCAAAACACTATATGTAGCAATTAAAAACTATAGTGCTAGAGTTGATCTCTAAAAAATGAAGTCCTAAGATAATTCCTAATTAATTAATTGTATATGGTTCTTAGCAGGATAGGGCGGGAGCATAAAAGCCTCCCGTTTTCAGACCGGGGATCAAAGGCGACACGGGATAATTTATTTATTACCCCAATATATTATTATCCAGAGTGTTTATACCGACTGTGGTAGTATAAGAATAGGAGGTAATACCATGTTAGTTTTTGAGTTCAAGGCATACGGAAAAGTTAAACAACTCAATGCTGTAGGCCAAGCAATTCGTACTGCTCAATTTGTCAGAAATAGTTGTATTCGGCTATGGATGGACAACAAAGGAACGAGTAAAAACGATTTGCAGAAGTACTGCGCAGTATTGGCTAAAAAATTCTGGTTTGCAAGGGAACTCAACTCAATGGCTAGACAAGCTAGCGCCGAGAGAGCATGGTCATCTATTAATCGCTTTTATGAGAACTTCAAAAAAGGAATCCCGGGTAAAAAGGGGTTCCCCAAATTTCAGTTTAATTGCCGTTCTGTTGAATACAAAACATCGGGATGGAAGTTATCGGACGATCGAAAATCAATAACTTTCACAGATAAAAAGGGTATTGGGCGGTTAAAGTTAAAAGGTACTCGCGACCTTCACTTTTATCAAACCAATCAAATAAAAAGGGTGAGGTTGATCAAACGTGCTGATGGGGTTTACGTTCAATTTGGCATTAATGTGGAGCGCCGTGAAGACATTACCCCGACAGGTAATACAGTAGGGCTAGATGTTGGGTTAAAAGAATACTACACCGATTCAAATGGCCAAGTAATCCAGAACCCAATATTTCTCCGTCAGGGAGAAAAAATTCTTCGACGAGCTCAACGTCGAGTATCAAAGAAAATAAAAGGTTCAAAAAATAGAGGCAAAGCCAGACAGGTTTTAGGTAAGCGCCATCTCAAAATAAGTAGGCAGCGTAAAGACCATGCTGTGAAGTTAGCACGGTGCGTAGTTCAATCTAACGATTTGATAGCCTATGAAGATTTGAGAATAAAAAATATGGTAAAAAATCACTGTCTGGCTAAGTCTATTAATGATGCATCCTGGTATCAATTCCGTGTTTGGGTCGAATACTTCGGCAAAGTATTTCAACGTGCAACGGTGGCGGTCAACCCGCAGTATACCAGTCAAAATTGTTCTGGCTGCGGACAAGTTGTGAAGAAAACGCTATCTACAAGAACTCACGCCTGTAAGTGTGGATGTGTATTGGATAGAGACGAGAACGCAGCTATCAATATTTTGTATCGTGGACTTAGTACGGTAGGGCATACCGGAACTACTGCGCTGGACGTAGAAAACGTTTGGGGAGATGAAACCTCTACTCAGCTTGGTGAAAACCTGGTTGAGCAAGTATTATCGCCGAACCAAGAATCCCCGTCTGTTTAGAGCGGGGAGTGTCAAAAAGTTTAGTCTAAACAACTTACGGCCAAATAATTGGGCATTAATGTAAAACAGCTCTCATAGGAGAAAATTCAATATGAGCCAAATTGAAACCAGAACCGAACCCATGGTCATTAACATGGGGCCTCACCATCCCTCAATGCACGGGGTGTTAAGGTTGATTGTCACATTGGATGGGGAAGATGTGGTTGACTGCGAACCTGTAATTGGCTACTTACACAGGGGCATGGAAAAAATTGCCGAAAACCGCACTAATACAATGTTTGTGCCTTATGTGAGCCGTTGGGATTATGCTGCGGGGATGTTTAACGAGGCCGTGACAGTGAATGCTCCAGAACAATTGGCCGATATTGAAGTTCCTAAACGGGCCAGTTATATCCGGGTGATTATGCTCGAACTAAACCGGATTGCTAATCACCTATTGTGGCTTGGCCCGTTCTTGGCTGATGTCGGTGCCCAAACTCCCTTTTTCTACATTTTCCGGGAACGGGAATTGATTTATGACTTGTGGGAAGCTGCTACAGGTTATCGGATGGTGAATAATAACTATTTCCGTATTGGTGGGGTAGCAGCAGATTTACCCTACGGTTGGGTGGATAAGTGTGAGGACTTTTGTGACTACTTTTTGCCAAAAGTTGATGAGTATGAACGCTTAATTAGTAATAACCCTATATTCCGCCGACGGATTCAAAACTTGGGTGTGATTAGTCGGGAAGAGGCGATTAACTGGGGGCTTTCTGGTCCAATGTTACGTGCTTCTGGCGTTAAGTGGGACTTACGGAAGGTTGACCACTATGAATGTTACGACGATTTTGACTGGGATGTTCACTGGGAAAAAGATGGCGATTGCTTGGCCCGATATTTTGTGCGGATTCGGGAAATGCGGGAGTCGGTCAAGATTATTCGTCAAGCTATGAAGGGGCTTCCTGGGGGGCCTTATGAAAATCTGGAAGCAAAACGGATGGCTGAGGGGCCGAAGTCTGAGTGGAATGATTTTGATTACCAATTTTTAGGTAAGAAAATACCTCCTACTTTTAAGATTCCTGAAGGTGAGCATTATGTTCGGATTGAAAGTGGTAAGGGAGAGATTGGGATTTATATTATTGGTGATAATAGTCCTTTCCCTTGGCGTTTTAAGATTCGGGCTGCTGATTTTGTGAATTTGCAGGTTTTTCCTCATATCTTGAAAGGTGCAAAGGTTGCTGACCTTGTGGCTATTTTGGGTAGTATTGACATTATTATGTGGTCTGTCGATCGATAGTTAGTTAATTTGTTTGGTGAAAATAGGGAGTAGGGAATTTATTCTTTATTCCCTTTTTTTCTAGGTATCGCAGTCGAAGCAAAGGGCGGGGATATTATACCAAGCATGAAAAAATAATGTTACGAATAATAAGCATGATTAAAGGATACGTGCAAGAGATGTCCCTTTGATAAAAAAGATAATTTCCGACTTAAAAAATGGTATTGAAGCCATTCATTCTGACTCCTGACTCCTAATAAATAGCCTATTCATTTGTAGCCAACATTAATTAAATTGGTATTACTAAATGCTGTAAACTTTCTTCTCAGAGATTATTTCTGACTTGCGCTATATTAGCTGGTAGGTAGAAGAAAAAATAAATACGCCTTGGTTAAAGACGATTTAGAATCTCTGAAAAACAGGAAGGCACAACAGGAATTTGGGCATGGATGTACGGATGATTTTCTTTTATATTTAAGTCTTGAAGAAGGCATTTATGCTGTTTGCGTAGCATTCGGTAGGAAAGGGAAAATTGCATGGGGATAGTCAACGACCTGCTACTTCGTATCTATAAATCCCAACCTATTTTAAGCACCTTCTGTAAAATGAGATATTAAACCTACGAGAGAAAAGATAAATTTTTGGTGCTAGGTAAAAGAAACAATTTTAGCTAAAATTGGAATTCATCAAAAGCTTGAAAAAAGGTACAATACTAGGCATCAATACTACTATAGCAATCCTATTTTTAGTTATAAATTTTTGGTGGTTGTTGGTAGGTTGTTGGTGGTAGGTAGAATAGAAAATAAATACATCTAAATTTTTCACAACCTATTTAGCAGTGCTATATAAAAGCTGTGGAAAAATTGAACGCCAGAGAATAATTATGTGATCATTAAAGAGAAATTTATGATAATTCTCAGCTATGGCATGGATACCAGGGAAGAAACTATACGGCGAGCGCTACATTATTCAAAAAGAATTAGGTAAGGGTGGTTACAGTATTACTTACATTGCTAAAACTAAAAATGGCAAGGAAGTAGTTATTAAAACTCTCAATGATGAAATACTAAACAACCCAAATTTCACAACATTTATAGAAAAATATCAACAAGACTTTCGGGATGAAGCTCTGCGTCTTGCTCTGTGCAAACATCAACACATTGTTCAGATAGAAAATATTTTTCAAGAAGGTAAACATCCTTGTATTGTGATGGAATATGTGGTGGGGGAAGATTTAGGAATATTAGTGAAACAAAAGGGGATACTTTCTGAAAGTGAAGGGTTAATTTATATTAGGCAAATAGGGAAAGCGCTGATAGTAATTCACGAAAAAGGTTTCTTGCATCGGGATGTTAAACCACATAATATTATTGTCCGTAATAGTAATCATAACCGAGAAGCAGTTTTGATTGATTTTGGCATTGCTCGTGAATTTATTCCAGATGTGATTTTGACTCAAACTGTTGCGGGTTCAAATGGCTTTTCTCCCATCGAACAATATGCGGAAAAGGCAAAACGAGGAGCACGAAAATAATGTACCAGTGTCTAGCTTTCTCGGTGGGCAAAATATCCTTTCTGTATGTTTTAATTGAGTCTATCTCTTCGTTTTGCCCACCCTACTTTAATTGGCAGTTTATTTCAACGCAAGTCCCTTATGACTTTTTTGTCTAAAAATGAGTCGTTTAAACAAGTGATTTTCGTTTGCTTTAATATTCAGGTTTATGAAAAACATTTGCAGATTTTTTGTGAAATATAAGAATCCTCAGCCCAGTTATATAGAAAATATCTGCAGCATTAGGGAATAGGGATAAGAGTTTTATAATTTTTATCTTTATTATCCATTTGTGGAATTTTTTATAAATCATTTAAGATTGCTATATTGGAGTAATAAATAAGTAGGTTATCGGAAATAACAGCAATTCATAGTAAGTCTAGCTGCCCCTAGAACTAAAATTATGGTAAAATTATGAATCCATCTAAGTTAGATGATTTTTTTGTGATTAAAAAATGAGTAGAATACTTGCGTTTATCTATGGGTTAACTTGTTATCTAATATCATTGATAACTTTTCTGTACACCATGGGTTTTGTGGGCAATTTTATCGTCCCCAAAACACTTGATTCAGACTTAGATAGTCCTCTAATTAATGGGCTATTAATTGATATTTCATTAATCGGTTTATTCGCCATTCAGCATAGTCTTATGGCTCGTCAAAATTTCAAGAAATGGTGGACAAAAATTATTCCACATTCTATTGAACGTAGCACTTATATATTGATGGCAAGTCTGGCATTATTGCTATTGTTTTGGCAATGGCATTCTCTTGGTGGAATGATTTGGAATATACAAAACCCTATAGCTTCTAATATTATTTATGGCATTTTTGCCTTGGGGTGGTTAATTGTTTTACTCAGCACATTTATGATTAATCATTTTGATTTATTTGGGTTGCGACAAGTATATTTATATTTGCGCGGTCAGGAATATGAATATTTAGGATTTAGAACTCCAGGGTTTTACAAATATATTCGCCATCCGATTATGTTAGGTTTTGTTATTGCTTTTTGGGCAACTCCAACTATGACAGTTTCTCATTTAATTTTTGCCTTGGGTACAACAATTTATATGTTAGTGGGAATTAAATTAGAAGAAGTAGACATGATTTATATTTATGGAAAGTTATATCAAGAATATCAGGAGCAAGTTTCTATGTTGCTTCCTTTACCAAAGACAAAATTAACTCGGCAGAAAATTCAGCAATAATTTTGAAGAAGTCAGAAGGAAAAAGGAAGAAGAAAGAAGGAAAAGATGGTAATTTCAATTCCCTAACTGCTCTGAAGATGGAAAGAGAAAAATCTTACCTGTGGTTCAAAACTTTTTTGAAGAAGGAAGAAGTCAGAAGTCAGAAGTCAGAAGGGAAAGATTATAATTTCAATTCCCTAACTGCTGTAAGGATGGGAAAATAAAGTTTCTACCTGTGGCAGAACACTGTTTAGTAATCTTTTGAGGAATTAATACTATTTTGATAAAATAGCTAAGAGTGTTCAAAAATTAATAATTAATAATTACCTCTCCTGAAAACAGATGAGATTGACTAAAAGTATTTTTTTTCCTTGATTCAGAGAGGCTTTAAACCTTAATTATTAGATAAGCAATGCTAGGCGATCGCTTCCAAAAATCAGATTTTTTTTCTTACTTATTGCTAAAATTGATACTTAGTCTATGAACAAAAACAAGAATAAACCTTGGGATGAAAATTGGGAAATTATTGAACAAATTGGTAGTGGTTGTCAGGGTAAAACTTTTCTCGTAAAACCTAGAAAAGATGTGTTTCTATCTAATCAATATGTTCTCAAAAAACTTATTAAGCAAAATGACCTTGAAAGACGTGGAAGAATGTACAGAGAAGTTGCTGCTTTAACCACGCTAAATTCTTCAGGAATACCAAAAGTAGTTGATTCAAATGCCGAGCTTTTTGACTCAGATATTCCTCTTTATATGGTAACTGAATTTGTGCCTGGTGCAACTTTGTTTGAAGCCATAAAAGAGAAAACAATGAGCATAACGGATGCTGTAAATTTTGTCATCAAACTATTGGATATTATGGAGTATTGTCATCAAGTTGGAATAGTACATAGGGATATTAAGCCTGACAATATCATTATTAAAAATAACAATATAAATAATCCGGTGCTAATAGATTTTGGGCTTTCATTCAATAAAGTTGATGATTTTGCCACCAGCTTAACACTCACAGGGCAACAACTAGGAAATAGATTTCTTTCTCTTCCAGAGCTTTTAGAAAAAAGTAGTCTGCAACGAGACCCTCGGTCAGACATAACGCAAATTTGTGGAATTTTGTTTTTTGTTATTACAGGAAAAAACCCTACTACTTTTTTTTACTCTGAAGAAAAAAAGCCACATCAGAGAACAGAAATCAAACAAAATCTATCAGTTTTATCTGAATCTATACTAGCTAATACCATTTTCAAAAAATATTACTACATTGGCTATTCAAGGTATTAGGTGTTAGGTGTTAGGTGGTAGGTATAAGAAATAAAAAGTTAATATTTTTCAATTCCGTTAAGCAGAAGATTTTACTGTA
>JBARXI010000191.1:0-4046 GCA_049647275.1 Microcoleaceae cyanobacterium
CTGCCGTGACACAAAAGTTTGCATTAATGTAGGGTGTGTTAGACGGCTAAAATATAAGCTGTCAAAGGCATTTAACAATCCGTCGTAACGCACCATTTTTAGAGCGTGTCAGTCCATTTCTGGAATAATGGTCGATTTTACACCTCACGCCCCTTTGTTGTGGGATGGTGCGTTACGCTTTTGCTAACGCACCCTACTGCCGTGACACAAAAGTTTGCATTAATGTTGTGGGATGGTGCGTTACGCTTTTGCTAACGCATCCTACTGCCGTGACACAAAAGTTTGCATTAATGTAGGGTGTGTTAGACGGCTAAAATATAAGCTGTCAAAGGCATTTAACAATCCGTCGTAACGCACCATTTTTAGATGTGTCAGTCCAACGTGATTTAATATTTATGTTACAAACACTCTATCAAAAAAATTAGACACCCACGCTAAACAACAGTTATTCTAATTGAAGAATATTTCATTTCAGATACTAAATATGTGGATAACAACTGATGTTTAAGTTGATAAATGGTTTGACTAATTGGTATAATTAATTGCTAAAATTGAGTTAGAAATGGGAACAGAATCAGCCCAGAGAATATTAATTAAAGTGCTGAAGTTATCAAGGTGTAAGCCAGTTATTTCCGGTCTTATTTAATTCATTATCCTTACTGAAAACAAAACTGAAAGAGGCTAAAACTAGCTCCAAAGAAAATTATGATTCCCTTCAATTCTAATTTTAGCCTCTCTATTTGAGACTCAGTAACATTATGATTAACAGTTAAAAAATCGCTAATCTATGTTAAGTAGATAATATTATTTGCTGCTAAACAAGTTTCACCGATAGTACGGTCGTCACAGGTGCAAATCTCGCAATGTTTATCAATCAAAAAAAATTCCCTCATCTATAGGGATTTGTTAATGCTTGAATTTTGACCTATTGAAATTAACTGTGGTTCCAACATTTGAATTAGGCGACGGTCTTGGTAGCTTGCCATAAAAGCATCCAATGTCCGTAGGAAATCTTCTCGTGCCTGAAAATGATCCACTCGATTAATTAGTTGGCCATTTTCAAATAGAATCAAGGTAGGCAAAGTTTTCAGTTGATAGGTACTAGCCAGCTTCAAACTTTCATCAGCATTTACCCCTACTAGTTTTAACTGGCCATTCCACTCAGACTGAAATTGAACTAGTTGGGGAACAATCATTTTACAAAGGCCACACCAAGGGGCCCAAAAATGAACTATGACCGGGGTAGAGGATTCTAAAACCTCTTTTTTAAAAGTCTTTTCGTTAACTGACAAAACCATCATTCTTCAAGATTATTAATTAAATTTTTTTTATCCTTGGGATCATGCTACCAGTCTACGCTCCTAGTTGCACGAATTAATAGTGGATGAGCTTGCCAAAGTAGGAAGATAAAAACGGCCACACCCAAGTAGGCCCATCGCAGAAACTCCTGTAACTCTAGAGTTTGACGTCTTTGGATAATGGCGACAAAAGGAATAACTGATGTACGAGATTTTAATTTCTCAAATGATTCACCAAAACGTTTCTCAAGTCGTCGATCTCCATGCCAAACACCAAATAAGTGGTGCAATACGAGGCCCACTGAGGTAACTAAAGTAAAGCTAGTCCCCATCCAAACAGTGTGGGCAATACACCAAATTACTTGGCCTACCATTTGGGGATGGCGAGTAATCCGAATAATTCCTGTTTCATGGAGATGGACTTCTGGCTTTTGAACTGCGGCAATTTCTAAGAGATTGAATGTAGAGGGATAGAGAAACAGAAAAGAAATTGCTGAGAGTAACCAAACTGTGGGTTTGACTATTGGTACACCTTGAAGTTGCCACAATTGTAGGCCATCGTAACGGTGATTAAAAAAGTAAATAACCAGAACTACTGCTAGTGGTAGACTGACCAAGGCAAATAAGATGCGATAGAGTCTGGGACCGATTTTACTTTCGGCCCAAGGTCGTAGGGCCGCTAAACCACTATGAGCGATCGCAAAACTCAGCAGTAACCCCAACATAATTAGATGGCTAGGGGTTAACCAATCATTAGACATGGGCACTATCCGAAATTGATAATAAAAGTTAACTTTTGTACGAATCCCCCAGGAGTATGCTAGAGGGACGTACACTACCAACCCCTCTTCGGGGGAAGGAAATACGGTGGATGTGGAGTTTGGTTTCCCCAAAAATAACGATTTATACCTGAGTTGAGTTGGTGGAAATTTTAATCTCCAACCAAGGTTTGTGAGTTAGGTGAGTGTTTTTGCCTAAATTCAAACTCTAATTCTCAACTTTGGATCGGGCACTTTTGTTTCTGCTCTAGTTTAGTCTAAACAGGACAATCAGGGCTTGATTACTTAACTAACCAAACAAGACACGGGTGTTTGCTTATAGTATCAAGTATCTAAGATGCTTGTTGAGGCTGAGGTGGCAACCCATAGAGACGATCGGGATTTTTTTCAAATTTCTCTAATAGGTAACTTCAAATGCACAACAGCTTGAGATAGGGAGACTTGAATGCCTCTATTAATTTAAAAAGCAAATGGGTAATTGAGAGGTCTCCCCGTAAGGTGTAAGACGCATTCAAGACAACACGGTCGGGCAAGACCTGTAAATACCTGTGGACGGAGTGCTGCCGACAGTTCCGGTGGAAGCAGGAAGTAAACATCAAATTGTCAGGTTGTGATGTCTTGTCTCAGTTTTATAAAGCAGAAATATGAAATTAATTCGGTAGTGCTCTCCCACTATTGATGTCTTTAAAGTGCCTCTCACTTTTTGGCTCTTTAAAAATCACTTATTAAATCAAGTTAAGGGCCGTTAGGCCAGAAAATTGTCCATCAGGGAACGCTTTGGGCGTTAACTCCCTAAACTTCTTCTTCCTTTAATAATATGTCTGAGCTTCCTTTCACTCTAGACCAATTACGCATTCTTAAAGCGATCGCTGCTGAAGGCAGTTTTAAACGAGCTGCTGATAGTCTGTTTGTTTCTCAGCCTGCAGTTAGTTTACAGGTACAAAATTTAGAGCGACAGTTGGATGTGCCATTATTCGACCGAGGTGGTCGTCGAGCACAATTAACTGAAGCTGGTCATTTGCTACTTACTTATGGCGAGAAAATACTGTCTCTTTGTCAAGAAACTTGCCGAGCAATTGAGGATTTGCAAAACCTCCAGGGTGGTACTTTAATTGTTGGTGCTTCTCAAACTACTGGTACTTATCTCCTACCCCGAATGATTGGGATGTTTAGACAAAAATACCCTGATGTGGCTGTGCAGTTGCACGTTCATTCTACTCGCCGTACTGCTTGGAGTGTGGCTAATGGGCAAATAGATTTGGCTATTGTTGGGGGTGAAGTTCCTCCTGAATTGCAAGAATCTTTGGAAGTTATGCCCTATGCTGAGGATGAATTAGTTTTAATTTTACCTGTTTCTCATTCTCTGGCTGAAAAAGATACAATCCAAAAAGATGACCTCTATAACTTAAATTTCATTACTCTAGATTCTCAATCTACTATTCGCAAAGTGATTGACCATGTATTATCTCGTAGTGGGATTGATACGCGCCGTCTTAAGGTGGAGATGGAATTAAATTCTATTGAAGCAATTAAAAATGCTGTTCAATCTGGATTGGGGGTAGCTTTTCTGTCTGTTTCAGCTATTGAGAAGGAGTTACAAATTGGGGTTTTGACTACTGCTAAAATAAATCAGATAGTTGTTAACCGGATATTATCGGTCATTTATAATCCTAATCGCTACCGTTCTAAGGCTGCTGAGGCTTTTAGTAAAGAAATTTTGCCTTTGTTTTCTAGCCTGAATTTTAATCCAGAGAATATTAAACCCTTATCTAAGGAAATTCAGCCGATAGAGGTAATAACAAGTAGTTCCAGTGAAACTTGAATAACTTTACATACAAGCTATAGCAATCCTATTTCAGTTATAAATTATTGGTGGTGGTAGGTGGTAGGTGTTAGGTATTAGGTGGTAGGTAGAAGACAAAATAAATACATCTAAATTTTTCACAAATCATTTAGGATTGCTATATCA
>JBARXI010000192.1:0-21016 GCA_049647275.1 Microcoleaceae cyanobacterium
ACTATGTCCGAAACGACTGGAACGGAGTGGAAGGTTTTCGGCTGTCGCCGACATGTTTGCGGAGCATTCCGTCAGGAAAACGCTTCGCGACATGAATGCTCCGCATTCCGGACCGAAAGCAATTCCCGTGGATTTTAACTGGTTTACATTGTGTTATATAGTGAGGTTTATTCATGCCTACCTACTTAATTACCCGGATTCTATATTAGACGAAACCTCCATAAAAGTACCTTTTGATTGAATCAGTAAATTGAGTATTATCTAACTTTTAAATTCTGATTTTTAATTTTTAATTTTTGAATCAATTACATTAAAAACCACCCCTGGCTAGGGGAGTAAACCGAACAAGAAAAATAGCCTAAACTAAGAAAAAGTAGAAAAAATAGCAATTAATTCTTTATGCCCGTACTAACAGAACGAACCTTAGAAATTGGACAACAACTAGAAGGCTTTGAAGTCAAAGCCATAACCCCCCTAAAGCAACAGCAGATGGTGGCATATCAACTAGAACACCTCAAAACAGGAGCCAAACTCCTACACCTCTACTCAGAAGATGCAGAAAATCTCTTCTCCATCAGCTTCCCCACCCCACCACCAAACAGCACAGGAGTGCCCCACATCCTAGAACATTCCGTACTAGCAGGCTCGAAAAAATATCCGGTACGGGAACCATTTTTTGAGATGCTAAAAATGAGCCCGGCAAGCTTCATCAATGCCATGACCGGGCCAGACTGCACTTATTATCCCGTATCCAGCAAAGTCAAACAAGACTTATTCAACCTGGCAGAAGTATACTTTGATGCCGTATTCCATCCCCTGCTCAGTGAAAACACATTCAAACGGGAAGGACACCATTTAGCCCCTGCTGACCCAGAAAACCCAAAAGGGGAGCTAAAATTTACTGGGGTAGTTTACAACGAAATGAGTGGAGCATTCTCAGACCCCGAACAGCGGTTAGATAGTATCGCCAACCGCAGTCTATTTCCAGATAATATTTATGGTCTGGAATATGGTGGAGACCCTAAAGATATTCCCGAACTAACTTACCAAGATTTCCGCGACTTTCACGCCAACTATTATCATCCCAGTAATGGTTACTTTGTTTTCTATGGAAATATTCCTACTGAGGAATATATCAGTTTTTTGGCTGAAAAACTAGATGTTTTTGAACGACGGGAACCCAATATCAACATTACTCCTCAAACCCGATGGAGCGAGCCAGTTTTCAAAGAAGATTCCTATCCCATTGGTGCAGCAGACCCAGAGGAAGAAAAAACTTACATAATGATGAAATGGTTGGTGGGAAATAGTACCGATCCCACCGAATGGACTGCTTTAGATATTCTCAGTCGAATATTATTGGGAAATGAAGCAGCACCTCTGAAAAAGGCGCTCGTTGAGTCTCAAATAGGTCAAGACTTACTCCGCTCAGGGGTAGATTCTGTTGGTAAGGAAACTACTTTTCATATTGGCATTCAAGGTAGCGAAGCAGACCGGGGAGAAGCATTCAATCAATTAGTGCTTAATACTCTAGAAGCAATTTCTACTAACGAAATTGAACCTAGTCTTGTTGAAGCAGCTTTTCAACAGGCAACCTACCAACATCAAGAAATTGCGCGGATGTATCCTTTGCGGATGTTGTTTCGGGTGATGCAAACTTGGATTTATGGTAACGACCCGTTGACATTTTTAAATATGAGCGATCGCCTCGCCGAATGTAAACAACGTTATACAGAAGACCCTCGCTATTTCAACAACCTTATCCGCGAAAAGTTACTAAATAATTCCCACCGTTTAACTTTGACATTGAAGCCAGAGCGAGAATGGCAATCTACATACGACCAAGCAGTAGCAGCTCAAGTCGAACAATTGCGTTCTCAACTGACCCCTGAACAACTAGAGCAAATCGCCACTGAGGCAGAGGAATTAGAAGTTGAATCTGGCACTCCCAATGCTCCGGAAGCAGTAGCCAAACTGCCTCAACTACAAGTAAGCGACTTACCGCAACAACCAGAAAATATTCCCACTGAAGTCGAACACCTTGATGGTGGGGTGACAATATTACGCAACCAGGTTTTGTCAAATGGGGTTAACTATTTGCAACTGGATTTTAGTCTGCGGGGGCTGTTTGAAGATTTATGGCTGTACGTGCCTACTTATATAGATGCACTGCGAAAGTTGGGTGCGGGGGAAATGAACTATGAGCAAATTGCTCGGCGCATTGCTTCTAATACTGGCGGAATCAATTTTCAATGTCAGTTGCGGACTTATGCTCAAGACGCCTATCGCCCTGTACATGGATTTCGCGTTACCCTGAAAACCCTTGATGAACAGATTGAGCCAGCATTAGAGTTGTTGCGAGATATGATTTTTGCGGTGAATCCTCGCGATACAGCTCGGCTGCGCGATGTAGTTAATCAGTCTCACGCTCAATGTAGTTCAGATTTAGTGTACAACGGCATCTATACTGCTATGTTGCGGGCGAGTGCCGGAATGACACCGGAAGCTAAGATTAGTGAGATTATTAACGGTTTACCCCAACTGGAGTTACTGAACAAAGCATGCGCTCGCTTTGATGAGCATGGGGCAAATTTGATGACACAAATTGAAACTATCCGGGATTATGTGGCGAATCAGCCATTAACTGCTAGTTTCACAGGTTCAGACCGGGCTTATGAGGTAGTGCAGAAAACTCTCTCAGAGTGGGGCAGCCAGCAGAAGCAACAACCAGGAGATAATTTTCGTGGTCGCTTCGATCCTGTTTACAATGTGCGGGAGGGTTTAGCGGGGCCTGTACAGGTTGCTTATTGCGTTCAGACTATGCCTGCGCCTCACTTCAGTCACGAAAAGTCTCCTCTTTTAGAGTTGGGGGCTCATTTGTTGGGTTTGGGTTATCTGTTTAGTGAAATCCGTTTGAAGGGTAATGCTTATGGTGCAGGATGTGCTTACAGTGGTTTAGGAAAGGGTATTTCTCTGTATTCGTACCGCGACCCTCATGTTAGTCGTACTCTTGATGTGTTTGCTGGTTTGATTGATTATTTGAAGGATGTTGATTGGACTCAGACTGATGTTGACCGGGCGATTATTGCTACTACTCAGAATGATTCTCCTGTGTTGCGCCCAGAGGTGGCGACAAGTTTGGCTTTGGAACGTCATTTGACTGCCCAAACTGCTGAGTCACGGCAGGAACGTTATGAGCGATCGCTTGCTGCGACGGTGGCGGATGTGAAGCAGACACTGTTGGATGTGTTTTCTGCGGGGATGGAAAAAAGTTCTGTTTGTGTGATGTCTTCTCGCGAAAAGTTGGAGGAGGCAAATGCTCAGATGGAAGCAACTCCTTTGAAAATTCGTGATATTCAGTAGTCTGGGCATAAATCTTTAGGTAGATGTCAGCCAAATCTAATGATAGCAAACTCCAACGTTGGGGTTTTATCCCACCCGATATAGATTTCGGTTGGGTAGATGTCAGCCAAACCCAATGATAGCAAACCCCAACGTTGGGGTTTTATCGGACCCCATGTAGATGTAGGTTTGGTAAATGTCAGCCAAATCTAACATTTCTAATTTTAGATGTAGGTTGGGTTTCCCTCCGGGTCAACCCAACCTACATCTAAAAATATATAAAAATTGTGATTATGGATAAGCTTTCCTGTATTTAAACTAGAAAAATATCAACCAAATGTTTACCAAGAAATAAACCGAAAACTGCTAATCAAATCTCTAATTCATTCTCTCGTGATTTTCATGTAGCTTTGGTAAAAAACAACGAAACCAAACACCTCAAATTAGAGATAAAAATTGTGATTATGGATAAGCTTTCCTGTATTTAAACTACAGAAATATTAACTAACATCTTACCAATGAATAAAGAATAAATTGCTAATTAAATTCCTGATTCATTCTATAATAATTCTCACCCAACCTCTGTTTTAAGCATCTTAAACAGTTGGATGCTCAGATTTTTTCTTTACAGTTGTATTGGCATTGCTTTGATTGCCCCAACTGCAAAAACACAATCAGCGAAGCGAAAAAGTCTATGCTTGATATTAGCAGAGGTCAGTACCAATTCTTTTCTACTTTTGGGATGGTGAGCAATTCTATTGAAGATTTAAGTATGGGTATTAAACCCAAAGCTGTTTCATTCTAAACTGTGCCATTTTATATATTTACGAAACCAGGTTATTTCAAGCTTTAGGGAATTTATCTTTTGCTGCCTGAAAATTAATAAATTTATTGCCAAAATCTAGAATGAAACGACCCTGGTATTAAACCAGATACAACCAATTATAGTTATCGAATTTTATCCCCCATGAAATAAGTAACTCGACCGCCAATGTTGTTATATCCGAGTTAGTGAATTATTTGATAACCATTTTCGCAGAAGTTGGGAACATTTGTCATGGTTTTAAGAAGGAAGAAGGAAGAATAAAATCCCCGACCTACATCTATTTGCTTAGTATCCAACATATTTTTGTTGGTTAGTCTGATGAATATTTCCAGGGATTTTATGTTGTCTATTATATAGCAATCCTAAATCATTTGTGAAGAACGTATATGTATATTTTTTTTATACCTACAACCTAATACTTAACAGTTACTAGCAGCAAAAATTTACGACTTAAATAGGATTGCTATATCAATTATAATTTTTTTTGTAGGAGCGTGAATTTAAACACAGGTATTGTTCCTGTCGGTGGGATTTAACCAGAGTTAAACGCAAAAATTTATAGGACATTGGGCCAGAAACGCTTAATTATTCAGGACTGCTATATAATTATTGATACAGAGTTAATTATAATTTTAGCCTGAGAAAATATTGAAAATTATGACTGAATTTAGTGACTTAAAATCTTTTCTAGATTCCTGGGAAGATAGATTTGTTGAAGTAACAGAATTTGATATATTTCAACAAAGCCCTAACGGTAATATTAATACTACTGGCACTGCTGCCTGTTGCGATTCACCAATTTTCACTAAATATCATCGTTATTTTAAACGGTCAATTGAACCTGGAGTTAGAGATTTAACTATTGCTTTAATTCTCAAATTAAACTGTATAACTTATTCTAGTTGTCAAGGTCATTTGTCTACGGAAGATGCAGCGATGAGGCCGAGGTATGTGGCAGTTATGCCTCGTAATGAGGAAGAATATGAACGGTTATTTAATATTTTTAATCAAATAGCTGAATTGGCAAATTATCAATTTACTAATAATCCGGTAAAAGTTGTGGTGGGTAATGATAATTTAGAATCTGAGGCAGGAGTTACTAAATGTTTGACCTTATTTTTTGTGTCAGATAATGTTGGTGAAGCCGAATATTTTCGGGAAATTGAACCTGTTTATAGTTATGTTTTACAGCAGGTGAAATCTGATAAGTTTGTGGGTGGTTTGTAAACCTAACCACCCTTCTATTTTCTCAACGTTAAATCTTCTACTATATCTAGACTGATACCAAATTAATATGAAGTTGCATAGAATAAAATGTAAAAAAGAATTAACCGAAGACAACCAAATATAAGGACTGACCAATTAAGATATTTCATAATTCTGTGCAGCCTCACATAAAATTGGTATGACACTATTTTTTATTAATCAGGACTTACGGATCTATACTCTGTCATAGACTATTTGTGGTGTAAAGTGTGTTACAACTCACCAGACTACAGGTAAACTGTTTAGTATTGAAACCATATATCCAATTTTTGGGGAAAGCAACAGGCAACAAACAGGGAATATACAACTAAATGATTCTTAGCTTAGAGTTCGGTGCGTAAGTCCTGTTAATATTAAAATGCACTGGTTATTTTGTGTGCCTACTTATCATCCCCACTCTCCCACTAAAGCGGTCGCTCAAGCTAAAACTCAGCATTAAGTGGCAGAAAACTGGAATACTCCAACGTTGGAGTTAGGAAAACTTGCTGACAGTTATTGGTTTTGGGTGAAGCAAGCAGTCAATCGTATTAATACAACGCCTCAGCAACTTAGCCGCTACAAATATGTAGTGAATTATCGTATTCAATAATTTGTTCTAACATTTCTGACATTTTTACTGGTAGATATTGAGAAAAAGTTAGAAAAGTAACTTAAGTCAGGAATTCCTCTCCAACTATTGTAAACACAAAAAAAAATTGCTAGTCTAAATCCAGATGTAAATTGTTCTCTCTAGTCAGGAGTACATCACCCATCTTTCTAACAAATAGCCTTTAGGGTTATAGCCGAAGATAAATCATCAGCCTTGTGTCAGTATTAAAGTATTTCCTACTACTGCCTTCAGTATTGAAGTATTTTCTACTATTGCCTCAGGCTGTTTTTTTTGCGATAAATTAAAATAACCAAGCATTAAAATAATCCGGTGGGGAAGAGGCATCCTGAAAAATTTGCCCTGACTCTAAATTGATATGAGGTATTTGCTGAATAGATTTTAAATTAACAGCTTGATTGACCAAAGAAAAACTAAACTGATGAGACTCTTGTAATAACTTAGCTTTTTCTATAATTTCTGCCGTACTTAAATTATTTTCTTGACTCCCAATCATAATATTATTACCACCCTGAGTTTGACAAAAATAAACCTCAGAAAATGCACTTTGAAGCGTTTTAATATACATATTTTTAAAATCTTTTTTTTCCAAGGTATTGATGATTAAAACTCCTGTTTTTGATAAATTACGATGACAAATATGATAAAACTCTAAAGTAGATAAATTATATGGAATATAACCATTACCTAAAGCAACATCAATCAAAATAATATCATAATTACCAGGTAAATTTTGTTGTTCAAGATATTCTCTACCATCTTGAATTTTTACTTTAAATCTATCATCTGAGGGAATGCCAAAAAATTTTCTCGCTACTTGCAGCATATTCGGATCAATTTCTGCACATTCAATTATCACTTCGGGAAAATAATGGTGTAAAACTAAGGCAATACTACCCCCACCTAATCCTGCCATATATACTTTTTTGGGATGACTATTCCAAATTAAACCTAGCATCATTGCCTGGGTATATTGTAATGATAAATGTAGGGGATGATTAAGATTAAGTATAGATTGAGTCCAAGGGGTGTACTTGGTTACTTTCTCTATTAAAATTAGCTGGAGTAAGTATTTCAGTTTGTTGACTGTAATTAAATGAATATTAGAAGGTATAGAGAAAATTATGCCGTCTGGTTGTTCTTGTAGCCATAATATTCTTTGTCGAATCGCTTCTACATTTTCAGCTTGCCAAGAATGATATTTATTATTCATAGTAGATTTTAGGTTTTATGCCAATTAGATCAAATAATATTACAAATAGCTAATCCAATTTAGGTTTTGGGAAACTTCCTCTGTGTAGAAATTTCGGAAGTCATGGAGACCGCAACCTAGTCATCAAAATCTGTTTCAGTTTGCACCTTGTTGTATCCTTGTATTTTGGGTGGTGGTAAACAAGTAATAATTTTTACAACTGACTTTCTGATCGTGAGAGGTATGTAGCAACCAATATCCTGACATATTTATAACTACCGTATTTTGCCCCATTTTTCCAAGTTGTACAGAGGAATTTGTACCTTTCTAATAGACATCTCAAAAAAATTTCAAGCACTTACTCTAACTATCTTTTAGAGAGCGATGTAGCAGCCGCTAGGCTCCGCCAACCCCAAATCCTCCAGATAGTTATTTTTTACGATCTTAGAGTATTAGAGATAATTATTGTTAATTATTTACCATCTTTATCCAGTTTTTTATTATTTTATTTTTCCCCAGAAGATATGAGTTATACTAATATAAATGCTCCTATTCTTAATCTTACCAAACCACATATTGTTAAAATTACTTTTTCATAATTACTATCTTTTAATCTGAATCTTTCTCCTGCCACTCCAAATATTTTTATTATATGCTCTACAAATATTCTCTTTCTTGAGTGCTTCTTACATTCGCCGTGCGACGGGGAATTAAGCACTCGCTTTTTGAGCTTTTCGCCGATCCTCTTCCTTTGCTTCTAGTGACATTTTCTGGATTCTTGTTTTTTTTGGTGTATCCACTCTTTCCCCACCTAGATATCCCTTATCTCCTTCAAATTTTTGTTCATTTTAAGAACTTTAATACTTTAATCAAATCTTTAACCTTTACCGGTTTAGTTTGATGGCCAGAGCAATGCTGTTGATGGGAAACTTGATTGCTTCAAGTAGTGTCTGTGTCTATATATACAAAGTGGAGAAACTATCCCCCAAAAACGAAAGTCAAACACTGATATGATATCTATGCAAAATCAAAACAAAATCAATGACAACAGCAGCAAACACCCAGAAATTAGATGTATTTGGTGTTGGGAACGCCCTAGTAGACATCCTAGCATTTGTAGAAGAAGACCTCATTACCAAACACTCCCTACAAAAAAGTGGGATGACTTTGATGGATGCCCAAAGACAGGGAAGTATTTTACACGATCTAGAACATACATCTTTACAAATGCGTTCTGGAGGTTCAGCAGCAAATTCCATGATTGCCATCGCTCAAAGTGGGGGAACAGGTATTTTTGTTGCCAAAGTTGCCAGTGACCCCAATGGAGAACTATACCGCCAAGATATGTTGGAATCAAATATTGAGTTTAATGCAGTTCCTACGTCTATGGAAAACGGACCGACTGGAACTTGTGTTGTACTGACAACTCCCGATGCAGAACGTACTATGTGTACTAACCTGGGAGTTTCTATAAATCTTGGTGCTGATGATATAGATGTTGAACAGATTAGGCGCTGCAAATATAGTTATTTAGAAGGTTATTTGTGGTCTGCTCCCGATGCTAAACAAGCTTGTATTCAAACAATGGAAGAGTCAAAGCGCCAAGGAGTGGAGGTTTGTTTTACTTTCTCTGACCAGTTTTTGGTAGATATGTTTGCGGATGATTTCCGCCAGTTAGTTTCAGATTATTCTAATGTGTTGTTTTGTAATGCTGATGAAGTGCGTAGTTTTTGTGGGATAGAGTCTTTGCAAGAATGCGCTGTGAAAATTGGGAATTTGGTAGAAACAGCTTTTATTACTAACGGTAAGGAAGGTTGCTTAGTTGTGGATAATCAACAGATTACTTCTGTAGCTGGGTTTCCTGTAAAGGCGATCGATACTGTTGGGGCAGGAGATGCTTTTGCTGGTGGCGTGTTGTTTGGTATTACCCATGGTTTCAGCCCCACTCAAGCTGCACGTTGGGGAAATTATCTAGCTTCTGAAGTTGTACAAATTCAAGGTCCGCGTTTGGAAGGTTTTTGGGGAAATAAAATTCAGCAAGTAATTAATAGTTAGTTGAATTGACGTTTCATTATCAGAGATGGGATGATAATTTTGGTTAATCTAAAAAAAATCGCTAATTTGAAAACCCCTCAACTTTAGCTACCCGATAAAAAACGTCCCGGCAACTGAAGTGGCCGTCCCCTTTCCGGCAGGGGAGTAATCCCCTGCATACACCCATTACAACGCGTCGGTTCCCTAAAGACAATGTTAAATGTTATTAGCTTGCCTACTCTGGTTCAAAATTCATTTGTGAGATTATTCCTATTACTGCTATAATTACAAACCAAGCTGGAGCGATCGGGCAATAGGTTTCAGATCGGACCAAAATTCATCTGAGCAACAACGTCATTTCAGTTAGCCTCCTCCGGAGGAACTGCGCCCTTCAGTTATCAGTACCGACCGCTGTTTGCTCCGCATTCCGTAGGAAAGCCAGAGGCAAGAAAATACTGAAATTTACTTTCTCTTGGTCGATTGGATATGTTGAGGAAACCCGAAGAGTGCAGAGCCGCTCCGCTTTACATGTCGGCGACAAGCCGTTAACGGAGTTGTGCGCCAGCAAAACGCCATCCCACCCTATGGGAAGCTCCGCTTTACATGTCGCTCCGCGAAGAGCGCAGTTGTGCGGCAGCAAAACAACCGCTTTTCATCCCCTTAAAAGGGGAGGCTTGAGACCTTATTTTTTGGTCAAGAAGAGCTTTTACACGTGACAAATTTGCCCAAAAAATTCTTAACTCAATAATACAGTTTAATTATAGACTTAACTAAAACTAGGATTTTTGATTAACATAGGGATGGTTTTTAGGTTTTATTTGTTAATTTTTGGGAGTATACTATCTTTACTTTTCCAAAGGTATAAAAATTAAATTTAAAATTATTCAAAAATTAATTTATGCAATAGAAAATTATGGAAAAATCATCATCAACCGCAATCGGTGTCATTGTAGGCATAATACTTTGTTTATTCTTCAGTATTAGTTTTAGCTTACTAGGATATACAATTAAGTTAAGCATTATTTTTGGAATAATTGGAGGAATTGCTGGAGGCTTATTAGGGTTTTGGTCGCGAATAGAATCAAGACCAGAAGAGCCAGAAAAACCAAATGTTGAACCTGTAGATTCTAAGACTCCATCAAAACCACCTAAAGAAATCAAGAAATGGCCGAAAACTCCTCAAGAACGTAGTGGTGTTTCTATCTGGAGTTGGTTTCTTAGGCAAAGTCAAATGTCTTCAAAATCTCGGCGGAAAAAATACTAATTATAATTACTGTATTAATTCCTAGTTTATGTTTTTATTTTTATCTAAGTTACTCCCTTTATTTATCTATCCATTGGGTTTATCTTGCCTGCTAATGCTGATAGCTTTTGTGCTGCTATGGTGGTATCCTAAATGGTCAGCATTAACAATTTTTCTAGCATTCACTGTGATATTTGTGTTTAGTAATTCTTGGGTTTCTCAAGGATTAATTAAATCTTTAGAATGGCAAAACTTACCAACGGAAACATTACCCCAAGCAGAAGCAATAGTGGTGTTAGGTGGTGGGATTAAACCAGCTAATTTTCCACGCCCTTGGGTCGATGTGAGTGAAGCAGGCGATCGGATCTTGCATGGAGTCAGATTATATCAACAAGGAAAAGCACCTTTAATCATATTAAGTGGGGGTAGAGTTGACTGGAAAGATGGTGGCCCCCCAGAATCGGGAGATATGGCAAAAATTGCTACAACTATCGGAGTGCCAGCAACAGCAATTTTACAAGATACTGATTCTTTAAATACTTATCAAAATGCAGTTAATGTCAAGCAAATTTTAGAGAATAAAGGAATAAAAGGAGCCGTATTGTTAGTCACTTCAGCACTACATATGCCACGCTCAATTTTAATATTCCAAAAGCAGGGAATTGAAGTAATTCCTGCACCAACAGATTTCCTTGTTACTGAAAAAGACCTAGAAGAAAGAAAAGGTAGTTGGCAAGCTATGTTGTTAAATATTATTCCTGATGCTGGAAACTTACAAGATTCTACCAAAGCCCTGAAAGAATATATAGGTTTAGTAGTGTATCGTCTGCGAGGCTGGTTATAATAAAATTAACTTTTTTTTCTCTATATTTTTGCCAGGGCTATTTCATTGATTTTTTTTCACAGTAATTACATAGTCAGCCTGTTGTTCTGTAATTTGTAAGAGCAATTTTTTTTTGACATCCCATGGCATCAATTGTTACCAAACAACCAGAAACAGATAAAACTTTGAGAAGTTTAGGAATTGCAGTAATTTCATTTGATTTTTAATCTACTTTTACTTAACCTAAAACTAGGCGATTTGCTGTAGCCCAAGCACTCACCATGTGAATGAGTTTTTGAGAATTTTTCTGGTCATAAGAACCTCTGAGAGTTTTACCATCAATTGCTACTATTTCACCACAGGTTATTTGACTTACTGACTGAATCCATGACAGGAAACATTTTTGTAATTGTTCCGGGTCTAAACGTGCAAAAACTCGGGCAATTTTATCGTGAGAAGGAATGCCTTATGGTAATTATAAAAACTCTTTGAGCCATGGATACTTAGATTCCCCATAAGCTTCTATATCCACCCATGTATCCGCACCACAAATTACAGCAAAAATCGTAATAGTAATAATATCAATTAACAGGGCTATTTCATTCTAAACTGTGCCATTTTCTGTATTTAAGAAACCTCGTTATTTCAAGCTTTAGGAATTTGATCTTTCGTTTCCTGAAAGTAAATAAATTCATTGCCAAAATCTAGAATAAAATGACCCTGTATCAATTGATTTATGACGTTTTTTTCTCTCAAATCTAGGATATTCTAAGTTGCTAAAATATTCATAAATACTCTTTATAGCCTGGAGTGTTATTGTTAAATATTGCGATTATTTATACAATAATTATCTTTGATAACTGCCTAATTTCAAACTAATTTTTAAGCTTTTGGGATGCAAAAATGTTAATGATTATTGATATTCTTACTGTTTATTGAGGATAAAATTCGGCACGAGCGCAAAGACTATTCTTAAATTGTATTTTTGGTCATTTGTCAAAAAAATTAGATGCGTTTGCCCTGGTGTTGGTATAGTTCCGGTATAAAAAATAAAATAGACTTGTTTGGAATTAAGCTAAAAAAGTGGCTAAAACCCTTATCAGTTAAAGGGTATAGTGTTTCTGGTACTTAAATAACTAAAAAGCTTATATAGTAAGCTTTTTAGCAGTTTCAGTTTTGATTTTCCAACAACTCTAATCAATTATCGCCCATAAATCATTAATTATTTCCCCCTACTCCCTACTCCCTACTCCCTACTCCCTACTCCCCCTTTTCTGGAGACATCTAATGATAAAAAAGTAATATAGCAATCTTATTTGATTTGTAAGATATTCTCAGCTTTTAGGGAACAGCGAACAGGAAAAACCGAAGAAATAAAATGCTCATAAATCATTCCTGATTGCTATACATATTACGTTAAGATTTAGCTTGAACAGCAAGGGCATAATCACGAAATCTTTCCATATCTGCCATCAAAGTAGATTCTACTATCCTACCTAAAAATAAGTTATCCATAATCCTAACTAACCAGCCAGGAACCCCATAAGCTACAGTTAACTTGACGATACTACTACCATGGCGGTCGTAGAAACGAATTGCGCCTCGGTTGGGTAAACCATCCACAGATTCCCACTGAATAATTTGATGGGGAACTATTTTATCAATCCGAGAAAGCCAGCTAAACTCTAAATTACCACTAGCTAATTTCCATCGAGATAAGTCTGGATTATCTTCAAGAACTTTCACAGATTCAATCCACTTCATCCATTGCGGCATTTGTTCTAAGTCAGACCAAAGATGCCAAACTAAATCTATTGGAACAGCTACTTCTATTTGTACGCTATGTTCTAGCCAATCAGTCATAAGATTGTAAATTAATTATTGGATCTGATTATTTTTTAGTAAATAAATATCAAAGAGCAACATTGGATAAAATTATAAATTGTTCAATGCTGCCCTATTTCACTTAATTTTAACTGGTTGCTACTACCGATCGTCTCAAGATAGTTTCAACATTTGCTAAAATTACCTTAGCTGCTTGCTTTCCAGAAATAGTTGCCCCTTCCATACTATCAATATAGTCTTGCTGAGTGTAGCTACCTGCTAGAAAAAAGTTAGGTATTGGGGTTTGTTGATGAGGACGGTAAGGGTCCATACCAGGGGCTTCCCGATATAGAGACTGAGCTAATTTCACCACACTATACCAAGTCATATTTAATTCCCGTGAAGAGGGGAATAGTTCATGGACTTGTTTTAAGACATGGTGCGCGATCGCCTCATTATTCTGTTTAATGAATGGATCTCCTGGTGTTAACACTAACTGTAATAGAGACCCTTCCCCCTGTCGATAATAATCTCCAGGACTTGTTAGTGCTAGATCGGCAAAACAGGAGAAGTCTGCATCTGGAGTATAAAGTAAATTATCAATACCCGCAGCACGATCTAACTGTTGACGTTGGTTTTTGTCATGTAATTCAGTTACCCAACCATCAAATCTTAACTGCACCGTTGCTACTGGCACTGCATCTAATTTATAGATGTTGTCAAACTCAGGCCATTTCCGCCAAGCTTTGGGCAAGATGCGCTGAATACCCGGTACATCACAGGCAAAAAGATAGGCATCAGCATGAATGGTTTCTTCTGTATCGCCATTGGCTACAACTATGCCATTGACACGAGTTTCTCCATCATTTTCGGTATACAGAATTTCTCGTACTTGTCGTCTGGTATAGATTTTAGTACCTCTGGCTTCTAGGTATTCGATAATTGGTTTGTGGAGATATTCATAGGGAGAGCCTTCTAACATCCGCATTACTGATGCTTCTGTTTTTGCAGCAAATAATTGGAATATTGTCAACATACATCGGGCAGAAATATTATCTGCATCAATGAAGCCCAGTGCATAAGCAATGGGGTTCCACATTTTTTTGATACTGCCTTCAGACCCACCTTGACCGCGAAACCATTCACCAAAGCTGATTTTATCTAAATCGCGAATCGTTTTCATGGCCCCATCAAAATCGACTAATCCTCTGACTATGGGGCTGGTGCCTAGAGCGAGCGCGTTTTGCAGCTTATCTTGCACAGATAGCTGAGATGTGGTAAAGAAAGCTTTTAAGCCATTAAAGGGAGCTCCGGTTAAGAAGCGAAAGTCTAATGTTCCAGTTTTACCTCCTTTATTGATAAAGGTATGAGTATGTTCTTTGAGTCGGAGATGATCCAGAGCACCGACTTTTTTCATTAACTCAAACAGTTGGTAGTAGCAGCCAAAGAAAACGTGCAAACCCATTTCTACATGGTTGCCCTCAGCATCGACCCAACTACCAACTTTTCCCCCTACAAAGGGGCGAGATTCAAAAATTTCTACTTCATGTCCAGCATCTGCCAGCTCGACTGCTGTGGCCATGCCTGCTAATCCCGCACCTGCGATCGCAACTCGCATTATTTATTTCCTTGCTCAGTTTTTTTACAAATATTAATAATTGTACCTTCAATTTTTGACTTTTGACTTTAAGGTTGCTATCCTAACAGACTGACTTGGAAACGCTCTCCTCGCAACCCTCGCTATTAAGGGGCGACAGATTAGCCTCTTGCCTCCTGAGGAGGAGCTGCACTAACAGAGGAACTTTGCTAAAGCAAACAGATCGCCGAGCATTTTCCTAGGTCATCTCAACGTTGGTTGGAGACCCGCGCTCTCCCGTTTCGGCTGTCGCCGACATGAATGCGAGCGCATTCCGTAGGAAAAGGCGGAGCCTAGCGGCAGCTATAAGGGGAGCGTCGGGAGGAAAACCAATCAATGTTGCGGTTCTTAAAATAATATGCTATTTTTGATCAAATAAATAAGGCTGCTGGGCTAGCAGTGTCAGCGCCAGTCGCTCATGGGGGAGACCCCCTCTGGCCGCGCTGGCAAGTCTTTAGGAGCGACCTTAAGACCAAAAAGACGTTCAGCCTTGGAGGCAGGTGCTATGTTAGCGCAGCTCCTCTGTTAGCGCAGCTCCTCCGGAGGAGGCAAGAGGCAGCAGAAAGCCCCTAGAGCGCGATGTTAGGGCATCCCGCGGGGCTCGCGTAAGCACGGGCATCGGGAGGATGTCAAGAATCAAGCTTTCCATGTAACGAGCTGCCAAAAACGCAATCTATGACTTAACTAAAAAGTCGGCCCTGTAGGGTGCGTTGCAACGCACCTTACACTACCAAAGAGGTGTACAATAGATAATTTTGCGTAAGTCCTGATTTGTTTATTGATGGCTGATTTTTTAGAAATCAAAAATCACCCTCACAGCAACTTGATTTACTGACATCAGGAGTTTTGAGATTACGATCATGATGGAATTCTATTCCAATTGCTAGCCTTCTGCCTTCTGTCTCCTAGCTTTCTCAATTAAAAAGATACTGGGATTAACTGTAATGGTCCAATACCTAATTCTTGAGAGTCGAGCGATCGGACTTCAAACAAAGCCACCATATCTTTAAATTGGGGTTGACCACGGGAAGCACCTGTGATACCTCTGGCAATAATTAAACCGCACCATCCGTTAGTTGCCCGGCAACGCCGATCCCACTTTTGCCGAGCTTCCCGATGTACTGGGTCATTTTCCATAAATTCACCGAATAGATGCAGTATGCCATCGTAAGTTTTCAAGATACCCAAATCATAATTTTTTTCCTCCATTGGGTCTTCCCCAGGACTAAACCCAATACCATGAAGCCCCTCACATTCTTGCAAATCTTCAATTAACTTAGTTGCTTTTGGCAGGGAAGTTTGAATCAAAATTATCGGTAGGCCATCTCCTGATGGTTTAATATCTACCTCTGGACTTTGATGTAGTTTGGCGTTATCCCTCAAATATTCTACGGTTTCCCAGGGTACTACTCCCAAGCTGAGGAGAGAGTTTGGTGGGACTAAATCATCCTTGAGCATGGGCATTTCAATGGCAAACTCTTCATCTTGTTCCGCTTCTGCCTCAGTAGCCATTTCATAAAGTTCTGCTGCTACTTCTGGCATAGTTGCCACTTTAATAGAGACTACCTGATTTTCCTGATTTGATTCTGGTAATGGGATACGGTAGCGACTGCTGATGCTAGGGAATTTATCACCTGTCATCTTCCGGCGGGAGGCTCGTAAAAAGCGATGTAGTGCTTCTAAAGCTACCAATGTTGTAGCCGCTTCTTCCTCGTAGAGGATCGATCTGAGGCCCTCTAGAGGATGCAAATTACCAAAAGTGGGCTGAATTTCTGACACTGACAAATTTTCGATGTTTGTGTCATCATCATCTTCTTCTTCTTCTAGACTTTCATAAGTAACAAATAAGCAATCTTGACCTAAGAAGGCTTCTTCTAAATCTTCAAATGATTTTTCATAGGCTACTCGTTCTCTAAATCTTTTGAGAGAATCTAAAGAACGATACAGCAGAATGCCATAGTCCATACCCAATTTTCCCAGGACACAGACATAGAGATTTTTTATATCCCACTGATTTAGTTCTATGGAGATAATTTGATGCTCTCCTAATATTTCCCAGGGGGCATCATCCCAAATCTTATATGCTTTTTCTACTAAAGCTTCTGCATATTCAGGAGGTAGTTGAGGAGGACGATTTTCTGCTACTTCCTGTAGTCCCCGAAATATTTCATCAATTAAAGGTAAATCTGGTACATAGTCTATAGTAATTCCTAAGTCTTGTAGGACTCCCCTAAGAAAAAATTGAATTTCTCGGTCTTTAACTACTATTTTTTGGGGCCTAATTGCTGGAGCTGGACTTTGAGGACTTTCCATAGCTCGCAGTAGTGTCCGGACAATTGCTTCCGGGCCAATTTCTGGCTTTACCATGTCCATAGCTCGCACCATTCCTTGAGAGCCATCTACCCAGATAATACATTCGTTTGTTGTTTCTGACTCTAGTTCTGGGTTAGGGCTTGAGTCTGAAGATAAGGGACGGCGATCGCCTTCCCACACACTGGGAACTTGTTGTAACTTTTGTAACCTACGAACTGTTGAAGTATTGAGAGCTGCCATAGACTAAGCCTGTGAGGATGAAGCAATCGGTGGATAATTTTTCCTTGTTGATACTTATGAATTCAGCCATCGCTAAAATATGTCTTTTTTTCTACATACTTTTTGCTGAGGGCCTTAGCAATCTTAAGGTGATTTTGTGCTATATAATTTTAGCGAGTGCTAGGAGCAAGGAATATAAGGGAATATATATGGTAGTTCATTTCATACAGTAATTTATGGCTTGCGGTTGATTTATTTCCTAGCTTTTGATGATTCTACCATTACACTAACAGTTTGGCAGGTTTGGGTATCTAACTTTTGTGACTATTAATTATGCTTTTGGGTATATGTGATAACTATTTCAGTATTCTAGCTGTGTTATTTTAGCCTAAAGATGACTAAGCTACATTTAGATATAATAAATATAATAATCAATATAATTCCTATTTTTAATTAATTAAAAAATAACCCCTCGTAGTTATACTGCTTTACAGCACTCAGAAGTCATGGATGAGGAATAGGATCGGCTGAAAAATTTAACTAATAAGAATTTTAGGTAATAATTAAATGGCAATTTGTGAAAATATTTAAATTTAAGTAAATTGGTATTATAATTTCTATATAGATATTGTAGAATATAGGTAGAAGTATTATTTGTTGTCTATAAAAAAAAAATAGGATTAATGGCGGTGGAGCATACCATCGAACAAAAGCGCACTGCCTGCCCTGAGAAAACCTCAGCGTAAAGACGGAGCAAGAAAGCTTGGGTCGATTATCTCTAAGAGGTTAAGCAACAAGTTTTGTTTGACCTAGTTAAGAGTCATTGAAGCAAGAATCTCCCACTATAAATAAATTGATAAGTGTGGTGAGAGTGTAAAAAAAAATTACAAGGAGCTAGAAGCACAAATGACACAAACTACTCAGTCTCAGCAAAAAGGCATTATGATGAGTGAGTCTGCGATTAAGCAGGTTCGATTTTTGAGAGAGAAACAAGGAAAAGACCTTTGCCTGCGCGTAGGGGTACGTCAAGGCGGATGTTCTGGAATGTCTTACACGATGGATTTTTCAGATCCTACCACAATTAGAGAGGATGATGAGGTTTTTGATTATGATGGGTTTAAAGTAGTTTGCGATCGCAAGAGTATTCTTTATCTCTACGGTTTGATGCTTGACTATAGTGATTCTCTAATTGGCGGTGGCTTCCAGTTTACTAACCCCAACGCATCTCAAACCTGTGGTTGTGGTAAGTCTTTTACTACCTAAAATCAATGAGCTTGAAGCAAACAAAGGTAATTCTTTGGCCTTTGGCATAAATGTAATGTTCCGATAAAATATATAGCAATTAGCACTTCAGCTATTAGCTAAAAGAAAAGTATTGCCTGGATTAGCTTTTCCGATTGTTTGTTTTGCTTTCTATCTCTAGGTTTAAAGCCCAGAGAAAAATTGTATATTAGGGGCACAGTATTTATTGTGCCCCTATTTATATCGTAGTCGTATAATTTATTTGAACTTTTCCGGCTAAAACTGTAAACTTAGTTTCTTGTAGTGAATATTTAAAAATAGAAAATCTCAAATAGAATGACTCAGACACCTGAAGAATTATATCAAGAAGGATTAGAAAGATATAAGGCTGGAGAAGACCCAAAGACTTTAATTCCATTGTTTAAAGACATTACAAACCGTGCTCCTAAAAGTAGCACTAGCTGGGTTAGTTTATCCTGGCTATATCTGTTAGAAAATAAACCTAAATCAGCTTATAAAGCAGCTAAGACTGGAGTAAAACTCAACCCAGATGACCCCCAGGGCAGAATTAATTTGGCTTTAGCAATGTTGGAATTAGAAGAAAAAGGTGTTAGGCCTCATGTAGAGAAAGCACAGCAAATGATTATGGCTGATTCTGATTGGCTCGAAGAAGTTAAAAATAATATTAAGGATGGTTTTGAGAAAAAAGCAGATTGGCCGAGCTTGACTCGAATTAAAAGTTGGTTGTTTGATTTGTAATTCCAGCTATTGCTTTAGCTTTTATCTCAACGGTAAAGGCTAACTTTAATTTAAAATCTATAAATGTTAAAAAAACTTTATACATTGTATAAAAACTTTATACCACACTCAAAAAAATCATGTTATGATTTGTAGAACTTCAGAAATTACTTAAGTACCTTAAGTACATAGTATATTTCTACCTCAAAAATTGATCTTAAAATCAGAAAAGTAGGTAGTCTAAAAACAAGTAAATCAGAGAAAACATTTTTAGGATGTGAGGTTGGCACGATAAGTAAGTGCTTTATATCAAAATTAGCTTGGGAATAGTTAACCTCTCTATTTTTACTAAGTAGTAAGGTGAGTTGGAGAAGTAAAAATTCTCCTATAAAAAACCCAATAATAGAGTCAAGCCTAACCATATAATACAAGGAGTTGAAAGACAATGAAAAATAATAATGACGTTAAAGTAAAGCCTGAAACTCGTAATCATAAAGGATTTTTTATCCAACAAGCAGATTATAAACTGATGAGTATAGATGAATCTGGTTGGGCTTTAATCTGTCTAGATGACGCAGTCTGCCACTATGTCGATCCAGATAATTTAGAGAAATTAAAAGAACAAATGAGTGAATCAGTAACTGTTAAGTAAACCAGATTCTGTGTTAATTCACCGATAAATAAAAATGGGAAAGCTGCCTTAAATTAATTTCTGATTAAGGCAGCTTTCTTTTGAGAAAAATCAGAGAAATCTAAGCAGAAGTCAAAATATTTTTTAGGGCTGGTTTAACAGTAGGATACTGATACTCAAAACCAGAAGCTTGAGTCTGCTTCGGTAAAACTTTTTGACCTTCCAAAACGACCACAGCACCATCTCCCAATAACATCTCAATGGCAAAATCAGGTACGGGCAACCAAGAAGGTCGATTTAAAGCCTCTCCTAAATCTTGACAAAATTCTCCCATTCGTACAGGATTAGGAGCAGTAGCATTAAACACACCTTGTATGTTTGGGTGGCCCAGAGAATGCAAAATCAAACCAACCAAATCATCAATATGTACCCAAGAAAACCATTGCTTACCACTGCCAATAGGGCCACCAGCAAATAACTGAAACGGAGTCAGCATTTTCGACACAGTGCCACCCATCCCCAACACAATACCAATCCGCAAAATCACCAACCTCACCCCCGCATCCTTAACAGGTTGGGCCGCAGTTTCCCAACCTTGACACACCTGAGCCAGAAAATCATCCCCACTGGGGCTAGTTTCATCAAAAGTCGCCGTTTCACTCGTGCCATAATATCCGACAGCCGACCCACTCACCAATACAGAAGGTTTAGAATTAGCTTGGGCGATCGCCTCCACCAACTTTTCAGTAGTTATCTTGCGACTATCCATAATCTCTCGCTTGCGACCAGGACTCCAACGCTCATCAGCAATTCCAGCACCTGCCAAATTAACCACACCATCGCAGCCATCTATAGACTTTTGCCAAACACCTGACTGTTTTGGCTCATAGGCAACTACCTCTAAATTAGGATAGGCTGAAGAAGGAAAAACCAGTTTAGCTCTCTCCGAGTTGCGGGTCAAAACTAATATTTCCTCCCCCTCCGAATGTAGACGCTGCACCAAGCGACGGCCAACAAATCCTGTTGCTCCTGTAATAGCTACTTTCATTACTAAAAACTCTGCTCACAATACTTATACTT